>NZ_BMPG01000003.1:0-300000 GCF_014647475.1 Halocalculus aciditolerans | reverse complement strand
TCATCCGCGGCGCGTACTCCCCGAACATCAAGGAGCGACAGGACTGCTCGACCGCCCTCTTCGACGCCGAGGGCCGGACGGTCGCGCAGGCCGAACACATCCCGGTCCACCTCGGCGCGATGCCCGAGGCCGTCGAGGCGGTGATGGCGAAGGACCCCGAGCCGGGTGAGGTCTGGGCGCTCAACGACCCCTTCGAGGGCGGCACCCACCTCCCGGACGTGACGCTCGTCTCGCCGCTCGCACCGGTCGGCGACGAGGGAATCGTCGGGTACGCCGTCTCGCGCGCGCACCACGCGGACGTCGGTGGGTCCACGCCCGGCAGCATGCCGGCGGGAGCTCGCGAAATCTACGAGGAAGGCGTCCGCCTCCCCGGCGTTCGGCTCGTCCGCGACGGCGACATCGTCGAGGACGTCATGAACCTCTTCCTCGCGAACGTCCGCACCCCCGGCGAGCGACGCGCCGACATTCGCGCGCAGCTCGCCGCCCACGACCGCGCCGAGGAGCGACTCGGCGACCTGTTCGAGGAGCACGGCAACACGGTCCGCGACGCCTTCGACGCCGTCATCGACTACTCACGCAGCCGCATGGAGAGCGAACTCGCCGAAATCCCCGACGGGACGTACGAGGCTCACGACGTGCTAGAGGGCGACGGCGTGACCGACGACGACGTCCCCATCGAAGTGTCAGTCACCGTCGACGGCGCGACGCTGGACGTGGATTTCACGGGCACCGCCGACCAGGTCGCCGGAAACCTCAACGCCCCGCTCGCCGTCGCGAAGAGCGCGGTCTACTTCGTCGTTCGCTGCCTGACTGACTCGGAGATCCCGCCGAACCAGGGCTGCTACGACCCGGTTTCGGTGACGACGCCAGAAGGCTCTCTCCTGAACCCCGCGTCGCCGGCGGCCGTCGTCGGCGGGAACGTCGAGACGAGTCAGCGCGTCACCGACGTCGTATTCGCGGCGCTCGCACAGGCCGTCCCGGAACGCGCGCCCGCTCACGGGCAGGGGACGATGAACAACCTCATCATCGGCTCTCGAGAGGGTGACTTCGCCTACTACGAGACCATCGGCGGTGGGGCCGGCGCGACCAGTGACGTCGACGGGATGGACGGCGTCCAGGTCGGGATGACGAACACGCTGAACACGCCCGCCGAAGTGCTGGAGGCCGAGTACCCGCTCCGCGTCGAGCGCTACGCCTTCCGACCGGGAACCGGCGGTGACGGCGAGCACCGGGGCGGACTCGGCCTCGAACGCTCGCTAACCGTCGAGCGTGACGCTACCGTCTCACTGCTCACCGAGCGGCGACGCACCCAGCCGAAAGGCGTCTCGGGCGGTGCGGACGGCGCGACCGGCGAGAACCTCGTCGACGGCGAGGCCGTGCCGGCGAAGACGACGGTCGACGTCGACGCGGGCTCGACCGTCACCGTCCGAACGCCCGGCGGTGGCGGCCACGGGAGTCCCGAGAGCCGCGACCCCGACGCTCGTGAGCGGGACCGCCGCGACGGGAAGACCGAGTCGCGTTGAGCTGTTCGAGACAGTCCCGCTGAAGGCCTCGGGGAACGCCGGGGTCGAGCGCTGGGTGGTTTCGATGCGCGAATGTCGAACGGGTCGTCGACGTCGGGGACCGGGGCCACCCGGACGGAGTCGGGGATGGCGTGAGCGACGCCCCGGTCGCCGGCTTCCGGCCGCGTCTCGCGTCGTCCTTGATGGCGGAAGCGGGCGACGAGAATCCGCGTCAGCGCTCCCGACCCTTCCGACCCGCCGTCCACGAAGTCAACGGCGCGGCGGGGCCGTCGAGCGCACTGGTCGCGGTGGGGCTTTCGAGACGGGACGCAACGGTTGCGTGTCCGTGGAGCGATACCGACACGGCGTCGGCGATGGGCACACGCGGGTTCGCTGGATCGGCGAGCACGTCCGTGTGTACGACCGCAGGCGGCGGTCGCGAGGAGTTCGCGTGTGCACACCGCCCGCCGCGACGAAATGTGCGTAGAGAGCGGCGCGGGGCAGCGCATCACCGCATGGGGGGAGCGGACACTGACTGGCACTCCCGTACTCGCCGACCAAGAGCGGTGCACGGAGTGCGATGCCGTGGTCGTCGAATCAAACCGAGTCGTCGGTCCGGGTGTGCGAGAGCGAGAGCTCTCAAGCGGTACGATCAGTCGTAGTCGTCGTCGCCCGCGCTGATGGAGGTGAATTCGAAGTCGGGCGAGGTGTCCTCGAAGCGGTCGAGACGGAACGGGTCCCGGGTGAACGGGGGAGTCGTGTCACGGACGAGGGCGTTGACGATGGCGGCCGCGATGGGGGCGGTCATGACGCCGCGGCCGTGAAACCCCGCGGCGACCACGAGACCGTCGGGAGCCGCATCGGGCGCGTCGATGATGGGGAGCGTGTCCGGAGTAGCGCCGTCGACGCCGGCCCACCCGTTCACGAACCGCGCGCGGTCCCCGCCTTCGACGAACCGCGGGAGGAGTTCGGCGACGTGCTGTCTGAACGCCTCATCGGCCTGCCCGCTCGCGCGCTCCGGGTCGTCTTCGGCGAAGGAGAAACCGCCGACGAGGACGTCCCCGTTTAGCTCCGGACGGAAGTAGACGTGCTCGCCGGGCAGCCACCCCATCGGGAAGTCCTCGCCGACGGGGTCGTCGGGTTCGAGGACGATGCACTGGGTCCGGTATGGCTGCACGGGGATCTCCAGATGCTCCGCGAGGAAGGACGTCGTCCGCCAACCGGCGGCCGCGACGACGTGGTCAGCGTCGATGCGTCCGCCTTCGGTCTCCACGCCGGTCACGGTGCCGTTCTCGACGACGAGACCTGTGACGGCGCGTTCAGTGCAGATGGTCGCGCCGCGGTCTTCGGCGTCGTCGGCGAGCGTGGTCGCGAACGTGTACGGGTCGAGGAAGCCCGTGTCGCGGAACTCGATGCCGCCGTCGAACCGGTCGAAGTCGATGCGGGGGTATCGCTCTCTCCCCGTCGGTGGGTCGATGTACTCGACGTTCGCGCCCGTGTCGCGGAGGCCCGCGGCGTACTCTCTCGCCTCCCCGCCTCTCCCCTGCGGGACGAGTTCGACGCCGTTGCGCTCCTCGTAGTGGAAGTCGCCCGTGCCGGAGTAGTCGCGGAAGAACGACGTGCCGTACTCCGCGATTCCTTCCCGCTCACCGATGTAGGTCGTCGCGAGCGTCACCTCGCCGGCCGCGAGGGCGGACGCTTCGCCCGCGACCGCTCCCTTCTCCACGACGACGACGTCGTAGTCGGGGGCGAGGTCGCGCGCCGCGGCGACGCCGACGACGCCGCCACCGACGATGACGGCGTCCGCGGCGTCGGGGAGCGGCTCGTCAGCGCGCCCCACCATCAGTAGTCGTGGTTGACGGCGCGGAAGGCGTCCTCCGCGACCTCGATGGCGTGGTCGACCTGCTCGTCCGTGTGCGTGTAGGTGGTGAAGAACCGCTCGCCCTGCATCGGGTTCCCGAAGAGGACGTTGTCGGCGGCGGCCTCCAGCCACCAGTCGGCGAACTGCTCTTCGTTCGCCTGCCAGGTGTCGCGGTAGCGGTGGATGTCGGCGTCGGTCATGTAGACCTGGCCCATCGAGCCGATGTGCTGGACGTTCACGTCGATGCCGACGTCGTCCGCGGCGTCCTGCAGACCGTTGAAGAGTCGGTCGCCGAGGCGGTCGATGTGGTCGTAGACGTCGCCGCTGTCGAGGACTTCGAGGGTGGCGAGCCCCGCGGCCGCCGCGAGCGGGTGGCCGTTGTAGGTGCCGCCGTGGAACGCCGAGGAGTTCCACTTCTCCCCCTCGCCTTTTCCGGGGGGAACGATCTCCTCCATGATCTCTCTCCGCCCGCCGAAGCCGGCCACTTGGTAGCCACCACCGGCGGCTTTCGCGAACGTCGTCATGTCGGGCGTGACGCCGAGGCGGCCCTGTGCGGACTGCGGGCCGAGTCGGAAGCCCGTCATAACCTCGTCCCAGATGAGGACGATTCCCAACTCTTCGGTGAGGTCGCGGAGGAACTCGTGGTAGCCGTCGCGCGGTTTCAGGCAGCCGCACGAGAACATGATGGGCTCGATGATGACGGCCGCCATGTCGTCGGCGTGCTTTCGGAGGATCTTCTCCGTGTTCTCCTTGTCGTTGAAGGGGATGGGGGCGACGGTCTCCGAGACCTGTTCGGGGATGCCGGTCCCGTAGGGGACGGCGTTCGGCTCTTCGGCGGGGCCGAGCGCTTCTTCGGACGCCCAGACGGACTGGAGCGCGTAGTCGTGTGCGCCCGCGTAGCCGCCTTCGGGTTTCGCGATCATCGACTTCCCCGTGTAGGAGCGCGCGACTCGGATGGCGTGCATCGTCGCCTCCGTCCCCGAGTTCGCCATGCGGACGCGCTCGATGGACGGCGTCATCTCCTTCACCTTCTCCATGAACTGGACGGCCGTCCGCGTCGGCGTCGCCGTGATGTCGCAGGTCTCCGCCATCTCCTGTACCGCCGACGTCACCTCCGGGTGATTGTGGCCGAGGATGATGGGGCCGAGGGCGAGGAGGAAATCCAGGTATTCGTTCCCGTCGATGTCCGTGATGTAGGATCCATCGGCGGACTCCGTATAGAACGGGTACGGGTCGAAGGCGCGGACGTTCGACTCGACGCCGAGCGGTGTGACGCTCGCGGCTCGGTCGTGGAACTTACGGCTCTTTGGGGTCTGCTCTCGGAAGCGAGCTGCGTGATCGTGCTCTTGGGTGTTGTCACCGTGACTCATCACTTCCACTATCGACCGAAAGTGCCAATAAACTTTCGCCAATTATAGCATCCTACCAAAATAGATTCTGCGATTTGGGCAGAATACCGTAAGTACGCTCTGGTCGGGTCGGAGCCGAGCGGCCAGTACCGTCAGAGGTCGCTCGTCGTCGTCAGTTCGAAATCCCCGCCGCCCTCGAAGCGGTCGAGCGCGAAGACCGACCGGTCGAACGGCGCCTCCTCCTCCTCAGCGACGAGTTCGGTGACGGCAGCGTGTGCGGCGGGCGAAATCATGATCCCGAGGCCGTTGAACCCGGCGGCGACAACGACCCCGTCGACGCGGTCGACGACGGGGCGGGCGTCCGGCGTGGCGGAGTCGACGCCAGCCCAGCCGTTCACGAGGCCGGCGTGGTCGAACCCCCGGAGGATTTCTGGCACGGTGAGTGCGATCTCGCGCTCGAAGGACTCGTCAGCCTGTGTCGAAGCCCCGGTCGGGTCAGCCATCCGCTGGTGGCTCCCCCCGATAAGGAGGTCGCCGTTGTGCTCCGGACGGAAGTAGAGCCCGCGGTCGCCAAGCCGGCCGAGCGGGAAGTCGTCTCCGAGGGGTTCCTCGGGTTCGAGAACGACACACTGCGTGCGGTAGGCGGCGAGCGGGAGGTCGGCGTCGACGAGATCGCGTGTTCGCCAGCCGGCCGCGACAACGACGTCCGCACACTCCACGATTCCGTCGGTTGTCTCGACCCGGCCGGGTTCGACGCCCGTGACCTCGACGCCGACCGCGAACGTTGCGCCACGCGCTTCGGCGTCCCGCTTCAGCGCGACCGTATACGAGTAGGGGTCCACCCAGCCCGTATCACCGTAGTGGACGCCAGCGGCGTAGTTGTCGACGACGAACCGGGGGACGCGTCGCTCGATTTCCTCGGCGTCCAAGAATTCCACGGGGAAACCGAGATCTGCGAGGCGCTCCGCGTCCGCGCTGGCGTCTGAAACGCCGTCCTCGGTGACGAGGTCGTAGCGGTCCCGCTCGGTGAACTCGAAGTGCCGGGTGCCGTCGAACTCGCGGAAGAAGGCGTTCGCGTGCCGTGCGACGTCGGGTGCGTCCTTGTAGAAGAGCGTCGGAGCGACGAGACCCGCGGCCCGGCCGGTCGCTTCCGCGGCGACACCGCTGCGGTCGACGACGAGCACGTCCCTGTCGGTCGCGAGCTGTCGCGCCACCCCACAGCCGGTGACACCTGCCCCGACGACCACGACGTCAGCGGACTCCTGCATACCCGCTCTCTCACCCCGACTACAGATAAATATTTACCCCCTCTCCCGGTTTTCGTCGTAAATAATTCGGCGGAATCAGGGTGGGAGAGAGACTTGTTCTGCGTGGCGATGCGTGTCCCGTACACTAACCAGTTTTCTGGCCTACGAACGTGCCAGGGGAAGGACGAGCCCCTTCAGTCCGCCGCCTGTCTTCCGGATCTCTCGGGCATCCAGTTCGATCACATCGAGGCCTTCGGCTTCGAGCGCGGCCTGCGTCTCGGGGTTCCCCGCAGAGAGAATCACGACGTCTTCGTCAACGACGATGGTGGACGTCGCCATGTTCCGCTGTTCGCGCGTCGGCACGTCGATCGTCTCGATGCCGCGGTCGTGGAGGAGGTCACGGAACTCCGAGGGGACAGCCGGCGAGTAGACGAGCGCGAGGTCGTCGGCGACCATCGAGAAGACGAGTGCGAGGTGCGTTTGGCCCGTGCTTTCCGTGCTTCCGAAGATCGGGACTTCGACGATGTCGATACCGTAGGTGTCGAGGACCCCGCGAACCTGCCGGATGCCTTCCGCATTCGTCGTCTTCGACCGGCCGACCGCCAAGGTGTCCTCGTCCAGCCAGACACCGTTTCCGACCTCAAACCCACCGTCGCCGTGGACGCTGTGGTAGACTGGGATGTCGAGGTCAACGAGTCGCTTCGTCATCCGGAGCTCTTCTCCGTGCCGGATCGGTTCGTGCATCCGCCCGACAACGGCACCGCCTTCGATGCAGAACGCGACGTCCCGCACGAACAGTGACTCCGCGAGGTCGCCACCGGTTTCTCCAAGCTCGACAACGTCGACGTCGTGAGACTCGAGGGTATCGACGAGTTCGGCGTGCTCCTTCGCGGCGCGCTTCCGCCGCGGGAGCCCGTCCCACCCGCAAGCGTCCGGGTCGACGACGCTCGTGAACTCGTCACCGGGTTCGTGGACGATGACGCGGTCGAGCGACCCGACTTCCGAGCGGACCGAAGGGTCAGTCATCGCCGTTCAAGTCGAGGCGGCTCTCCTCCTTGACGGTTCGGAGTGCGACGTTCGTCGACGTCTTCTGCACGCCGTCGTACTCACCGAGCGTCGAGAGGAAGTCGGAGAGGCCTTCGCGTCCACGGACGCGGACTTTCACGAGGAGGTCGGCGGCACCGGTGAGCTCGTGGACCTCCTGGACGGAGCGGTGTTCCGCGATGCGTTCGCCGACTTCGGCGAACCGACCGGGATTGGCTTCCACGTTGACGAACGCGACTTCGTCGATGCCGAGGAGCTCGGGGTCGAGAACGGCACGGTATTCGCGGATGAACCCGTGCTCTTCGAGGGTACGAACGCGCTCGTGGATTGTCGCGCTACCCATGTCGAGGCGGCGCGCGATCTCGGAGAGGGCGGTCCGACCGTCCGACTGGAGTATCTTCAGGATACTCCGGTCGACATCGTCAATGTCCGCTGCTGGATGGGTGGGCTCTGACACGCACGTACGTTATACGCCCTCCGTCAAAAACAACCCGGATGAGGAGGTATTTTTGGGTTTAACTCGTAATAGGTGTCGAATCATCGGTGATCCCACCGAATGGGGAAAACTATTACTCCCCACGGGGTCCAGTGTGAGTGAGAAACTCACGTATGGCAACTGAACGCACGAGCGGAGGGAGCGGGTTGGTCACTCGCGTTCGCCGCCACAGATACGTCGGCCTCGTGTTCAACGCCGCGCCAGCGACATTCTGGCTCGGCGTGTTCTTCGTCGCGCCGCTCGCCGTCATGCTCTACTACAGTTTCGGGACCCGGGGAGCCTTCGGGACCGTCCTCCTCGACCCAGAGCATCTCGGCATCCAGCAGTACGCATACTTCTTCGTCCCCGACGGTGCGTCGATACCGCAGACAATCTGGTGGACGCTCGGCTGGGCGCTCGGCCACTTCGTCCCGTTCGTCCCGAACGTCGCCGGCGGCGAACCGACAGCGTACGTCCAATTGCTCTTCAAGAGCATCTACTTCGGCGTCGTCACCACCGTCTTCGCGTTCGCCATCGGCTATCCGATGGCGTACTTCGTCGCGCGGAAAGCCCCCGCGAACTACCGGAATATCCTCGTCGCCCTCGTCGTCCTCCCCTACTGGGCGTCCTACCTGGTGCGCGTCTACGCCATCAAGATCATGCTCGCGAAGAACGGGCTCCTCGACAATCTCCTCACGACCCTGAACATCGCGGACAACGTCAGCCTCCTCTACTCGAACTTCGCCGTCGGCTTCGGCCTCGTCTACATCTACGTCCCGTTCATGATTCTGCCCGTCTACGCCAGCCTCGAACAGCTTGACACCACGCTCGAAGAAGCGGCGATGGACCTGGGTGCGGACCGCTGGGACGCCTTCCGGAGAGTGACTCTCCCGCTCTCGATGCCGGGCGTCATCGCCGGGAGCTTCCTCGTCTTTATCCCCGCAGTCGGGGCGTACGTCATCCCAGAGCTCCTCGGCGGGACGGACACTGCGACCGTCGGCGAATTCATCGCCTCTCAGTTCGGCTCGGCCGGGAACTGGCCGCTCGGTGCCGCCGCGGCGTTCATCCTCATGGTGATTATGTTCCTCGGCATCTGGATCTACCAGTCGCGTACGGGAGGTGACATTCTGTGAGCTCCGTGACCGTCTCTTGGTTCAAGCGGACACGCTCCCGGTTTATCCAGCGGTTCGGTGGCGTTGCACTCGGTCTCGAGGCCATCGCACTCTATCTGTTCCTCTACATCCCGATCGTGGTAATGATCGCTCTCTCCTTCAACGACTCACAGACCGCGATCGTTTGGAAGGGGTTCACCACAGAGTGGTACAGCGCGCTCCTCGACGGGCGTGCCATCGCTCGCGTCGACCCGCAGGCCGCATGGATCGCGCTGAAGAACTCGCTGTACATCGCCGCGGTCACCGTCGTTGTGTCGACGACTCTCGGGACGATGCTCGCTCTCGCCCTCGACCGCTACGACTTCCCGGGTCGCAGTCTCTTGCAGGGCGTCACCTTCATGCCGCTCATCATCCCCAGCATCGTGATGGGTATCAGCCTCCTGCTCTTCTTCAACTTCGTCGGGTTGACGCAGGGCATTGGCACGGCCATCATCGGCCACGTCGCCTTCGATATCTCTTACGTGACAGTCATCGTCCTCGCAAGGCTCTCCTCCTTCGACCGGACGCTTGAGGAGGCCGCGATGGACTTAGGGGCGCGCGAGCTCGAAACCTTCCGCTGGGTGACGTTCCCCATCATCAAACCGGGCGTCATCGCCGGAGCACTTCTCGCGTTCGCGATGTCCTTCGACGATTTCGTCGTGACGTTCTTCATCATCGGGAACCAGAACACGCTCCCGATCTTCTTCTTCGGGATGGTCCGACAGGGTATCTCGCCGGGCGTGAACGTTATCGCGACCGTCATCCTGCTCGCGACGTTCGCCCTCATCGCACTCGCCCAGAAGGTCGCCGGGCTCACCTGGTAGCCCCACCCATCCATAATATTTATGGCAACGGTGGACAATAACCAAGAAGAACGGTACCAATACCCATGAAAAGAGAGAACACTTCGAATCGGCGGCTGTTCCTGAAAACGACCGGTGCACTCGGAGCCGGCGCCATGGCCGGGCTAGCGGGCTGCTCGGGGGGAGACGGCGGCGACGGAACCGGCGGGACGACGACTAGCGGCACGACGACGGGGACGACGGGGGGTGGTGGGTCCGCACAGGGAAGCGCGGACGTCCGCGCCGAGTGGGGGCTGCCCGACCTCGACTACGACGTCGGGGATTCGCTGAACGTCTTCCAGTGGACGGACTACTGGCCATCGGGGACAGTCGAAATCTTCGAGAAGGCGTACGGCGTGAACGTCAACGTCTCGAACTACGCGTCCAACGAGGAGATGTTCAACAAGCTCAAGGCCGGCGGCACCGGCCAGTTCGACCTCATTTTTCCGTCGGACTACATGGTGAACATCCTCGCGAGCCAGGGGATGATTCAACAGGTCAACCTCGACAAACTCTCGAACTTCGATAACCTCGAGCGGAGGTGGATCGACCAAGCGCCGTACGACCCCGACCCCGGCCGATGGTCCGTCCCCTACCAGTGGGGGACGAGCGGCTGCGGGTGGAACACGAACATGACCCCAGATATCGAATATCCCTTCTCCTGGGATCTCATGTGGAGCGACGAGTACGGGGGGCAGATGACGATGCTGAACGACATGCGGGAGACCATCGGGGCCTCCCTAAAGCGCCTCGGCTATTCGCTCAATTCCACGAAGGAGAGCGAGATTCAGGAGGCGAAAGAGGCGCTCATCGAGCAGAAGCCGCTCCTGACTACGTACTCCTCGGTGAGTCGGGACGCCGCGCTCCAAAACGAGCAGGCGAGCCCCGTCCACCTGTGGTCCGGCGACGCGTTCTCCGCGTACTGGGCGACGTACACCGACGGCGAGTCACCAATCGGATACCGGGTGCCCAAGGAGGGCGGCGTCGTTTGGGTCGACACTGCGGCTGTCACGAAGGAGGCCGCGAACGTGAACGCCGCGCACGCCTTCATCACGTTCTTCCTGAACGCAGAGATCAATGCGAAGATTTCGAACTACGTCTACTACCCGACGCCGAACGCGGCAGCGAAAGAGTACATCGACGACGCCGCGCTGAACAACCCGGCGATTTACCCGCCCGACGAGGTCATGCAAAACCTCGAGTTCATCCGGAATATCGGGCAGGCGACACAGCTGTACAGTGAAGCGTGGACCGAAATCCAGAACGCCTGAATGACTGATAACGAATCCGATGATTGACCGACGTACTATCGGGGGTGAGAGCGACTGATGACCGAGTACGACGTCCGGATGGACGGTGTGACAAAGCGGTTCGGCGACGTCCTCGCCGTTGACGACGTGGACTTCGAGATCGAGTCCGGGAAGTTCCTGACGCTCCTCGGCCCGTCGGGCTGCGGGAAAACGACGACGCTCCGGATGATCGCGGGCTTCGAGGAGCCTTCTGAGGGGGCCGTCCACATCGACGGTGAACAGGTGAACGACCGACAGGCGTTCGAGCGGGACACGTCGATGGTGTTCCAGTCGTACGCACTCTTCCCCCACATGACGGTCGGGGAGAACGTCGCGTTCGGCCTGCAGATGCAGGGGCTTCCGGGGGAGGAGCCGAATAAGGGTGCACTCGATCGGCTGCTCCGGCGCGACAACTCCGAGGAGATCCGAGAGCGCGTGTCGCGCACGCTCGAACTCGTCGAACTGCCCGGGATGGAAGACCGCGATATCGACCAGCTCTCTGGCGGGCAACAGCAGCGAGTCGCGCTCGCTCGCGCGCTCGTGACGGAGCCGACGGTGTTGCTGTTGGACGAGCCGCTGGGGGCACTCGACCTCAAGCTCCGGAAGAACATGCAGGTCGAGCTGAAGAACCTCCAGGAGGAGCTCGGCATCACCTTCGTCTACGTCACGCACGACCAAGAGGAGGCGCTCACGATGAGCGACGAAATCGCGGTGATGAACGACGGACACCTCGAACAGCTTGGGACAGCGACTGAGATATACGAGCAGCCGGCGTCCGAGTTCGTCGCCGACTTCATCGGCGAAACGAACCTCGTGCACGGCGACTACGCAACGGTCGACGACGGCGCAGTCCTTGAGTCGAACGGCGTCACGTACCGAGTCCCGGAAGAAGCGGACGCCGAGGGCCGCGTCGCGTTCGCGATTCGCCCGGAGAAGATACGCCTCGGCGAGGAGGCGGAGGGGCTTCCGAACCGCTTCGAGGCGGAGGTCGTCGACGAGATTTACAAGGGGAACCTCGGGAAGTTCGAGGTGCGCCTGGCGAACGGTCAAGACCTCACGGTCGACCTCCAGATCACCGACCAGGGGGAGTATCTCTCGGTGGGAGAATCCGTTGAGGTCGGGTGGCGGCCGGAGAACGCGGTCGTCCTCACGCGGTAAGTATCGGGACGCGACTACGACACTGACGACAACCACTCATGACTGACTACGATGGCACGCTACAGGAGAACCACGAAGCAGCGATCGCGGAGGCGACGGACGGCGTCGACTTCGGGAACTACATCGACGGCGAAACGGTTGACGCGGCGTCCGGTGAGACGTTCAGCCCCGAAGACCCGGCTGTGGGTGTCGCGCTCGCGGACGTCGCGCGTGGCGACGAGGCGGACGTCGACCGGGGGGTGTCAGCCGCCCGGAACGCCTTCGACGGCGAGTGGGGCGACCTGACGGCGATGGAGCGCGGAGACGCGCTCCGCGAGTGGGCGGCCGCGCTCCGTGACAACCTCGACGAGCTCGCGCTTCTCGGGACGCTCGAAGTCGGGAAGCCGCTGTACGCGGCGCGAGCTGACGCGGAGACGGGCATCGCGTTCATCGAGTACTACGCGTCGGTCGCGGCCGCACAGGAGGGCCGCGTCCCCGACGTCGGTGACGACTCCTTCGCGTACGTCCGGGAGGAGCCGTACGGGGCGACAGGGCAGATTCTCCCCTGGAACTATCCAATTCTCCTCCTCGGTTGGAAGGTCGGCGCGGCGCTCGCGGCGGGGAACACGTCGGTGACGAAGCCGCCGGAGCAGGCTCCCCTCGCCATCGTCCGCGCGGCCCAGCTCTCGAAGGGCATCCTGCCGGACGGCGTGTTCAACGTCGTGAACGGCTATGGTGACGAGGCCGGCGCGGCCGTGAGCAGCCACGACGGGCTGAACAAACTCTCCTTCACTGGCTCGGTACCGGTTGGCCGGGAGGTCATGCGGTCGGCGGCCGACGACGTGACGCCGGTGACGCTCGAACTCGGCGGGAAGAACCCCTTTGTCGTGTTCCCGGACGCCGACGTCGAGGAGGCCGCGGAGACGGCGGCCGTCGCCGGCCTCTACAACAACGGTCAGTCCTGCGATTCGGGAACGCGACTCCTCATTCACGAGGATATCGAGACGGAGTTCCTCGACCACTACCTCGACGCCGTCGCAGACCGTTCGGTCGGCGACCCGCTCCAGGACGCGAACCAGGGGCCGCTCTGCTACCGCGAACACCTGGAGAAAGTCGAGGAGTACGTCGAGCTCGGGAGAGAGGAGGGGGCGACGGTGCTCGCGGGCGGTGAGCGTCCCGAGGGCGACCTCTCGGCTGGCTACTACTTCGAGCCGACCGTCTTCGGGGACGTCACGCCGGACATGCGGATCGCGAACGAGGAGGTCTTCGGACCGGTGCAGTTCGTAATGACGTTCGAGAGCTACGAGGAAGCCGTCGAAATCGCGAACGGGACGGAGTACGGGTTAACCGCGGGCGTGTTCACGGAGAACGCGTCCCGCGCACACCGTGCGGCTGCGGACATCCAGGCGGGGAGCATCTGGGTGAACCAGTACTTCGGGACGGTGCCGGGGACGCCGTTCGGTGGGTTCAAAAACTCCGGTATCGGACGAGAGTGCGGGAAAGACGCGCTCGAGGAGTACACGCAGGACAAGTCGGTCCATTTGGCTCTCGACGACCCCGCTCTCTGACTGAGTTATCGTCGGCCAGTCTGGGTTTTTCGCGAAAACTTTTTGGCCACGTCCGGGCTTTGGGAGAGTGAGTCACCCATGAGAACACTCTACATCGACGGGGAGTGGGTCGACGCGCACACCGACGACGGCATCGATGTCGTCTCGCCGATCGACGGCAGCGTCCTCGACACCGTTCCGGATGGCGACGCAACAGACGTCGCTCGCGCCGTCCGAGCCGCGCGTGACGCGCGTCAAGAGCTGAAGGAGATGACGCCCTTCGAGCGCGCGGCAATCCTCGAAGAAGTGACGGAGTACTTCGAGGCCAACGAGGACGAGATCGCCGAGTGTATCTCTCGCGAGGAGGGGAAACCACTCCACGAGTCCTACGACGAGACCGAGTACGTCATCGCGTCCAGTGAGGACTACGCGCATGACGGGATCCGGCTGTTCGGCGACGTCGTCCCGTCCGAGCACCGGGACCGCTTCGCGTACACGACGCGCGAGCCCTACGGGGTCGCCGCCGTCATCAGCCCGTGGAACTTCCCGCTCGAAGTCCCCGGTGGATCCATCTACGCCGCCATCGCGGCTGGTAATCCCGTGGTCTTCAAGCCCGCGGAGGAAACGCCGCTCACCGCCTACCACATCACGAAGGCGTTCGCGCAGTCCTCTCTCCCCGACGGCGCGTTCAATCTCGTCACCGGCCAGGGAGAGACCGGTGCGAGCCTCGTCGAAAACGAGGACGTCCGCCTCATCGCGTTCACGGGGAGCACTGAGGTCGGCCGGGAGATCGGGAAGGTCGCCGCCGAGCGGAACGCCCAGTGCCTCCTCGAGATGGGCGGGAAGGACCCGATTCTCGTCCTCGACGACGCCGACGTGGACGCCGCGGCCGAGGCAATCGTCGGTGGTTCGACGTTCAACGCCGGTCAGGTGTGCTGTGGGACCGAGCGCGTCATCACGACCCCTGGTGTTCACGACGCCCTCGTCGACGCCGTCGTGGAGCGCACGAAGGCGATCACACTCGGCGACCCGTTCGACGACGACACCGACGTCGGCCCGATGATCTCCGAGCGCATTCAGGCGAAAGCCGTCGAACAAGTGAGCGAAGCCATCGCGGACGGCGCGGACCTCCTCGTCGGCGGCGACACCGACGGCCTCTTCTACGAACCCGCAGTCCTCGCAGACGTCGACCCCGACACGGCGATCGCGCGCGAAGAGACGTTCGCGCCGGTAACCCCCGTTATCGCCGCCGACGACTACGACGACGCGGTCCGTATCGCGAACGACTCGCGCTACGGGCTGCAGGCCGCGGTCTTCACGCAGGACCTCGAGCACGCCCACGACGCCGCGAACCGAATCGAAGCGGGCGGCGTGTTCGTGAACGAGACGGACAACTACTGGGAGCGCCTCCTCCCCTTCGGCGGCTACAAGGACTCCGGTGCCGGCGGCCGCTACGGCAGCAAGTGGCACCTTGAGGCGATGACGCAGACGAAGGCCGTCATGCTGAACTACGGTGACTACTGAGGCGGGAACTCCAAAGCTACGTCGAACACTTCGCGGGCGGGGAGTGGCGGACCGGCAGCGGAGCGGACGGCGCAGACGTCGTGAACTCGACGACGAACGAACCGGTCGCGACGGAGACGCACGCGAACGGAGCGATTTTCTCCCCCGTCGACACAGGCGGCTCACGATTCACGCCCGTCGACACAGGCGGCTCACGATTCACGCCCGTCGACGGGTAAGCATCACGTGCGAGCCCCGCCGCCGAGTGCCGATTCGTCGCCCTCCCGAGATCAGTTGCCTCCTCACGGGCAGGTGACCGCCCGGCGACGGGAAAAAGAAAACGCGCTGGCCAGCCGGTTCAGGTCTCGAAAAATCCCCGCTCGATGGGCCACTACCGTGTGATGGCTATCTCAGGTCAGCGAGAGAGTCCCCGCGCTTCGACGCCTCACTCGACATCGGCCACGCGAAGGCGAGTGGCATCCCGTACGAACGCTTTGTCGACAGGTTCGGTGACCGAATCCGCGTCGTGCATCTCCACGACAACGACGGGACGGCCGACGACCACGACCCGCTTCCCGAGTTTGAGCGAGTCGCCGCTGATGTGGGGCGCTCTACAACGTCCTCGAAATGAGATCACTGCCCGATATCGCGGCCTGTGTTGCAGAACGGTAGGGCTGTAAAATCACGGGGGGCACCCGCTCGTTGACTCGGTTCGGAGTTCTCCCCGAAGCGAGGACCGGCCGTGGACGTGGTCGCCCGCGCGGTACTCCTTCGTCTCGGTGAGTCGGTCGTACAGGTGGCCGCGCATCAGGTCCTCGCCGTCTTTGTAGGTGCTCCAGTCGTTGAAAGCGTTCCTCTCGGGTGCTCGGCTCAGTAGTCGCCGAGGACGCCGAGTCGGCGCGCGCGCCGCGCTGTGAGACTGAACGCGACGTACCCGAGCGCGAGGTAGCCGCCGGACGTACCGACGAGAACCGCGAGGGCGAGTGGGTCGAACTCCCAGAGGCGGGTGCCGTCGACCATCGCGCGCTGGAGCATCGCGCTCCCCTGGACCAGCGGGAGAATCCGCGTCCACGGGAGGTCGAAGACGGGCGCGGAGATGAGGCCGATGAACGCGAACTGGAGGAGGTTGGCGACGTTCGAGATGCGCTTGTAGAGGACGCTCAATCCGCCCATCACGAGGCCGAGGCCGAGCGCGCCGGCGAGGGTGAGGGTCGCGACCGGGAGCACCGTCACGAGGTTGAGGTCGAGGGCCGTCCCGGTGACGAGCAACATGACGGCGAGGACCACCGCGGAGGTCACGAACGTCCGGAAGACGATGGCGATGGATTTCGCGAGCACCACCGGCCCGAAGCCGAACGGCGTCATGAAGTGCCGCTCCAGCGTCCCCCAGCTCGCCTCCGACTGGATGTCGTTCATGATTCCCGAATACGCGCCCAGCGAGAGCGTCCACAGGAAGTAGCCGACGATCAACCCCTCGATGGAGTCCGAGAAGGCCTGCCCGGCGACGAGCGTCCCGCCGTAGAACATCAGCGCGAAGAAGAAGACGCCCATGAAGAGCCCGAGCGCCGCGTTCAGCGGATACCGAACCCAGATGAGGAGGTCGCGGTAGATGACGGCCTTCAGGAGGTGGGAGTAGCCGCCGGTTCGCTCGGGCGTCCGGGCGTGCGCCGACCCGTCGGTCTCACTGCGCTCCTCCCGCACTTCGGACGCTCGCTCCTCGGCGTCCGTCATCGTCCGCCACCGCCGTTACCGCCTGCCGAATCCCCGCTCGTCATCTCGACGAACACCTCCGCGAGGTCCGGCTGGACCGTCTCGACGCTCGCGATGTCGAGACCGTGGGTTTCCATCGCGTCGGTCAGCCGGTAGAACGTCTCCGTGTTCGCAGCGACCTCGAAACGCACTCGATCACCGCTACGCTGGACGTCGGACAGCTCGAAGTGGTCTTGCAGGTCGGCGAGCGTCGGGTCGTCGACGCCGCGAGCGGTGATGCGGTAGCCTCTCGTCTCGAAGCCCGCGAGCAGGTCTTCGACGGTGTCGTCGACGATCACTCGGCCGTCGTTCATGATGACGACGCGGTCGCAGACGTCCTCGATGACGTCCATGTCGTGACTCGAGAGGACGAGCGTCAGGCCGCGTTCCTCGGCGAGGCGGCGGAGTTCGCTCCGGAGTTTCAGCGAGCTCTCGACGTCGAGGCCGAGCGTGGGTTCGTCGAGGAAGGCGACGGAGACGTCGCCGGCGAGCACGCTCGCGAGCGACACCTTCTGCTTCATCCCGCGCGAGAGGTCGCGGACCGCCGTGTCCGCTTTATCCGTGAGGTCGAGGTGGTCGAGTACCTCCTCGTGGCGGTCGGCGACGGCGTCGGGGTTCTGGCCGCGAATCGCGGCGAAGTACCGGAGGTTCTCCCGGACCGTCAGCCGCCAGTAGTCGTTTCGTGCACCCTCCAGCATGGCGTCGACGTGCTCGTAGGCCGCTCGCGGATTCGCGTGCACGTCGATGCCGTGGACGCGGACCTCGCCCGCGTCGGGGAGCACGAGGCCGAGAATCGACTTGATCGTCGTGGTCTTCCCCGCGCCGTTCGGGCCGAGCAACCCCACGACCTCGCCGGGCGCGACGGTGAAGGAGACGTCGTCGACGGCGGTCACGGCGTCCTCGCCGCCGCCGAACGTCTTCGCGAGCCCGTCGACGTATATCGCGGCGTCCTCCCGCGTGAACGACGGGGACGCCGCGTTCGTCTCCACCGACGGTCCGTTGGAGGGGCGTTGACCGGCGTCGAGTGGACCGTTCGACATTGATTACCTCTCGGTTCGACTCTCCACCAGTTAAGCCCAGCGTTCGAGTGAAACCCCCCTAGCACAGACCGAACGGGCTCTGCGACTGTCCCAGTCGGATAGCCAGCTACGCGGTCAGAGGACGGTGAGGAGGCTCGCGAACTGACCGGAACGGTCGTCGTACCCTTTGTCACCGAGACAAGTGTATGAAGATGAACATAGCGCTTTACCGAGGACGAGGCGGTCTGACGGCCGCGTTTTCGCGTCGTTGTCACGTGTAGACCGAGAGATCACGCTCCACTCCGCATCGGCTAGCAGTGAAACAGAGCGAGCGGAAGACCACTCACCGTACGGACATATAATGTGTGTCGAACAGATTATACAGGATGGACGGAGGAGAAGTTCGGTGAGACTGATCGTGTCTCGAACACGAGACATATCGATGAGTTCGTCGAGAAGCGTTCGGTAGGTTGGGCCTGTTCCGAACTTTGAGGCACCGGAGGACAACGTACTGACGGAGCGTGTAGTGGTGTCTCGAGGGCTTCGAGCAGTAGCGGACCTCGTGCGTCGTGCGATCTGCGATACTCCCTCGACAGATCGGAGCAACCGAGACGTCATTCGAGCCCTACCCCACGATCTGCTGACTATATACGTCCCGTAAAGCGGTTGAACAGAGCCGATTGAATCGGCGAGTCGACTACACGGGAACACCACGGTGTTCGATCTTCTCAAGGTACCGATCGACCGGTCGAATAGCTCACAGGGAGGCAGTCGGTCAAGCGCTACGAGTGGCGCGGACGGCTTAGTGACTCCGACGGCCGAGAGAGGGACTACGACAACTCGACGGGAGGACGACGGTATCGGAGGACAGAACTACCGCGTTCTCGACGGAGGGCACCGGCTAGAGAGGTGAACGGGGACGGTTCCGGGGCGTTAATCAGTGAGGAAATCGCGGATGAGCGTCGTAGTCCGAGACGGGTGTTCCATCATCGGGTAATGTCCCGTCTCGTCCATCGTCACAGGCGTACAATCCGGAAGGCCGTCTATCGTCTCCTGGAAGACGTCGTCTTGGATATAGAAGTCCTCGCTTCCCCTCACGAGCAACACTGGCAGAGTCGCCTCGCTCAGTCGGTCGGTTACGTCGTGATCTGCCCAACCCTGCAGGTCATTTGTGCCGACTTCGTGTGCGCTGCGGTGTTGCCACACGAGCTCGCGGCGTGCCTCCTCGGGAACGGAGTCCGCAGTCGAATCAGTAACGGAGTACTCGAGAACGCTTTGCCAGCCCGGTAGTGCGTGGGGGTGTGAGAGGCGACCGAGCTGCGCGCCACGTGTTCGCCCTGCTCCCTCGAACGCGAGGGCGGCACGGAAGCTTTCGGGGTGGTTTACGGCAAGGTCCAGAACGATATCGCCTCCGATAGAACACCCAGTGACTGCAGGGTTATCGAGGGCGAGCTTCGACATAAAATCGAATACGAATTCAGCGTGTCGATGGATCGAATCATGAGGCTCCCAATCTACAGGGTACGATTTTCCATGACCCGGAAGGTCCGGAACGATGACCCGGTATCCCTCCTCTTTCAGGAGGGGAGCGACGTGCCGCCATTGTCTCCCATCTGCTCCCGCGGTATGGATCGCAATGAGGGTGGGGTCACTTGCATCACCGACTGATTCATAGTACGTCCGGGTTCCGCTGACGGTCGTGTAATGGCCAGTTAGCTCAGTCATCAATGGCCTCGTCGAGGTCTTGTAGCGTCCGGATGAGCAGTTCGAGCATTTCCCGCATTCGGTTTGCTTCGAGCTTGTTCCCGGCAGTTTTGAGGGAGCCTGTGTGGATCGCTCCCGATAGCGATTGATCGCCGCTAGCGACGCGCCTCCAGGCTTTGTCGTCCCCAATCACGCGGAACGTCGCGCCAAACGACGGGACGTACGGCTCGGTGTCGATGACGTGACCTCGGTAAATCTTGAACCAAGCGGTGTCGCTGCCGACTTCGAGGGCAAGAGAGCCGTCGAACTCAGTCGCGGACCGTCGGAATTCGTCTGATGATGCTGCGTTAGCGAGTTCTTGCGGCCAGTCTTGGGTGTCGAGTATTGAGGTCATTGTCTGAGTTCTTCGAGCCTTTCACGAGCGTCGCCGTCGGTGAAGGCATACTCCATGGCGTCAGCGGCGGCTGTGCGGAGTGACTGTGTTTCCGCTCCAATCGCGGGGTCACTGAGACGGTCTTTGAGAATCGCGAGCGTATCGCTGCTTGATCGTTCTACTGCCGTCACGAGTTTCGCTGTTACCTCGGTGAGGTCCGCCTTGTCCGCGAGCCGAGTAACGAAACCTGCGTTATGTGCTTCTGTTGCGGGAATATCTCGCCCGGTGAAGAGCCAATCGCGCGCTCGTCGTTCTCCGATCAGCTGGGGGAGTAGCTCGATCGCGTATCCGGAGATCGGGATTCCAAGTCGCGCTTCGGGCACGGCGAACGTCGCTCGTGAGTCGGCGACCACGAAGTCCCCGCCGAGTGCGAGGAGGAATCCGAACCCGAACGCACGACCCTGAACCGAGACGATGACCGGTAACGGGCACTCACGGATCGACGCAACGAGGTCAGCGTACGTGTCTGAGAGGGACCGAGCGTCGTCTGGTGTGTCGGGATTCAGGTCGTGGATGTCGGCCCCGACGGAGAACTGATCCCCGCGCGCATCGATTACGACGGTAGTCGCGTCCCCCTGTTCGATGTCGCGTATCGTTTCGGTGAGTGAGACGACAGATGCTTCCGGAAACGCGTTGGAAACCGATGGTCTATCCAGCGTGATCGATAGCCGGTCGTTCGCCCGCGTTACCGTATAGTGTTCGGAGGTCATGCAAAGACGTTATCCACGGTCTCTTGATACGCATCCTCGAACTCTCCGCGCTCACCGAGGTAGTTGAGCGTGTTCTTCCGCATGAGGTACATCCGGTCAGAGACGTGTTTTGCAAATTCGATTTGCTCGTCGGCGACGAGCACAGTGACGCCGGATTCACTGATCTCGCTGATGGTGTCTCGAATGTCCTCGACGATCTTCGGTGCCAGTCCGAGCGTTGGCTCGTCGAACATTATGAGGTCCGGGTCGATGACCAGCCCCTGGGCGATCGCGAGCATCTGTTGTTGACCCCCGCTCATCGTGCTCGCGACTTGCGATTGACGCTCGCTGAGTATCGGGAAGAGGTCAAAGACGCGGTCTAACTGCGCGCTCTCGTCGACGTCCGACGCGGGTATCATCGCTGTCCGGAGGTTCTCCGCAACGGTCATCTCCGGAAATACACGGTGTCGTTCTGGGACGTACGCGAGCCCTTTGTCAATCCGCTCGTACGGCTCGTAACCCACGACAGATTCGCCTTCGAACTCGATGTCTCCACTATCGATGTCTTTGACGCCGGAAACCGTATCGAGGAGCGTCGTTTTTCCGGCTCCGTTCGCACCGACGATGGAGACGACTTCTCCCTCCGGGACGCTGAGGTTGGCGTCGCGAATGACTTCCATATCGCCGTACGAGACATGAACGTCGTCGACGGTGAGTAAGTCCGTCATATCGCCATCTCTCCGATGTATTCTTCGCGGACTTGCTCGTCCTCGAGCATCTCTTCGGGCGTTCCGGTATGCATCACCTGACCTTGCGCGAGGACGGTAACTGTATCCGCGAGGTTGAACGCTGTCTCGATGTCGTGTTCGATGAGCATGATGGTCTTTCGCTCTGCGAGCGCATCGATATAGTCGATCATCTCGGGCTTCTCCGTCGGGTTTAGTCCGGAGAACACCTCGTCAAGTAAGAGGAGGTCTCCCTCACTTGCGAGTGCGAGCGACACGCGCTTTCGTTCGAAGAGGGTGAGTTCACTCCCCTCTTTATCGTGGATTTCGATGAGGTCCAGTAGCTCCATTAGCTCTTCTGGGTCCGACTCGAACGATGCAAGACTGATGTTCTCTGCAACAGTAAGCTCGTCGAAGACATCAACCTCCTGGAACGTACGACGGACCCCCTGCCGCGCCGTCTTATAGTCCGGGACGGTCGTGATGTCTTCTCCGTCAAACTCGACCGTTCCACCATCCGGGATATGATACCCGGTGATGCAGTTGAACAGTGTTGTCTTCCCAGCACCGTTCGGACCGATTATCGCGTTCGTAGTCCCACGCTCGAGCGTGAACGTAACGCCGTCAAGCGCGACGATGCCACCGAAACTACGGTTGAGTTCGGTTACTTCCAGAATTGCCACGAGAGATCACCTCTGTTATCGATTGCGTCGTAGAGACCTCCCAGGATACCGCGTGGGAAGAAGAGCACGACGACGACGAGCATTCCACCGATAATGTAGGGCTTCATGTTCGATAAGCCGAACATTCGGACGACCTCTGGGAGGCCGACGAGGACGATTGCACCGACGATTGGGCCGTGAACCGTTCGAATGCCACCAACGACGGCGATAACGAGTAGGAAGACGGTCTGGTCGAGCGTGAACCCACCAGGCGTGATGAGCCCGTTCACGTGCGCGTACAGCGATCCACCGATACCCAAGAGAAGGGCACCGACGACGACGGCGATGAATTTGTACTTTTTCGGGTTGTATCCGATCGACCGTAGTAGGTCTTCGTTCTCACTGGTTGCAACAGTTAGCGTTCCCGTCAGCGACCGGTCGAATACCGCTACGATACCGATCGAGATCGTTAACATCACTAAGAGGAACAGGTACTGTTCCAGTTGAGTTTGGAATGTGAGTGGCCCCGCTGTTGGCGCAGGGACGTTACTAATCCCAGTCGGCCCGACGGCATGCCAGTTTGTGAAGACGTAGTAGACGATCTCCTCGAAGGCGAGCGTTGCGATGATTATCTCGAATGATGAGCCAATCGCGATCGCGGAAAAGGCGATGAACCCTCCGATAACCGCCGCAACGACTCCGCCGGAGACCATTGCGACGAGGTATGGAACCCCGAAGACGTTGACGAGGAGCGCGGAAGTCACTCCGCCAATGATCGCCAGTGCTGCAGGACAGAACACGAGCAAGTTCGGCCAACCGAGCATGAGGTTATACCCGGAGGCCATCACGGCGAATATCACCACGGTTAGCGCCACGTACCCGATATAGCTCGATCCCGCGACGAGTGGGGCTGCGAGCAGTCCGAGGAGGAGCGTAATGCCCACAGACTTCGCGACTGCACGCCACTCCACACCTGGCATGTCGACGGCTAGATTACGGTTCGCGAATCCTGATTCTGTATCGGCGCTCATCGGGTAACCTCCGTAAGGCCGCGAACGCGGTCAGCGATAGCAGCTCCGAGGTCGTCCTCACCTTCACTCAAGACGACTGCCTTGAGCAGGAAGAAGAGGATGAGGACTGCGAACTCTGTCGCGTAGATGTAGTACGATGAGAGGTAGAGGATCGCGAAGGCCTCGTAGATGCCGAGTGCGTAGCCGGCGACTGCTGCACCGACGACGCGTCCGATTCCTCCGAGGATGACCACGATGAACGCCTTGATGAGCAGTGATGAGCCCATGTCGGGCGTGAGGGAGAACATCGCGGCGTTGAGGACGCCTGCAACTCCCGCCATGGAACTTCCGAGCACGAACGCGATTAAGAAGGTACGGCCGACGTTCACGCCTTTTAGGCGGGCGAGATCGCGGTCTTGAACGATTGCCTGAAGCCCGAGGCCGGTCTCGGTGTGGTTGATGACCCAGTAGAGGAACGCGAAGCTGGCGATCGAGAAGATGAACACCAGTAGCTCAAGCGACGTCACGGTCACGCCTGCGGCGTGTAGGCTTCCCGATTGAAGGCCGGCGAGTGGGACTTCTTTGGGCTCGTGGCCCCATACTTGCGCGAATGCACGTTCGAAGATACGTGCAAGGCCGAGCGTGGCAAGGATAATCGCGAACACGTATTCCGATTCTGTACGGTCGTATAACCGAGCGAATATCCCGCGTTCGAGGATCGCGCCGAGTAGCCCGATCGCGATGACCGCGACCACGATTCCGACCGGCCAGGGGAGGCCGGTCAGAATCGTTGCCTGGTAGAACACGTATGCTCCACCGGCGAACAGGGCAGCGTGAGCCATGTTTGGGATGTCCATCACACCGAAGATGATGGTGAAACTGGCGGCGAACAACGCGTAGATACTGCCTTGAATCAGGCCGTTGACGAGTGTCTCTAACAGTACCATTGGTCTCTGTGTAGAGTGTGTGAAGGTGGTCGCGTGATCATAGATCGGTTTCGGGCGGGATACTGGTTATCGGCGGCAGCTGTCCGCTCCACGGGACTTCATCGACGACCGGTGTATCACCATCTGTGCCGAACTTGATTAGTGCACCCGGAATCGCGGGCTGTCCCCGATCGTTGATTGTCGCATCACCGATAAGGGTCGTGAATTCGGTGCCGACGAGCGCGTTCCGGATTTCTGCTCCCTCGGTACTGCCGGCCTCCTCAATACCCCGTTGCGAGATTTGAGCGTCCGCATATACGTTGAACGCGACGGGATGCATTGGGGCGTCGAGTTGCTTGTATTGGTCGAACTGTGTGAGCGCTTCGTCAGAGATCGTTTCTGCGATTGCGTCGTTGTCCGCGTACGAGAGTCGGGTATACACCCCGAGTGCGTACACGTTCTCCATTGCTTCTCCGACGTCGTCGACGCTGTTGAAGTCTGCACCACCGAGTCCGGTCAGGATCGGCATCATCTCGTGGAGGCCTTCACGGTGCTGCTGTGCGAGGAACCGCTGCATCGCAGATGCCCACGTCTGGACGTAGAGAGCATCGATTTCCCCATTGTTGTAGGCCTGTTTCGCCTTGGTGAGGTATGACGAGAAATCTTGTTGGCTGAAGGAGAATCGACCGAGGTTCTTGTAGTCCCCCTCGTGACCTGATTCGTTGAACCACCAGTCCATTAACGCGAGCGTGTCATCACCCCAGTCTCCCGTTTCTGCGATAACGCCGATGTTCTGGATTTCGTCGCTCTTCTCTACCTGCTGGAGCGCAGGATATGCATCCATAACCGTGCTCACGGTCAATCGCATCATGTAGGTTCCCGGGTCGTTGACTTGTGGAGTGAACCCGTGAGTGAACGTCGGGACCTCGTTCTGATTTGCAATTGGAGCGACAGCGATTGCTCCCGTACTACGCCAGGACGAGAGGATCATCGACACATCGTCGACTGTCGCGAGGCGTTTCGCGGCTGATCGCGCAGCACTGTTCTTCGATTCGTCGTCGTATTCGACGAGTTCGACTTGTCGTGTTGAACCGTCGACTTCGATACCTCCGTTCTCGTTGACTTGCTCTTTCCAGGCAGTTTGTGCTTTTGTTGCGAGTTCTCCGTAGAATGCTGCTGATCCCGAGAGTGGATTGATCGCTCCGAGTTTGATTGTCCCCCCACCGCCGCCACCGAAGCTACTGCACCCTGCCAGGCCAGTTGTACTTATCGCTGCCGCTGCAATACCACTCCGTTTCAGGAGGCTGCGTCGTGTGCTGTCCATATTCGAGGCTCCGGACTGAAACACACATCATTATTTGTTAAATCTATCGGTGGGGTGTGTTCTCACACGTCAATCAGAATACCGACCCGAAACGCGGTCCCGGAGATCGGTTTTCTGGATCTTCTCCCCATGTGGACCCGAAGAACGCGGGAATTCGTCGATAAACTCGATATCCTCCGGTTCCTTGTAATCCGCAACGTGGTCGTCAAGGTACTCGTAGAGAGCAGACGCGGTCAGTGACCCATTCGACCTCTTAACGAACGCTATGGCGACCTGCCCGTGCCGTGGATGCGAAACCCCCACTACCTGTGACAGCTCAACTCCTGGGTGGTCGTTAAGGACGGTTTCAATGTCCCGCGGTGCGACTAGGAACCCCCGGATACGGAGTGCATCGTCCATCCGAGACTGGTAGAACAGAGAACCCGTCTCCGGGTCACGGAGTGCAAGGTCGCCCGTATGGAACCACCCTTCTTCGTCGATGACCTCTTCCGTTTTCTCGGGCTTCCCCAGATATCCGTTCATGACGTTGCATCCACGGAGACAGAGCTCTCCGGCGTTCCCTTCTTCCAGTTCTTCACCGGTTTCTGGGTCCACAATACGCGCTTCCTCCTCTTCAGGAAAGATCATCGGGCCACCGACACGCTTCCTGACTGAAGGAGGGTCCTCAGGATCACCGACGAAAACCTGGCTATTCGCTTCTGAGAGCCCGTAGGGTTGACAGACGGGGACGCCCGTTTTTGACTCGATTTCTTCGAAGAGGTCCTCATCATAACCGATACTGACGAAGCCGATCGACCCTTTCTCGAGCGATTCAACCCGCTCTTCACTGAATCCGTCTGCTTCGAGAAGACGCTGATACATCGTTGCTAAGCCAGACATGTAGGTCACATCGTGACCCTCGACGTTCGCTATCGTCCGCTCAGCATCGAAATGAGTCTGCACCACTTGAGGAATCCCATGCGTGAGCGCGCTCAAGAACATATTATACCCCCAGACGCCACAGAACGGAAGGATACCGAGTGCGACGTCTCCCTCACCGACGGAGAAATGCACTCCCACCTGGTAGGAGTGATTCAGCATCGATTGATTCGACTGGAGAACCCCTTTCGGGTCACTTGTCGTCCCGCTTGTATAGAAGACGCAGGCAGTCGCGTCAGCGTCGGTGGCAGGGTCGACATCGCCTCTTCCCCTCCCCGAAGCTTCGACGGCATCATACCCACGAACGGCGGGATAGTCCTCGTGTTTTTCGAGAGCGATCACGTGTTCCAGAGCCGGCATCGACTTCGGGGCAAAGTCCGAGGGTGACTGAGATTCGATCTCTGGTACGACTTCCGCGACCATCTCGAGATATTGATTTCCGAGGAAGGACTCCTCTGTGAGCAACACAGTGCACGAGGAGTCCGACATCATATACTCCAGCTCGTGGGTTCGGTATCGCGTGTTCACTGCGACGACTGCTGCGCCGAGGTAGGAGGCGGCCAGCTGTGCTTTGATCCATTCCGGACGGTTGCTCAACCAGACTGCGATCTTATCGTCGCCGCCGACGCCTAAGTCAGCGAGGCCATGGGCGAGTGCTTTGCTTTCCTCGACGAGTTCGGAGTATGACGTTGATTCCCCCTTAAACCGGAGGGCATCGGCGTCTGGTTTGGTGCTTGCGACGTCTGCAATCCCGTCGTAGATAGTTGCGTCTGGCCAGCGGAGCATGCATCGTGAGACACACTGTCATGCGGCAAAAGAGTTCGGGTTCCGGCTTAGCTCGGCTGGAAAACCGGCACGGCGACGTCGTCCTCCTCGGTTTGGCGAAATACAGCGGAGACGGAATCATCGATGGCAATCTCGTCAGGATCGCAGCCGACAATATTCGTCATCACTCGCGGCCCCTCGTCTAACTCCACGTACGCGACCACGAGCGGCAGGTCCTCCTCAGGCCACCCCTCCATACGCTCTGCAACGGAGAACGAGTAGACCGTTCCATCGCCGCTCGACTCCGCCCATTCCGTCTCCTCGAAACAGTCTGGACACCGTGCACGTGGGTGATAGATGTAGAGGTCGCACGCAGAGCAGTACGACAGGAGTAACGTCCCCTCACTGGCAGCCGCCCAGTATCGTTCCGTCTCTGGTGACACATCTGGCAGTGGGCGAGGCCCCCACGTCTCTTCGTCCGTCATGCTGACCCCTCCGTTCCCAGGAGAAGCGTTGCAGCGCCATGTCGAGTCGCGATGCTCCCTCCCGTTCCGTGAGCGAGCGCGACGTCAGCGTCAGTTTGGACTTCCGGATTCGCCTCCCCCCGGAGTTGACGTACCGCTTCGATTACCTTCGTCATCCCGCCGCGGTTCCCGGGATGGTTTGAACACAGGCCACCACCATCCGTGTTAAAGGGGAGATCACCGTCCGCGCGGAGTGTTCCGCCCTCTACGAACTTTCCGCCCTCTCCTTTCGCACAGAACCCGAGATCCTCAATCGCTTCAAGAACGGTGATCGTGAATGAGTCATAGATCGACGCATACTCGACGTGCTCCGGACCGAGACCGGCTTCCGCAAAAGCCTGCTTCCCCGACTCAACGGCTCCCGTGGCCGTGATGTCTATTCGGCCCGCATCGTGATGTTTCGGCGATTCTCCGTGCCCGAGCACTTCCACACAGTCACGACTCAGCTCGGCGCGGACGTCCTCACTGACTACGAGAAGTGCACCACCGCCGTCAGAGATGACGCAGCAATCCAAGAGGTGGAGCGGGTCCGCGACCACCGGTGAGTCCACAACCTCTTCTACCGACACCGGGTCTTGGTACATCGCATTCTCGTTGTATTGGGCGTGATGTGATGCCGCAGCGCGAATCTCCGCCAGCTGCTCCGACGTCGTCCCGTGTTCATGCATGTGCCGACGTGCAGCCATCCCGTACATCGTCACGTTGGTCGCGCCATAGATCCGCTCGAAACTGTCCTGCACAGTTCGAAGCTCGCGCGTGCCAGATCCAGTCGCCTGCCCGCGTGACCGAGGGCGACCGGCAAGCGTGATCAGGGCGACATCGCACTTGCCGTCCCGGATCGCGCTTGCGGCATGGCCGACGTGAGACACGTACGAAGAGCCGCCGTAGTCCGTTGTATCGGCGTAGTCAACATCTAAGCCGAGATAATCTGTGGCCATGAGTGGAGTGAGCGCGTGCTCCATCTCGGGAACACCAGCGGTGAAGTACGCGTCGACTGCGTCTTTCGAAACGCCCGCATCGTCGAGGGCACCGGCAGCCACCTCTGCATGGATCTGCATCGTCGACTTCTCGGGAGCTTCCCTCGTGGGGTGTTCAAACGCACCCGCGATATAGACCGGTTCACTCATCAGAACGCACCCCCTGAATTATCGAGGTCGACGCCTTCTGCGACGTCGTCGGTGAACCCGTCGGCCAGGTCTTCAGCGGACCAGCCGCCATCCCGGTATCCAGACCGAACGAGTTCCGGGTGAGACACGACACCGACCTGCTCACCAGCAACTCGAAGCGTGCTGCCGGTGATTCCATCGGCCGCGTCACTCAACAGATACCCGATCATCGACGCAACGCGTTCAGGCGGCATGTCTTCCCGAGTGAAGGGCTGTTTCTCCTCTGGGATATCCTCGATCATTCGGGTGTACGCGGTCGGCATAACCGCATTCACCCGAACGTTATATCGATCGAGCTCCGTCGACGTCGTTCTAATCATCCCGAGGATGCCCGCCTTTGCGGTCGAGTAATTCACCTGGCCGACGTTCCCAAGCGCGGACCGGCTCGTTAGCGCGACGAACGACCGTGACGTCTCAAAGCCACCGTCCGGAGCGGAATCGGCCCAATGAGCAGCTGCGTTCCGTAGTAGCGAGAAGTGCCCACGGAGGTGCACATTGATCACTGCGTCCCACTCGTCACCGGTCATATTCTCAGCCAACGCGTCACGGAGTATTCCCGCGAAGTTCGCGACGCCGTCGACTCGGCCGAACTCATCGACAGTGTCTGCGATGAGTCGCTCTGTGTAGTCCAGGTCGGTTACGTCTCCGAAGTGCGCGATCGCTGTTCCACCGGCATCTTCGACTGCAGCGACTGTTTCTTCCGCCGGCTCTTGGCTCGTGCCTTCGCCGTGCACGTCAGAGCCGAGGTCATTGACGACGACGTTCGCGCCGAGCGAACCGAGTTCGATTGCTGTAGCGCGGCCGATACCGTGGCCAGCGCCGGTAACGATGCAAGTCTTCGAGGTGAGTAAGTCGGTCATTATCGGTTTGCGTGCCAGCTAAGGGCTGTGTCCAGGTCGTGGGGGATGTGTCCGTTCGATTCGATGCCTCTGGCGAGGTAGTCTTCGAGGGGTTCTCGGTAGTCCGGGTGAGCGCAACTTTCGATGAGGTCTCTCGCCGTCTCTCTCGGCTCATTGCCGCGGAGATCGGCGACGCCCTGCTCAGTCACCACCACATCGATATCGTGTTCTGTGTGATCGACATGGGGGACCATCGGAGTGATCCGCGATATGTCGCCGTCTGCGGCAACGGAAGGCAAGGCAAGGACGGCCAGTGGCGAGTGGCGGTTGAAGTCACCACTGCCACCGACTCCATTCATCACACGCGTACCGTTCAGATGGGTCGAGTTGACGTGGCCGAAGAGGTCGACCTCCAAGGCGCTGTTAACAGCAATGACCCCGAACCGATCGATGAGCGCCGGACTATTCGAAAGATCAGCAGGTCGAAGAACGATGTCCTCGGCATACCGGTCGACGTCTTCGAACAGCCGTTCGTGACCCTCGCTCGATAATGCGAGCGAGGTCGCGCTTGCGCTCGCGAGCTTTCCGTCGTCCAGGAGGTCGAGGAGGCCATCCTGAATGACTTCGCCGAAGTAGATGAGCTCTCGGTCATCGAAATCGGCGTCGCCGAGAGCACCCATAAGGGCATTTCCGAGGCTTCCCACGCCGAATTGAATTCGGACGGACTCCTCGAAAAGCGGTGATCGCTCGACTTCACGCTCCAGAAATGATCGAAGATGTGCGGCGATCGATCGGTCGGCCTCCGTGGGGTCTCGGAACGCATAGGGTTGGTCACGTCGGTCAGTCTGAACGACCCCGATCAGCTTCTCCGGGTCGAAGGAAACCGAGTTCTTCCCGATCCGACCACCGGGGTCTGTGAGTGGCACTGGACCACGGTTCGGCGGCGTCCCTAACCGATAGATGTCGTGGAACCGGCGGACTTCCTCCGGTACGGACTGATTAACCTCGATGATCAGCTTATCGGCAGATCTGACGAATGCCGGTGTTTGTCCGATGCTGGTCGTGGGGATGAACCAATCTGAACCCGCAGCCAGTGCTTCGACGACTGCTACACCGCCGTCTGGGAGACCACCGTACCGGACCTCGTCGCCAAGTGTGCTAATGTTCCGGTCGTGGAACGCGACCGCCCCATCGTTGATCGATTCTCGGATCGGCGGTCGCGCTTGGTACGGGAATCGGCGGTCAACGGCATCAGCTTCGACCAGGCTGACGTCTATTTCCGCTCCGACGCTCCCTCCGCTGACGACCGTCAGCGAGTAGTCCGCCTCGTCGTCGGCAAGTGCGAGAGGGACTGCTTTGGGATACCCGACGCTCCCAAAGCCACTGATAAGCAGCGTGTCGTCCGCGCTGATCTCACGAACGACGTCGGTTGCAGCGTGAATCGGAATTCCGTCTTGGATCCGCTCCGCAGTCATTGTTCATTCTCCGGCTGCGCCCCGATACCGGCTGGCCAACCGGGCGGTTGTTCCGCGGTCGGGTCGGCGTGACTCTTCTTCAGGACCATCGGCGTGCGCTCGAGGGACAGTACGAGATCACCGTCTTGGTTGTACGCGCGCAGCTCTGTGGTGACGAGGCCAACGTGCTCCCGGCTGTCTGATTCCCGCTTCTCGAGGACTTCTGACTCTGAGAAGATCGTATCTCCGTGGAAGACGGGTCCGTGGTGCCGGATGTCGTCGTAGCCGAGGTTCGCCGTTGCGTTCATCGAGACGTCGACGACGCTCATTCCGACGGCGAGTGCGATAACAAACGTCCCATTGACGAGGCGCTCGCCGAACTCCGTCTCGGCTGCGTACGCCTCGTTGAAATGCATCGGGTTTGCGTTCATCGTGACGTTCGTGAACCAGACGTCATCAGTCTCAGTCACCGTCCGTCCGAACGGGTGTTTGTAGACATCACCGACAGCGAAGTCCTCGTAGTATCGGCCATGCCATCCCGCTTTGACGTCGTCCGGCATCAATACGACCTCGGGAGACCCAGCACGTTCTCGCCGATATAGTTCAGTGCGAGCTGCTGCGTGATGGGGACGAGACGCGTGAGACGTGCTTCGCGGAAGTACCGTTCGACGTCGTACTCACGTGCGATCCCGAACCCACCGTGGGTTTGCACGGCTGCGTCGGCGGCTTCGAAGGCGGCTTTAGCTGCGAGGAACTTCGACATGTTCGCACGTGCTCCTACGTCTTTTGCGTTCGCCGAGTCGTTAGCGGCACTCGCCGCGCTGTAAACCATGCCCTTCGCCGCTTGTGTCTGCGCGTGCGCTTCTGCCAGTGGATGCTGAATTGCCTGGTTCGACCCGATCTGCTCGTCGAACACGGTCCGCTCGTTTGCATACTCGACGCCGGCTTCAATCGCGGCTTCTGCAAGACCGATGCATTCCGCAGCGATCGCTAGGCGCTCTTCATTGAGCCCGTCGAGCATCTGGTAGAACCCCTGCCCTTCTTCGCCGATAACGTTCTCCGCAGGAACGCGGAGGTCTTCGAAGAAGAGCTCGTACGAGTGCACGATATTACTCGCCGTCTTGTCGATCTGCTCGATCTCCAAGCCACCCTGATCGTAGGCATCCCGGAGGTCGATGAGGAACATCGACAGCCCGCGGGTTCGTTTCTCGACGTCTTCTCTCGGGGTCGTGCGTGCCATTAGGACGAGATAGTCGCTTGCGTCCACGCGAGAGATCCAGATCTTCTGTCCGTTGATGACGTAGTGGTCGTCGTCACGGACTGCGCGCGTCTCTATCGATGTGGAGTCGGATCCAGCGTTAGGCTCCGTCAGGCCGAAGGCTTGGATCGAGGCTTCACCACGAGCGACTTTCGGGAGGAGCGCTTCTTTCATCTCCTCGCTCCCATATTTGACGAGCGGAACTGAGTTATAGATCGCCCCGTGAACTGCCTGTGCAGCGCTGAACCCTCCACCGGAGGCTGCGATTTCTTCCATCATCACTGCAACCTCCTCAGTGTCCATACCTGCGCCCCCGTATTCTTCGGGAAGCAAGGCACCGAACCAGCCGTGTGCTGCGAGTTCGTCGACGAACTCGTGCGGGTATTCGCCGTTTCTGTCTCTCTTACGCCAGTAGTCTGCTTCGAAATCTGAGCAGATGTCGCGTATCGAATCTCGTACCAGCCGCTGCTGGTCCGTCAACTCGACGGTGTCTCTGTCTACCATTGGCACCCGCTGCTGGGTGAACCAGCCTGTTAAAACTATGGGTCAGTCGCACCTCGAACCGCTTTCGGGACACGACTCACCGCGTCCAGAGAATCGAACCCCGGGTATATTCGTCGCCAGTCGAATCAGACAGCACACGGCTCACACGCTCTCTCCGCTTCGATCTTCGTTCCGCCTCCGTTACCGGATTCTCGTGCGTTCCAGGAGAGTTCTCCTGCCGCCGTTCAACCGTCCTTGCACCCGTTTTATGCGAGCTATGGCTTCGTGAGAGTCGTACTCCAGACCTCTATCGACCGAGAACGAGACGGTCTCTCGGAGGGATTCCACGAGCGGAGCTTTGACCGCTGCAACGGCGAATGCAGCCAGATCAACGCGGTCACGACCCCTCGCTCGTGACCGGATATTCCGTAGAGAGTTCCGCTTCCAGTCCCGTCGATGGGGTCTCGTGGTGGAGCGCAGCTGCTGCGCCCCGTGATGCCTGAGCCACGGTTTCCTCGGTGTCGGTCGGACCAATATCGTGGGCTTCTACGAGTGTAAGCGCAGTCTGTGCGGGGGTTCGTCTCACGATGCGATTCGACGATGCAGAACATTCAATACGACCAACGATGACCATCAACCATGACGGAACCCATGAGAACAGACAACACGGACACAGTGAAAGCCATTGACACGATGTTCGACATCGTCGAATACCTCCGCGAAGAAGACGGCGCAACCCTCTCAACGGCCGCCACCGACCTCCCGTACGCAAAAAGCACCATTCACCGGCACCTACAGACACTCGAAACCCACGGATACATCGTTCAGGAAGGCGGTTACTACGTGGGACTACGGTTTCTCGAACTCGGAGAACAAGCACGCAACCGCCATCGAGCCTACCAGCTAGCCAAAGAGAAAGTCGACGAGCTTGCCGCCGAAACAGACGAGCGAGCTCAATTTATCGTCGAAGAACACGCAGAAGCGGTCTACATTCACCGTGCACACGGAGAGCACGCAGTCCGAACCGACCCGGGAATCGGGAACAGAATCCCGCTACACGCGACCTCAGCTGGGAAAGCAATACTCGCTGCAATGTCTCCGGATGAAGTGTCCCGCGTCGTCGAACGGACGTCGTTCGATGACATTACTGACGAGACGATAACCGATGCAGATGATCTCCATTCGGAACTGGAGCAGATCAGAGAGCGTGGCTACGCGTTCAACCGCCAGGAGAACTTACAAGGTCTTCACGCAGTTGGAGTCGCGGTTACCGGGCCCGACGGGGACGTCCTCGGTGCACTGAGCGTTTCCGGGCCGAGTCATCGTCTTACCGGGGAGTTCTTCGAGGACGGCCTCCCCTCGCTACTCCTCGGAACCGCAAACGAACTTGAGCTCAACACGGCCTACGCATAGTCATATTCCGTGATGTCGAATGACATGATTCTTCTCCAGGCCTTAATTCTGGCACTGGAGTAGTACCAAGTCCCGAACCAGCAGCTCTTTACACCAATAACACTGTAATATTGGCCGCTGGGTGAATGATATAATTGGTTGAAAGTTACTGGAACAGTTCCTGTCAGCGACCACCTATTGATCTCATTCTGTTCTTTGAAATGGAGCACGGTCTAGTTTAGCACCACCATGATCGACGTTTTTCCATTGAGGGATTGGTGTGGTCTCCGATGGTTGTTGAACAAACTGTTCAAGCCATCCGCGTACGCTCGACCAACTCCCACCCACAAATCGTAAAGCACCTGAGGAATATCTTAAAAGTGTGGAACCACTTTTGATGAAGATTGGGTTGGTATAGTTTACCTGACTGTTCATTCTAATTGAGTAGTGGCAATCCGTTAGCCAATCTGATCGACGAGAAACACTGTGTCGGAGAGATCGTGTTTTTCACACATCCCATACGGAAGCGCAGCCGCCGGACCGGTACCATTCCGTCCGAACAAATCGACGTCGAGAATCAGTTTTCTGTCGAGGTCAATTGCACCAGACAATCAAGGGCACTCGCCGTTAACCGAGATAGCGGTTTTGTCAATCGCGACTCTCAACGGCTGCGCCTCAGGCGGTCGCCAATACAACCACATACCCAATGCATATGACATGGTGGTAGAGATATGCTTCTAATAGTCCAAGCGCTTTTGTTTCCTAGGTGGACAACCGGTCGCGTGGAAGCGGACAACGAGCACCCTGACAGGCGTCCCTAGAAATGTCCGACTTCTGGCGTGATAACGAGACATTTCACGTCTCGTCAACGTTGCCATCCGCTCAGGGCGGTGTTCAAATGGGCTTGAAAGGTGACACGAAGTGATTTACTGAGTGTCTATGCCAGAAACCACTCGCTTCAGCAGTTGTTTGAACGAGATCGGCTTTGGTTTATCCAGCGAGAAACAACACTACGGCTGCTGATGAAGTTCAATATTCAGCTCCATCTTTCTAAGCTATCATTTTTATATAATATATTTACTGGCCACATATTTAGTGTTGAATAGGCAAGATCAACCGTCCACAACTGGGTTCACAAAGATGGTCTACAGCCCGAGGACCGACGAAGTCCCGATCACGTTGCAGTAGACGAGACTGTGATCTAACTCGACGACGAAAAGTACTGGCTGTACGCCGCCGTAGATACAGACCCTCGACGAATTTCTCCACACAAAGCTTGAGCCGACCAGAGAGAACGTTATCGCTTACACGTTCTTCAGTGGCTCCCGTGAGAAACGCGACGTCGATGATGCTGTGTTTCTCGTCGATGGCGCAACTCCGTTGGATGAAGCGTGCCGTCGCCACGGCCTCGATCTCCACTTCAAACGTCATGGAAGTCGAAATGGTGCCAAACGTGTCTTCAAAGGAATAAAAGCCCATACCTATTTTCTCTCAAATATTTTCAGCCACGCCGACACAGAACTTAACAACGAGTGGCTATGACCGTTCGCCTTCGCGTGGAAGTAGATAATCTGAACACTACCCCGATCACGCACCAAACAACCAATATTCACCGTTTCTAACGTCTCTCCGGTGATTCTTCGGTTATCATAGACACCGAAACAACGAACAGCTCAAAACTGACTTAACTAGACAGTGCCAATATCTAATGATCTCTATTTCACATGTGTTCCGATTGTTCTGTCTGCGATCAAAAGTCGGTCTCGGGGGGTGGCGAGGTCGCGGCGTCCCGGCGTCGACGGTGGAGAGTGTCGGGCAGCGTGTGCTGCGTCGACGTCTGGGCGTCGGCGGCGGGCGACTCGACAACAAAATTAATTACCATCCTACACAGATACCATGTATGGATCGCGGTAGCATAGAGCCATCCGTGGCTGCGCTCTCTGATTCGAACGCGAGACGCTGGGTCGACTACCACCACGAGGTCGCGGCTCCGAGTGAGTACTCACACGAGTTCGTCTGGGACGTGACGGCCGAGGCGGCTGGGCCGTTCGTGACGGACGTCGACGGCAACGTCTTCCTCGATTTCACGTGTCATATCGGGGCGGCACCGCTCGGCTACAACAACCCGAAAATACTCGACAAACTCGACGCGTTCGACCTCGTCGATCCGATGAAGATCGCGGGGCAAGACCTCTACTTCGGGACGGGGGACGACCCGGAGGCGACGGAGCTGCCGGGGTCGAGTCAGCTGATGCATCGGTTGCGGGACGTCTCGGCGCAGTACGGGATGGATACGGTCTTCCTGTCGAATTCGGGGGCGGAAGCGATCGAGAACGCGATGAAGATCTCGTACGCGAACACGGCGAATCCGAAGTACGCGGTGACGTTCACGGGGGCGTTCCACGGGCGGACGCTGGGGACGCTGTCGTTCACGCGGAGCGGCGATACGTACACGCGGAAGTATCCGGAGGTGGCGGGGACGCGGACGCTCCCGTACTGCGCGTGCGAGGGTGACTGTCACTGCGGGTTCTTCCGGGATGGATCGTCGGCGCTGCGTGACCTCTTCGAGGGGCCGGCGAAGCATCTCGACCCGTCGGAGGTGGCGTTCGTGGTGTTGGAACCCGTGCAGGGCGTCGGCGGCTATCACTTCGCGAGCGACCGCTTCCTCAGGGAGGTGGACGCCGTCGCGGAGGAGTACGGCCTCCACGTGGTCGTGGACGAGATTCAGAGCGGCGTCGGGCGGACGGGGGAGATGTGGGCGGTCGACCACACGTCGCTCGCGCCGGACGTCATCGCGTCGGCGAAGGCCCTGCGCGTCGGCGCGACGATTTCGCGTTCGGACGTCTTCCCGAGCGAGCCGAACCGCATCGGGTCGACGTGGGGTGCGGGTGACATCCTCGCGTCGATGCAGGGGGCGTTCACGCTCGACGCCATCGAGGAACACGGGTTGCTCGACAACGCGACCGAGCGCGGTCGGCAGTTCATCGAGACGTTCGACGCCGAGCGCGACGCGGTCGCCGACGTCCGTGGGCGCGGCCTGATGCTCGCCGTCGAGTTCGACACGCCGGAGCGGCGGGACGCCGTCGTCAAGGCGTGTCTGGAGCGCGGGATGTTGACGATCGGGTGTGGGCATTCGACGCTCCGCCTCCTCCCGCCGCTGGACGCGACGGAGCGAGAGATCGAACTCGGCGCGAGCATCCTCAGCGAGGCCGTGGACGCGGCGTAATCACGGCGTAGATACTGGTCAGGGCTGTTCTCGCGCCGTGTCGAGGATTGCATCGGTGAGCGTGCCGACGGCGGTGTCGAGCGTCGTCTCGTCGACGTCGAACGCGGGCGTGTGGTGGTCGCCGGGGTGGTCGGTGCCGACGATGCTGTAGCAGGCGAGTCCGCCGTCGTTCTGGACGCGGCGCATGAGGAACGTGGCGTCTTCGCTCGCGCCGAACTCCGCGGCGTCGAGGACGCGGTCGACGTCGACGCGGTCGCGGGCGGCGTCGGCGACGAACGCGGCGAGTTCCGGGTCGCTGTCCGCGCGCGGTGATTCACTGACGAGTTCGACGTCGGCCGTACAGCCGTGGGCGTCCGCGGCGGCGTGAACGCGCTGTTCGAACGCCGACTGGACGTACCGCATGAGTTCGGTCGTCTCCCCGCGCGCTTCGCCCCAGAGTCGCGTCTCTTCGGCGACGACGTTGCTCGCCGTGCCGCCTTCGATGCGGCCGACGTTCACGCGCGTCATGCCGTCGGCGTGCCGGGGAATCCCGTAGAGAGAACTGATTGCGTCCGCCGCGGCCTGAATGGTGTTCCGCCCGTCGTTCGGCGCGTTGCCGGCGTGTGCGGACTCCCCGTGGAAGGTCGCGGTGAGGTGCGCCATCGCGAGGGGTTTGACCATGCCGGCGACGACGTCGCCGGTCGGGTGGTCGAGGCCGACGTGGACGGAGAAGAGGTAGTCGACGTCGTCGAGGTGGCCGCTCTCCGCCATCGACTTCCCGCCGCCGGACTCCTCCTCGGCGGGCTGGAAGAAGACCTTGAACGTCCCCTCGAAGTCGCTCTCCGCGATGGCGTCGAGGACGCCGAGGCCGATGGTCACGTGGGCGTCGTGCCCGCAGGCGTGCATGTAGCCCTCGTGCTCGGAACGAAAGTCTTCGGTCGCGGGCTCGTGGTCGTCGGCGTCGGTTTCCGTGATGGGGAGGGCGTCGATGTCCACGCGGAGCGCGACGACGGGGCCGTCGCCGCGATCGAGGACGGCGACTGCGCCGGTGTAGCCGCCGGCGAGTTCGTCGACGAGACCGGGGGTGGCGGCGGTTTCGCGGACGCGTTCGAGCCAGGGGTCGAGGTCGTCGGGGTCGGGGAGCGCCATGCGCGCGTCGGTCGCGTGCGCGTCGCGGCCGACGTGGAGCGCGTCGAGGTCGAACCGATCGAGTTCGTCGACGAGTCGGCAGGTCGTCCGGAACTCCCGCCACGCCGGTTCGGGATGGCGGTGGAACGCTCGCCGGAGCGCGCGGAGGTCGCTGGAGCTGTAAGCCATGTGGTGTCGTGTGACGAGGAGGGAGGTTATAAATCCACGCGGCGGCAGCCAGACGGACACGAGAAAAGGTTAACCACCGGGGGCGAGTGAGACCAGCCGATGACGACGACTATCGACGTCCTCGTGCGCAGGGAGGGGACCGAAGGGCTCTCGACAGCCGCGTACGCCGACGAACTCGCCGACCGGCTCCCGAACCACGTCGTCCGACGCGCCGACACGCCACAGGCGGAACGAAAACTGGCGGCGGACGCGCGCGTGATTACCGGGAACGGCATCGACGACACGCTCCTGAACGCCGCGGCGGAGCTGGAGCTGTTCGCGTGCACGTTCGCCGGGACGGACCACGTGCCGACGGGCGAGCTCGCGGAGCGCGGCGTCGCGGTGACGAACGCCGGCGGAATCCACGCGCCGGGCATCGCCGAGCAAGCCCTCGGGAACATCCTCGTCTTCAACCGGCGGCTCCACGAGGGATGGCGGCGGCAGGGGAACCGGGAGTGGCGGCACTTCCAGTCGGACGAGCTCGCGGAGAAGACAATCACCATCGTCGGTCTCGGCTCAATCGGCACGGCGCTCGCGGACCGACTGGGCGGGTTCGGCGTCGAGACAGTCGGAATCCGATACACGCCGGAGAAGGGCGGACCGACGGACGAGGTGCTCGGGTTCGACGAGGAGGACGTCCACGACGCGCTCTCGCGGACGGACTACCTCGTCCTCGCGTGCCCGCTCACTGACGCGACACGCCACCTCGTCGACGCGGAGGCGCTCGCGACGCTCGAACCGGAGAGCGTCGTGGTGAACGCCGCGCGCGGCGGGCTCGTCGACACCGACGCGCTCGTGAGCGCGCTCCGGACGGAGTCCATTCGGGGGGCGGCGCTCGACGTGACCGACCCGGAGCCGCTGCCGGAGGACCACCCGCTCTGGACGCTGGAGAACGCGCTCATCACGCCGCATACTGGTGGGCACACGCCGAAGCACTGGGAGCGCCTCGCCGACATCGTCGCCGGGAACGTCCGCCGGCTCGACGACGGTGACGACGAGTTCGCCAACCGCGTCGCCTGACCGGCGTAGTCGGTTTCTGTGTATCGTATCTATGGAATCCGTGGATAAGATATTTGGTGTGGTGTCACGTGGGTGGGGGTATGCGTGGGCCACCGATCGACGAGATTCACTTCGACGAGGCACCGGCCGTCGACGAGTTCCCCGGACCGAAGGCGCGAGAGCTCCTCGACAGACAGAAAGAAATCGACTCGAACGCGGTCGCGTACCCGGACCACATCCCGCTCGTCCCCGACGAGGCGAAGGGCGCGACGATTCGGGACGTGGACGGGAACGTCTTCCTCGACTTCTTCGCGGGCATCGGCGTGCTGAACGTCGGGCACGCGAACCCCTACGTGATGGACGCCGTGCACGAGCAAGCGGACAAGCTCGTTCACACGGTCGACTTCCCGAGCGAGCCGCGCCTCGACCTCATCGAGAAGCTCGAAGCCATCGCGCCCGGCGGGCTCGCGGGGAACAGCAAGGTCGTCTTCGGCGGGCCGACCGGGAGCGACGCCATCGAGGCCGCGATCAAGCTCGCGAAGTACAACACGGGCGGGAGCGGCCTGGTCGCGTTCAGAGGCTCCTACCACGGGGCGACGAGCGGCGCGATGAGCATCACGGGGAAGAAGGACTTCAAGGAACCGTACGCGCCACTCCTGCCGAACGTGCAGTTCGCGCCGTACCCGCACCCGTTCGAGCAGGGGAAGACCCCGGAGCGCGCGGTCGCGGACAGCCTCCGCGAGGTCCGAGCGATCATCGAGGAGCCGTACGGCGGGATGACGAACCCCGCGGGCATCTTCGTCGAACCCATCCAGGGCGAAGGCGGCGTGGTGACGCCGCCGGAGGGGTTCCTCTCGGGGCTGCGCGAAATCGCGGACGACAACGACCTCCCGCTCGTCGTCGACGAGATTCAAGCGGGGCTCGGGCGGACGGGAGAGTGGTGGGCGAGCGACCACTACGACGTCACGCCGGACATCGTGACGACGGCGAAGGCGCTCGGCGGCGTCGGCTTCCCGCTCTCCGCGACGATCTACCACGAGGACCTCGACACCTGGGGGCCCGGGGACCACGCCGGGACGTACCGGGGGCACGTGGTGGCGATGCGCGCCGGCCTCCGGGCCCTCGAGTACGTCGAAGAGCACGACCTCCTCGCGCACGCCCGCCGGCTCGGCGACGATATGCGTAGCCGTCTCCGCGACGTCGACGCGCCCGCAGTCGGCGACGTCAGGGGGAAAGGCCTCTTCGTCGGCGTGGAGTTCGTCGACGGCGACGGCGACCCCGCGCCGGACGCGGTGAAACGCGTCCAAGAGCACTGCTACGAGAACGGCGTGCTCGTCTGGAAGGCCGGCCAGCACGGGAACGTCCTCCGACTCCTCCCGCCGCTCGTCCTCACCGACGCCCAGGCGGAAGCCGGGCTCGACGTCCTCTGCGACGCCATCGAGCGCGTCGACGTCGAGCACGCCGCATCAAGCGCGTCACGCTGACGCGTCCGGCGCGACCCCCGCGTCGCTTCTCTCGTCCTACCGCTTCTCCCGTCTCGTCAGCCCTTCCGTTCCATCGCTTCTCCGTTCGACTCGTTCTCCCGTCCCGCCGTTTCGCCGCGTTCGTCACGGCGTTCGAGCGGTGCGTCTCGGCGGCACGACCGGCCGGCCATGTAGAGATTCGGTGCGAGAGTCGGTTTCGTGGCGATTAGTCGTCGGTTGGTATGAGCAAAGTCGAACTGGTCGTTCTTTTAGAACAGACGCCGAATTTTACAGTTCTACTGGTGTAATTTGGTCGGTGGAGTGTGGGGTGTGGGGAGGTGTCGTTTGGTATCGACAAAGCGGATGGGGTCACTAGATGTCGATGGTCTGGAGGTTGACTTCGATGATGTTCGCGTGCTCGCGGAGGAGCGTCGGCATCTCCTCCGTGAGCTGGTCGCCCTGGAGGCGGCTCGTCGGCGCGGAGATACTGAGCCCGCCGAGCGTCGTTCCTTCGGCGTCCCGAATCGGCACGCCGACCGCCTGAATGCCGAGGATGTCCTCCTGTTCGTTCGTCGCGTACCCCGACTCGCGGACGTCGTCGAGTTCCGCGAACAGCTCGTCGGCGTCAGTGATGGTCTCCGTCGTCCGCTCGGGGAGCCCGCGGCAGTCGATGATATCCTCGACGTCCTCGCGGTCGAGCCCCGCGAGAATGCTCTTCCCGGCGGCGGAGTAGTGGAGGTGGCGGCTCGTCTCCTCGCGGTTCTTCACGAAGAACTCCTGGCCGACGGCGCGCGAGCCGAACGCCTCGTAGAGGATGGTCTCCAGACCGTTGTCCTCGACGATGAGGTGGACGCACTCCTCGGATTCGCGGGCGAGCGCGTCGACCTGGTCTTTCCCCGCTCTGAACAGCGGCGCGCTGTTCCGGACGCGCTCGCCGAACGAGATGAATCGGCGGCCGAGGACGTACTGGTCGCCGCGCCGCGTGACGAAGCCGCCGTCGGCGAGCGTCTCCAGGTGAACGAAGACCGAGCCCTTCGACAGGTCGCTCTCCGCTTCCAGTTCGGCGAGCGTCGCGCCGCCGCGCCGCCGCAGTATCTCGAGAATCTCTAGTGACCGCGCCACCGCCCCGATCTTCCGGCCGTCCTCGTTGCCTGTTCGCATACACCACCTCTGTACCTACAGCGTAATAGTGGTTGGTATTACCAAACTCGGTGGTTAGACGCGGAAGACGTCGCGGTCGAAGTCCGCGAGCGTCTCCGCGCCGGAGTTCGTGACCCGGAACGTCTCGCTGATCTCGACGCCGAAGTCGTCGAACCAGATGCCGGGAATCATGTGGAAGGCCATCCCGGGTTCGAGAACGGTCTCGTCGCCCGGACGGAGACTCACCGTGTGCTCGCCCCAGTCCGGCGGGTAGCCGAGGCCGGTGGCGTAGCCCAGTCGCGACTCCTTCTCGATGCCGTGTTTCGCAATCGTCTCGCGCCAGACGCGTTCGACGGACTCCGCGGTGACGCCCGGTTCGACGGCGTCGAGCGCGGCCTGCAAGCCCTCCATCACGACGTCCGCGGTCTCCTGCATCGCGTCCGTGGGCTCGCCGACGTTCAGCGTCCGCGCCATCGGGCAGTGGTACCGGTGTTTGCAGCCGGCGAGCTCGATGATGACGGGGTCGCCGTCGTCGAACTCGCGGTCGCTCCAGGAGAGATGCGGTGTGCCCGTGTGGTCGCCGGACGGCATCAGCGGGACGATGGCGGGGTAATCGCCGCCGAACGCATCTGTTCCACTGATGAGGCCGTCGTAGATGGCGGCGGCGGCGTCGGACTCGCGAACGCCTTCCCGGATGGTGTCGACGGCGGCGCGCATCCCCGATTCGGCGAGTTCGGCGGCCTGCTCCATCCGTTCGAGTTCGGCGTCGGACTTCTTCAGTCGCACCCAGTTCACGAGGAGCGTCGCGTCCTCGATAGTCGCGTCGTCGAGGTTCCCGGTGAGCCGGGCGTGCGAGCGCGCCGTGTAGTAGTAGGCGTCCATCTCGACGCCGAGCGTGCGGTCGGCGTACCCGAGGTCCGCGACGACCCGCGCGACGTAATCCATCGGGTGTTTGTCGTGCGGGGACTGCACGTAGTCGTCCGTGTACGACTTGACGTGGTCGCGCGGAAGCCACGTCGTCACCTCCGCGGATTTCGCGTCCATCTCTCGGCCGACCCAGACCGGGTCGTGGTCGAGCGTCACGACGACGCACTGGTGGACGTAGAACGACCAGGACTCGTAGCCCGTGAGGTAGTTCATGTTCGCGGGGTCGGTGACGACGAGCGCGTCGAGGCCCGCGTCCCGCATCCGCTCGCGCGTCCGGTCGAGTCGGCGTCGGTACTCACTCGTCTGGAAGGGGGTTCGCTCGCTCATGCCGGTACGCTAACTCTCTCCCACGGTTCTGATAAGTGTTCCGTGCCGTGACAGCATTCGACACGGTTTTCGGGGATACTTCTTTCACGGATGACGTGAAACGCGGATGTGTATGGTGAGCGAGCCACAGCCAGGGTTGTGTAGTGGTATCGAGCCGTTGCTCACGCCGTACGCCGGCTACGACGTCGGCGTCGCGGACGAGTACGACACGAACGTCGGAGAGATTATCACGGACGCGCGTGACGCCGCCGAGGCGGACGTCGGAATCGTGGGCATCCCGTTCGACACGGCGTGCGTCGCGGGGCCGCGGGGCTCGCGGCTCGGCCCGAAAGCGGTCCGCGACGAACTGACGCACGGGACCTGCTACAATCCCGGCCTCGACGTCGACATCAGTCGCGGCATCGACGTCGTGGATTACGGCGACGTCGACGTCGACCAGACGGACGTGCTCGCCGCGCACGGCCGCGTCGAGCAGGCGCTGACCGCGATTACGGCGGACGGCGTGGTGCCGGTGAGTATCGGGGGCGACCACTCGCTCACCTATCCGACGGCGAAGGCGATGATGAACGCGGTCGACGGCGACGTCGGCGTCATCAATATCGACGCGCACCACGACGTCCGCCACTCGCACGGCGGCGAGCTCTCCTCGGGGACGCCGTTCCGCCGGCTGCTGGAGGACGACGCCGACCAGCTCGCGGGGGAGAACTTCGTCGAGCTCGGCCTCTCCGGCTGGCACAACTCGAAGTACTACGTCGACTGGGTGCGGGACATCGGCGCGGAGATCGTGACCGCGCGGGACGTCCACCAAGACGGGACGGAGCACGCGGTGGAGCGCGCGCTGGACGCCGCGACGGACGGAACGGCGGCCGTCTTCGTCTCCGTCGACATCGACGTGCTGGACGCGGGAAGCGCGCCGGGGACGTGCGCGCCGAGCCCCGGCGGACTCCACACCCACCAGCTCCTCGAACTCGTCTACCAGCTCGGCCGGCACGACCTGATTCGGGGGTTCGACCTCCACGAGGTCGCCCCGCCGCTCGACGCCGACGGCGTGACCGCGAAAGCCGGGGCGGCCGTCGTCACCCAGTTCCTCGGCGCTCGCCGAGCGTCACAGTGACGAGTCGCCCGGGAGCGGCGACTCCCAACTGACGAACGAATTGGCGGAGAATCGACCATCCGTCGACCCGACCACGAGTGATTCGACAAAATAGTGGATGATTTAACGATATTCGTCCGTACGAAGAATCTGTAGGACACAAAGATATATATGAATGGTTGACTTTACCCCGAGGTGAGAGAGAATGCCAAGCAATGACCGCGGCAATCAAGACCGCCGTCGCTTCCTCAAGCTCAGTGGTGCGGGAACGCTCGGAATAACCGGCCTCGCCGGCTGCCTCACCGGTGGTGGCGGCAGCTCGGCGACGTCGACGAGCTCCGGCGACACGAGCTCCGACGAGACGAGTTCGGGGAGCGGGACGACGAGTAGTGGCGCGAAGGACTTCGGCGGGAAGGAGATCAGCGTCATGTTGAACGTCGGGGCGATTTCGACGATTCACAAGAAGTACCTGATCCCCCGCGTCGAGGAGAAGTACAACCTCAATATCAACACGCAGACCGCGGTCACGACGACGCAGCTCACGAAGCTTCAGGCGAACCAAGACAGTCCACCGGACGTCGTCGTCCCGGACGTCATCGGGATCGAGAAGGCGTCGCGGAAGGGGTGGCTCGAGCCGCTGACCGACCACCCGGACGCCGTCCCCGAAGTGGACAACATCTACGATAAGTTCGTTCACTACGACGGCGCGGGCGTCTCCTGGGAGGTCGGGGAAGTGCTCCCCGTCATCAACACGAGCCTCTGGGACAACACGCCGCAGTCACACGCGGACGTGATGAAGAACTCGAACTCGACGGCGCTCGTTCCGTTCTCGTGGTCCGGCGGCCCGTACCTCCTGTTGATGGCGTCCGCGATCGCGACCGGGAACAGCTTCAACTCCGAGCTCGACGTGCAGGCCGGGTTCGACTGGCTGGAGACGAACCTGAAGCCGAACGTGACGACGACCTACCAGGGGGTGGCGTCGGCGAAACAGCAGCTCGCGAGCGGGAACGTCGACGCGCTCAACCTCTTCTGGGACTACATGCTCTTCGACATGTGGAAGCGCGGGGCGTCGATCGACCCGCTGTTCCGGCTCGAACCGGCGGGCGTCGCGTTCGCGGAAGCCGTCGGCGTGACGAAGAACGCGCCCAACCAGGAAGCGGCGTTCGCGTACGCGAACGAGTGTCTCTCCCCGTGGTTCCAGGAGAAGGCGTCGGCGGCGATGGGGTGTGGCGTGACGAACAAGAACGCGACAGTGAACGCGAAGGCGAAGGAGTTCGGCGCGGTGACCTCCGACGAGTTCGACCAGCTGGCGTTCCCGGACTTCGGCTACATCTGGGAGAACCGGAGCGACTGGGCGGAGCAGTGGAACAACACCTTCTCGTAGCGCGTTCCACCGCCCACCACCCGTTCACGGCGGCCGCGTAGCGTCCCGCTCGGCCGCGAGCGGCGAATGTGACGAGGAAAGCTTCTTGACCCATCCCGTGCCATACATGGCCATGACTACGGCAAACACAGGAGGTGTCGCGATCAGCTACGAGAACGTCAGCAAGCGGTTCGGCGACATCACGGCTGTGGACGACGTCTCCTTCGACGTCAAGCAAGGCGAGTTGCTCGCGCTCCTCGGCCCGTCGGGCTCCGGGAAGACGACGACGCTCCGGATGCTCGCGGGATTCGAGCAGCCGACGGAGGGCAACATCACGCTCGCCGGGGAGAACGTGACGCGCGTCCCGACGCACAAACGCGACACGGGCATGGTCTTCCAGGATTACGCGCTCTTCCCGCACATGACCGTCGGGAAGAACATCGAGTTCGGCCTGAAGCGCAAAGGCATCGAGGGCGTGGAGAACGAAGAGCGCATCGCGGAGGTCCTGCGGATGGTGGATTTAGAGGGGTACGAGGACCGGAAGCCGTCGAACCTCTCCGGCGGCCAGCAACAGCGGGTGGCGACGGCGCGCGCAATCGCCATCGAGCCGGAAGTCCTCCTGATGGACGAGCCGCTCGGCGCGCTCGACAAGAAACTCCGCGACCAGCTCGAAGTCGAGCTCACGGAGCTCCAGTCCGACCTCGGAATCACGACGCTCTACGTCACGCACAACCAGGAGGAAGCGCTCACGATGGCGGACCGAATCGCCGTGATGAACGACGGGCACATCGAGCAGATCGGGACGCCGATGGAGATCTACGAGGAGCCGGCGACGGAGTTCGTCGCGGACTTCATCGGCGACACGAACTTCCTCGACGGCGAGCTCTCCGCGGACGAGGATTCGGTGACGCTCGACGTCGCCGGGGAGCCGGTCGCGGTGAACGCGACGTCGACGGACGGCAGCGCGGTGTTCGTCCGCCCGGAGAAGATTTCCGTGCGGGAACCCGGCTACCAGGACGGGTCGGTGAACACGGTCGCGGGAACCGTGGACCGGCGGCTCTTCCTCGGGTCGAAAGTACGGTACTTCGTCACGGTCGGGGACCACGAACTCACCGTCGACGACGCGAACCGCCACAGCGCCACGCTCTACGATACGGACGACGAGATTACGCTCGCGTGGAGCGTCGAAGACACCCACCTCGCACAGGCCTGACCCATGGCATCGTCATCCTACTCCAGTCGGTCGTTCGACGCCGTGAACGAACGCGTCTCGTCGGTCGTCCGGAAGTACGGGGACAGTTGGGTCGGGAAGCTCCTGCTCATCGGCCCGGCGTTCCTCGTCGTCCTCGGGCTCATCGTCTTCCCCACGTTCATCCTGTTGAGTTACAGCCTCAACCCGTTCGTGCAGGGGAGCGTCCAGCCCGGCGTGACGCTCGTCCACTACACGAAGGCGTTCTTGACGCCGCTCTACCAGACGATTCTCTTCCGCACGCTGAAGATCGCGGCCATCGTGACCGTCATCGACTTCGTGCTCGGCTTCCCGCTCGCGTACGCCGCCGTGCGGAAGGGCGGATTGACGGGGAAGCTCATCGTCATCGCGACGCTCGCGCCGCTCACCATCGACCTCGTCGTCCGGTCCTTTGGCTGGTTCGTCCTGCTCAACGGCTCCGGCGTCGTCGTCACGACGCTCCAGTGGCTCGGCCTCGTCTCCCAGCAGAGCCCGCCGAAACTCCTCTTCAACGAGATCGGCATCATCGTCGGCCTCGTCCACGTCATGCTCCCGTTCATGGTGTTCCCCATCATCAACGTCATGCACACCATCCCCTACAGCCTCGAAGAAGCCGCGCAGAACCTCGGCGCGAACCGCCTCACGGTCTTCACGCGCGTGCTCTTCCCGCTCGCGCTCCCCGGCATCAGCGCGGGCGTCCTCATCACGTTCGTCGTCTCGCTGGCGTCCTACGTGACGCCCGCGATGCTCGGCGGCGGCGTGAAAGTGCTCCCCGTCGTCATCACGAACACGTTCACGAGCACGAGTAACTGGCCGTTCGCGAGCGCGCTCTCCATCGTTCTCGTCGCCATCGCGCTCCTGGTCATCGTCGGCTACCAGCGCGCGCTGAAACGCATGTCCGGCGTCGGGGGTGTCTGAGATGGGGGTGAGTGATGCGGACGACCACGGGTTCGCGCTGGACCAGTGGCTGTCGCGGGCGTCCTCGGTCGGCTACAATCTGCTCGTCTACGCGACGGTGGTGTTCTTGCTCGCGCCGCTCGCCATCGTCGTCGTCATCAGCTTCCAGCAGTCCGCGTACGCGACCTGGCCGCCGCAGGCGTTCACGACGCACTGGTACACGGACCTCCCGCAGCAGCTCGGCTACCTCAACATCGGGAGCGCGCTCGCGACGAGCGTGAAGCTCGCCGTCGCGACCGGTATCTGCTCGACCGTCATCGGCGGGCTCGCGGCGTTCGCTATCACGCGCTACGACTTCCGCTTCCAGACGACGCTGGAGACGATTCTCATCTCCCCGCTCATCTACCCGTGGATCGTCATCGGTCTCGCGCTCCTCCTCTTCTTCAACCGCGTCAGCGTCGCGCTCGGCGTGCCGATCCAGCTCTCGTTCTGGACGCTCCTCGTCGGCCACATCATGTTCACGCTCCCGTACCCCATCCGGACGATCGGGGCGAGCCTCCAGAACTACGACCTCTCCCTCGAAGAGGCCGCGCAGAACCTCGGCGCGACGGAGCTCGAATCCTACCTCCGCATCACGCTCCCGCTCATCCAGCCCGGCATCATGAGCGGGTTCGTCTTCGCGTTCATCCTCTCCTTCAACCAGTACATCGTCTCCCTCTTCCTCTCCGGTGCCCAGACGAAGACGATGCCGCTCGTCCTCTTCAGCCTCTTCTACAACACCGCACCGGCGACGCTCGCGGCGATTGCGACGCTCCTGATGGCGGGCGTGCTCTCCGTCATCCTCGTCATGGAGTACTTCTTCGGCATCAGTGACTTCATGTAAAAATCGCTAGTGTCGCTATTGCCGTTATTTTTCGAGGGCGTCGACGGCGTCGTCGCGGGCGCGGTCGGCTGCTTCGACGCGTTCGGCGAACGCTTCCATCTGGGCGTGCATCTCCTCGCGGGCCGCGTCGAGCGAGAACTCGTCGGAGTCCGCGAAGAGGCGGACGAACGCGCGGAGTTCCTCGTCGGTGAGCTGCTCGAACTCGCCGTTTTCGAGGGTGTCGATGACTTCGTCGACGTCGATGCGGCCGACGGGGTCGACGTTGAACTCGACGTTCACCATGCGGTAGTCGGAGCCGGCGAGGCGCTGTTCGGCCTTGTTGACGCCCTCGGAGAGCATGTCCTTGAACGGGGTGTAATACCCCATCGTGCCGAGGTGGAGGAAGCCGAGCATGTCGGTGATGCCCTGCGTGTAGGCGTCGCGGGCGTCGTCGTCGGGGTCGAAGACGGTTTCGCGGTCGCGGGCTTCGAGGTGGTCGAAGAGAATCGTGAAGTCGAGGATGGCGTTGCGGACGCGGCGGCGGATGCGGTTGCGTTTCTGCTTTTTCGAGTGGTCGGTGTAGTCGGTCTTGGTGCCGAGGAGGAACTCGCGGTCGCTCGGCGTGAGGATGCCGCGGGCGCGGTCGGGGTCGTCGGTCGGGCCAGGGTAGCCGTCGTCGTCCATACACAGGAACTGTGTACGAAACGGGTTAAACGTTCGGACGAACCCACGAATTCGACGGCCCACCGCTCCAAACGACCGTGAGCGGTCGGGAGAAGGAGTGCGTGAGACAGAAACTGTAGACGGTTAGTCGAGGCCGTCGGGCGGGGAGAGCCAGACGGTTTTCTCGTTCGTGAAGGCCTTGATACCCTGTTCGCCGAGTTCGCGGCCGTAGCCGGAGCGCTTGACGCCGCCGAACGGGAGGCGGGGGTGGGACTGCACGAGGTCGTTCGCGAACACGGCACCGGCTTCGAGTTCGCCGGCGACGCGTTCGGCGCGGGCGTCGTCGCTCGTCCAGACGCTCGCGCCGAGGCCGTACTCGGTGTCGTTCGCGAGGGCGACGGCGGCGGCTTCGTCCGGGACGCGGAACAGGCTCGCGACGGGACCGAAGAGTTCGTCGCAGGCCGCGGGTGCGTCGCCGGGGACGTTTTCGAGGACGGTCGGCGGGTAGAAGTTCCCGTCGCGGTCGAGCGGCTCGCCGCCGAGGACAACGTCAGCGCCGGCGTCGACGGTTTCCTTGACTTGCTGGTCGAGTTCGTCGAGGAGGTCGTCGCGAGCCATCGGCCCGACGTCGGTCGCAGGGTCGGTCGGGTCGCCGACGGTGAGGTCGGCCATCGCGTCGACGAACGCGTCGCGGAACTCGTCGTAGACGTCGTCGACGACGATGAAGCGTTTCGCGGCGATGCAGGCCTGCCCGTTGTTCTTGGTGCGGGCGTCCACGCCGACGTCGACGGCGCGGTCGATGGGGGCGTCGTCGAGCACGACGAAGGGGTCGCTCCCACCGAGTTCGAGGACGGACGGTTTGAGGTGTTTCCCGGCGGTCTCGGCGACGGCGCTCCCGGCGCGCGTGCTCCCGGTGAGCGTGACGGCGGCGACGCGGTCGTCCGCGATGACGTCGTGAATCGTCTCGGGTTCGACGACGAGCGTCTGGAAGACGCCGTCGGGGAAGCCGGCGTCGTCGAGAACTGCCTCGATGGTCTTCGCGCAGCCGGTGACGTTCGGCGCGTGCTTGAGGAGCATGACGTTGCCCGCGGCGAGCGTCGGCGCGGCGACGCGGAGCACCTGCCAGAACGGGTAGTTCCACGGCATCACGGCGACCAGCGGGCCGAGCGGTTCGTAGGCGACTTTCGTCGTCGCCTCGGGGTGGACGCCGACGTGGTCGTCCTGGAGGAACTCGGCGGCGTGCTCGGCGTAGAACTCACAGACCCACGCGCATTTCTCGAGCTCGCCGCGGCTCTGGTCGAGCGGTTTCCCCATCTCCCGCGTCATCAACGCGGCGTACTCCTCGAGGTTCTCCCGGAGCACGTCGGCGATTGCGGCCACGCGCTCCTGCCGGTCGGTAATCGGCGTCTCACGCCACGCCACGAACCCATCGGCCGCCCTGTCCAACGTCCCCTCGACGGCGGCGGCGCTATCGAGGTCGTACGTCCGTAACTCCTCGTTCGTCGTCGGATTGACCGTACGCATCGTGAACCGTGTACACGTCCCGCACGACACCGCATAAAGGTACTGTATCCCCCGTACACAGATACTGTATCCATAGACAGCCAGATTGTGATGGATTAGAGGTAGTTTGACAGAAAGAACCGTTACCAGTAGTTTTGCCAATGAGTATTCGCGTACTCGAGTGAATAGGGCTTGAGACGGATTATCTGGGGTTTAAGCCCGGATTCTCACCAGTGGAAGTCACCGCTAGCTCGAAGTAGAGTAAAGAGCAGACCACAACCCATAGAACGCCTTGCTAGTACTCTTTCAGTCGCTTTACGGCGTTCTACGAGTACTCACTATCGAATCACGCAGCGAACTCGATAAAATATTCTCTTCCTGGTAGTTTTAATGTCTATATTCATGGTGTATTCTCGCCAATTCGCGGCGAGATGTCGTGAGCTGGGGGAGGCCGTCGGCGCGGTCGCGAGGATGGGCGGCGCTGGACAGTAGAAATAGTGCGCCGTACGAACGGGTCGCTGCGATTAGGCCGGGGTGTCGCCGCCGAGGTGGAGGGAGCCGTCGATGGGGGTCGCGGTGTCGTCGGCGACGGCGAGGACGGGGGTGGTGGTGCGGCGGCGGACGCGGGCGGTGACGGTGGCGGGAGTGAGGAGGCGGCGGAGGCCGGAGCGGTCGGGGTCGCCGAGGACGACGAGGTCGGCGTCGACGGCGTCGGCGTACGCAGCGATTTCGTCGGCCGGGTCGCCGTAGCGGAGGTGCTTGGTGAGGTCGACGTGAGCGGAAGTGGCGGCGGCGTCGGCGGCGGTGTCGAGGGCGGTTTCGGCGTCGTCCTCGCGGCGTTCGACGACCATGTCCCAGTGGTCGACGCCGGCGGTCATGCGGACGACGGAGAGCGCGTGGAGGTCGGCGTCGTGGTCGGCGGCGACGGTGAGCGCGCTCTCGACGACGCGCTCGGGCGTGTCCTCCGCGACGGCGACGACGACGGTGTCGATGCCGGTGTCGGCGGGGCGTCCCGTGTCGGACGGCGGAGTCGAGTTCACGGCCATATCTACTCGTTAGGCGTTCAGACCCATAGGAGTGGCCAGAAAACGCTGCACGACGTTTCGTCGCTTGCACGGCGAGCAGTGGTTTCACGGCGTGCAGGTCGACGCAGGGCGTGCAGCGGAGCGCGGACGAGTCGTTACGTATCGCCCGGTTCGACAGACGGTCAGTACCAGTCGTCGTCGGTGGGTGAGCGCGGGGAGCCGTGGGGGGAAGGGTCGTCGATGACGCCGGGGTCGGCGCTGCCGACGGCGGTGGGGTCGGTGGCGGTGAGGGAGTCGTGGAGGTCGGGGATGTCGGAGAGGGCGGGACCGTAGTCCTCGCGGGGCGGGGCGACGGGCTGGGGGCGGGCGCGGGAGTCGCGGCGTTCGTCGGCGGCGTCTGCGTCGTCGGCTTCGTCGTCGAGGGCGGCGAGTTTGCGGTCGATGCGGTCGACGGAGCGGTCGAACTCGATGGCGGCGTAGTGGTCGCGGGCGGCGTCGAGGTGGGCGCGGCGCTCGTCGGGGTCGTCGTCGCGGGCGAGGATGGCGAGGCGTTCGCGGCGTTGGCCCCGGAGGTGGTTCGTGATGGTCTCGCGGCGGTGTGCGGGCGGGTCGAGGGCGTCGATGTCGTCGAGGCCGGCGTCGAGGGTGTCGACGGCGGCGGCGTGGTCGCCGGCGCGGGAGTGCGCGTTGGATCGGACGACGACGCGGCTGTAGATGGGGTCCCAGGCGTCGAGGAAGTCGTATCGCTCCGTGAGGGCTTCGGCGGCGCGGAAGTGGGCGATGGCGCGGTCGTGGTTGCGGGCGCTGCGGTGGCGGTGGCCGGCGACGCGTTCGCGTTCGTAGCGGGCGTGGCCCTCGATCCAGTCGAGGCCGATGTCGGCGGCGACGACGGCGGCGGCTTCGTGGAGGAGTTCTTCGACGCGGGCGTCGGTGCGGGCGACTTCGCCCGTCCAGTAGAGGGCGTTGGCGAGGACGTAGCCGAACTCGTGGCGGGAGCGGGCGACGGCGGCGGGGAGGACGCGCCGCCAGGCCGCGCCGCGGTCCCAGTAGTCGGCGTTCGCGGCGGCGTCTTTCACGCGTTCGTAGTCGGGGGCGTCGCTGGCGCGGTCGACGGCGCGGTCGCGGGCGGCGTCGAGGCCGCCGTCAGGTCCCGCGACCTGACGTTGTTCGGCGTGTGACGCCTCACCGCCGACGCGGACGGCGTTGGCGAGGATGACGGCGTGGAACCAGGCGTCGTCGCGGGTTTCGAGCGCGTCGCGGTCGAAGCCGAGGTCGGTGACGGTGTCGAGCGCGCGTTCGGGGGTGGGGTGGCCGGCGACGAAGTCGCCGAGCGCGTCGAGGAGGGTGAGGTCGCCGATGGCGTCGATGTCGTCGAGGCCGGCGACGAGGCGTTCGACGGCGGCGGCGTCGGGGAGGGCGAGCCCGTTCGGGGCGAGGATGGCGGCGCGGACGAGGTCGAAGCGGTGGGCGTGGACGTCGTCGGAGGCGGTCTCGTTCGCGCTCGTGAGCGTGTCGAGGAGTGAGAGGGTGTCGTCGACGCCGAGGAAGGGGCCGACGACCGACGGGAGCGCGCTGGCGGCGTGGACGGCGTCGATGACGACGTTCGCGGCGGTTTCGTCGCCGCCGGCAGCGTCGGTGCACGCCGCGCCGACCGTCGGGTCGGGGAGGACGAGGCGGGAGTAGGTGTCGTCGACGCAGAAGCGGACGGTCGCGAAGCCGACGCCGTCGGGGACGATGAGCGCGAGGCGTGCGTCGTCGAGCCGGTCGACGCGGACGCCGGGAGTGGTGTGCGCGACGGTCAAGACGCCGGGGGCGTCGAGGGCGACCTGGTAGCGGCGGTGCTGGTCGCGCCCCTCGAACTCGTGGCTCCCGGCGACGCGCGTCACCGTCGCCGTCCGGTCCGCGGCGACCGCGTGCGGGAACCGGAACCGCTGAGACATACGGTGAGTTCCGCGTTCGACGCGTATCAGGACACGGATTCAGCACGAAACGACGGCCGATATGTCTAAGCCGCCTAAGTGGAGTTAGACGGTTTAGCGAGTTATGAGATATGGGTGGTCATCAGCTAGGAGACGTGCGGCGTGTTCGTCACGCTCGGCGGGTCGGGCGTGAGCGAGAAACGCGGGCGGAGGTTGTGGGTGCGCTGAGCGGCGTCGCGAGTTACGCGTCGACGTATTCGTCCTCCCACTCGCGGCGGGCTTCGATTTCGCGGCGGCCGCGGCGCGTGAGCGAGTAGGAGTTCGTTCGGTCGTCGACTTTGCCTTTTTCTACCAGCCCTTTGTCGACGAGGGTGTCGAGGTTGGGGTAGAGGCGGCCGTGGTGGACTTCGGACTCGTAGTAGTCTTCCAGTTCGTCCTTGAGAGCGAGGCCGTGGGGGTCGTCGAGGCCGCCGATGACGTAGAGCAGGTCGCGTTGGAATCCGGTCAGGTCGTGCATCTGTCCACCTCTTAGTAATTCACGGTCAAATCAGTATCGCACGAGTTCGACCCGGATAGTGATAAAAACAACCCCATTACCGTGTGAACTATCACTGACCTCTTAACTGCAGAGACAGTCTCGAATATTGAGACACGTGGGTCGGTGCGGACGAGAGCAGGAGCGGTGAGCGCGCTCGTCGTTCGGTGTGCGATGAGCCTGAACCTTTTAATTACGTGGGGTTGAATCACGTATCAAATGGTGGCTCGATACGACGCGGACGAGCGGACGGACGAGTGGACGCCCGTCGAGACCCCGGTCGACGCGGACTTGCACGTCGTTGCCCAGGCTGCGAACGGCACGTACGCGCTCGGCGAGCGCGGAACGCTCCTCGCCGACCGCGGCCGCGGCTGGGAGGTCGTCATCGAGGGCGGACCGAGCGAGTACGTCCACGACCTCGACCTCCTCGCCGTCACCGCCGACGGCAATCGACTCTGGCTCGCCGGCGATTCCGGCGCGCTCGCGTGCTACGACACGGCCGACGGCCAGCTACACGGGTACACGACTCCCGGGCGCGCGCCGTCGCGCTGGGACGCCCTCGACGTCGCCGGCCCCGCGGGGAACGAATCGGTGCTCATCGCCGACGACTCCGGCTACGTCCGTCCGTTCGACGTGGACGGCTACGCCGTCAGCTGGGGCGTGCCGGAGCGGCCGACGGACGGCGACCCGGTGACGACGCTCGCCATGACCTCTGACGGGCACGGCTACGCCATCGACGCGAGCGGGTACACCGCTCGGCGGACGGAGCACGGCTGGGACCTCCTCGGCCCCGTGAATCCGAACGTGACCTATCACGACGTGCACGCGGACCCGTCGGGCGTCGTGTACGCGGCGGCGACCGACCGCCGGCTCTATCGGCTGCGAGGCGAGGAGTGGGAGCACCTCGACGTCTCGCGGTCCCCGCTCGTCTCGGTCGAAGTCTTCCAGGGGCGCGTCGTCGCGCTCGACGAGTCGGGCGCGCTCTACTCGCGGCGCGCCGGCAGCGACGACCGGTGGGCGCGCACGGAGCTCGGGAGCCCGGACGCGCTCGGCGACGTCGAACTCGGCTACCCCGACGTCGTCGTCGGTGAGAACGGCGCGGTCTTCGAATGCGTCGACTCGACGGAGCGCACCGAGGCGTCGACGTTCGAGTCGAGGGAGACAGCGGACGCGGACGACCCGCTCGTGACGGAGCACGATATCGAAGTGACGAGAGTCGACGGCGGCTCGCACGTCGCCAACTGACGGCGTTCGCGTCCTCTGCGCGGGTTCTCGCAGTCGGAGGTCGAATCGAAGACCGCATGGCCGCCCCCGCGAAGCGCATTTATTTTCAAATTTCTTGGCGGTAAAATATTTAATGGGAGAAGCCAAACAGGGAAGTGAGACGAGGGACCCCACCCATGAACTTACTATCAACCTACATGCGGTCTCGCGGGGACTACAGCCCGTCCCTGCTGAATCGCACCGGCCCGGGCGGCGTGCGAGCCGACGCCGGCCTCTGCGACCGGCCGCTCCACGAGTACCTCGACGAGGACGAGCTCCCGCACTACGTCCTCGAAGCGTCCAGCGCGCCCGCCATCGAGCGCGCCGGCGAACGCGTCGAACACACCACCGGCAACTACGCGACGTTCGTCGTCGCGACCGACGACCGCGTTCTCTGCGTCGCCGGCGGCCCCGACGGCGACGCCGTCATCACCATTCCGTACAGCGAACTCACCGCCGTCGACGCCGAGACGCGGCGGAAGATGGTGTCGAAGACCGCCGAGGTCACCGTGCGCGGCGAACACGCCTCCATCACGTTCGAGACCGACCAGCGGAACACCGTCCCCGCGGTCCGCGCGTACGTCGGCGAGCAGATCGCGGAACACTACCTCGACGAGGCGTTCGAGCAGCGCGAAGCCAGCCGCGAACGCCGCGAGGAACGCGACCTCGAGCGCGCGGAGGTCGACCTGACCGACGCCTCCTACGCCGTCACGCAGGTCCTCGAACTCGCACCGAACGGCTCCGCCGTCCGCGAACGCGCCGAGGAGCTCTCCGCCGACCTCGAAGCGGACGCACACCGTCTCTCCCGCGCGAAGGCCGCCGCCGAACACCTCGAAGAGACTGACGCGGCCCTCGATAAGGTGCACGAGGCGGTCCGCGCCGGCGAGTACGAGTCCATCCCCGCGTTCCACGACGAAGCCGAAGCGGCGCTCGAAGACGCGATGGACAAACTCGACCCCGCGGACGCGTTCACGAAGACGGTCGCCAGCGAGCGCGAAACCCTCCGCGAGCAGCAGGCGCAGCTCGTCGGCGTCGACGACTTCGAAGGCCTGCTCGGCACGCTCGAAGACGCCCGCGAAGCCCACGACCGCTACGAGGTCGCGATGGACGACGGCGACCTCGACGCCGCCCTCGACGCCCTCCAGGGAGCGCGCGACCACTACGCGGAGTACGTGAACATGCTCCCGCAGGCCGCCGAGCCGACCGACGAGGGCTGCGTGCGCTGCGACGACCGCCCGGCCGCCTTCGACATCGAGACGCCCGACGGCCACGAGTCCGTCTGCCTCCCCTGTACGGCGTTCGGCGACGACGGCGCGCTCCCGCGCGGCGAGGAAATCACCCAGCGCCTCGCCGCCCTCCCCGACGTCGACGCGCTCCCCGAGGCGATGCCCGACGAACCCGCGGACGCCGAGCGGCCAACCGAGGCCGAGGAGCCGGCAGTCGACGCCGAATCCGCGTCGACAGTCGAATCCGAACCGGCCGTCGACGCCGAGCGCGGAGGCGAGGCAGAGTCCAGTTCCGAGCCGGACGCGGTGGAGGAGAGCCCGTGGAGCGAGGAGGAAGCGGCGATGCTGGACGAGCTCCGCGACCTCCAGGACGGGCGCGGGGAACTCCTCCGCGCGCACGACCTCCGCGATCAGGGCGCGTACAGCGCACAGGACTACATCGCGACGTTCGGGTCGTGGGACGACGCGCTCGCCGCCGCGGACGTCGACAAGGAGGCTCGCCTGCTCGGCGAGCTCCAGCGCGTGACGGACGCGCTCGGCCACCTCCCGTCGAAGCTGGAGATGAGCCGGCACGGCCAGTACAGCGCGAACATGTACGAGCGGTTCTTCGGCGAGTGGGACGCCGCACGGGACCGCCTCAACGAGTGGCACACCGCGCGCACCAGCGCCGACGAACCGTCCGCGGAAGAGGAGTCGACGGCCGAGCCCGAACCGACCGCGGAGCCGGCGACGGACGCAGAGCCGACGTCGGCGTCCGCAGCAGAGCCGACGACCGAGGTCGAAATCGAAACCGCGGAGCCCGAGTCAGCGGAGATTTCGGTCGAGGAGGAGCCGGTGCATCCGGAGCCGTCGGGTGCGCGACCGTCGACGGACGCGCCCGCGGAAGACTCGGTGCCCATCGACGTCGCCGACGAGCCCGACCCCGTGTCGGACGGCGGGACGACCGCGGCGACGGCCGAGGAGACGGACGCGGCGTCTGAATCCGAGACCGCGGACGCGGAGGCCGACGACGGGGAGGACGCGGCGAAGCGCGAGCGGATGATTGACGAGCTTCGCGCGTTGAAAGAGGAGAAGGCGGCCGTGCCGTCGCGCGACGACGTCGTCGTCGGCGGGAGCGAATCCCTGCTCAGCTACGAGGTCGTCTTCGGGTCGCTCGAAGACGCGCTCGACGAGGCCGGCATCGACCGAGGAGAGCTCTTCGCGGACGACATCGCGTCGGTCGGCGAGGAGCTCGGGACGCTGCCGTCGCGCCAGCAGTTCGCGCGCTACGGCGAGCACGGCATCAGTCAGGTCGTCGAGTTCTTCGGGAGCTGGGACGAGGCGCTGGACGCGGCGTTCGGGGAGTCGAACTGAGCGGACTGGGGTCCCTCTCCCGACACGCCCGAACTGCGGTCTGCCCCGATCGCGACACCGGCTAGCGAGGTACCGACGTGGCCTAGTTCGACAGACCGGGCAGTCACGGATGCGGGTCGTTCTGCGAGAGCGACCAGGTGGAGAGCGGCGGCGTTTTCGAGGGCGGTGGGTGTCAGCGGTCGGGGAGCGCGAGGTAGCAGAGCGCGCCGACGGCGGTGAGGGCGGCGAGGACGAGGAAGGAGGCGTCGAAGAGGCCGCGGTCGCCGAGCGCGCCGACGAAGAGGGAGCCGGTGGCGGAGAGGACGAAGAAGCCGGTGCGGAGGCCGCCCCAGGTCAGGCCTTGGACGTTCTCGGGGAGGCTGTCGATGATGTAGGCGTTGGAGAGCGGGGCCATGGCGAGGCGGACGCCGGCGAGGCCGACGGCGGCGGCGACGGGGAGGAGGCCGTGCGTGTAGGGGAGGGCGGCGAGGGGGACGACGGCGGCGGTGGTGACGGCGATGAGGACGGCGCGTTTCCCGAAGCGGTCGGCGAGCGCGCCGGCGGCGAACTGGCTGATTGCGCCGACGACGAAGAAGAGCGCGAAGACGGCGGCGGCGGTGCTGGAAGGGTAGCCGCGGACGTCGACGAGGTAGGTGGGGACGAAGGCGGTGAAGCCCTGGAGGCCGAAGAGGAGGAAGGTGACGGCGGCGACGGGGGCGGCGACGCGGCGGGTGCGGACGGCGGCGGCGGCGTCGCGGGCGACGGCGGCGTAGGAGCGGTCGGTGTCGGCGTCGGGAGTGGACGCGCGGGCGGGGACGACGCGCCAGGTGCCGACGGCGACGAGGCAGAAGAGCGGGATGGCGGTGAGGAGGGTGGTTCGCCAGCCGAGGGAGCCGACGAAGACGCCGGTGAGGAGGGGGAGGATGGCGGAGCCGACGCTGCCGGTGGCGAGCGTGATGCCGAAGGCGGTGCCGTCGTTGCCGGGGAAGGTGCGGGAGAGGACGGTGCCGCGGGGCGGCCCGTAGATGCCGGTGGCGAGGCCGAAGACGGCGCAGCCGACGAGGAAAGTGAAGAAGGAGGGGGCGGCGGCGAGGACGGCGAGGCTGCCGGCGGCGGCGACGAGGCTGACGGCGAGGAGGCGGCGTTCGCCGACGCGGTCGACGAGGCCGCCGGCGGGGAACTGCATGACGGCGTAGAACGCCCAGACGATGGTGACGGCGAGGCCGGCACCGGCGTTGCCGAGGGAGAAGGCGTCTTTGACGGCGGGGAGAAGTGCGGGAACGACGTAGCGGAGGCCGAGCGTGAGGAACCAGCCGGCGGCGACGAAGGCGAGGACGCGGCCGCGGCCGTCGCCGCGGACGCCGGAGAGCAGCCGAGGCATACTTCTCGGTGGTTCGCGCAGGCGGTTGAACGTGCCGAAGGCGGAAAGGCGAGTGGTGATGATAGCGGGAAGAGTCGGTCGCGGCGACGGCGGCCCAGGACACCACCGTGTCCGGAGAAAGTATCCCTGTGTACGACTGTCGGGGTTCGAGCACATCGATATCGGTATATCGACCCGGTTGCGTACCGGTGGCATGGGCGGGCCGGGACCGGAGACGACGCTCGGGCAGTGCGAGGCGTGCGGAGCCGTCTACACGCTCCGCGTGCGCGGCGACGGGGCGTTCCAGCGGCTCACGGCGGACGGCGCGTGCGACTGCGGGAACGAGACGTTCCGGGAGCTAGCGCCCGAGGACCTCGACGGCCCGAGCGAGTAGTCAGGGTTTCCGAATCGTCATCACGGGCGTGTCGGCGTTCCGAATGACTTTCTCGGCGGTGCTGCCGAGGAGTGCGCGGCTCACGCCTTTGCGGCCGTGCGTCCCCATGACGACCACGTCGGCGTCAACGTCGTCGGCGTGCTCGACGATCTGGACGGATGGCGTGCCTTCGCGGACGGTCGTGGTGACGTCGACGCCCTCGGTCTCGGCGGCGCGCTCGAGTTCCGCGAGCGCGTGTTCGCCTTCGTGTTCGAGTTCGTCGAGCACGGCGTCGAGGCTCGTATCGAGCGTGAGGTCTTCGAGCGGCCCGCCGGCGACGACGCTCGGGTCGAGGACGAAGACGGCGTGAATCGTCCCGCCGGCGAGTTCGGCGAGCGTGAGGGCTTCACTGATGGCGTTCGTCGAGACGTCGCTCCCGTCGGTGGGGACGACGATGTCGCCGTACGGCCGGTCGCGCCGCGGTGTCTCGGACATACTCGAAGGGACGGGGAGAAGCCGTTTGAACGTTTGCCACGCGGGTAGTCGGAACACCTATCCGGCGAACCGGCCGAGTGGCGCGTATGGTGGAGTCGCCGGAGCCCCCGGAGACCGCAGAGCGCACGGAGACGGAGAGCGAGATTATGGCGGCGACGTACCGCGCGCTCTGCGAACACGGCTACGCCTCGCTGACGATGCAGGCCATCGCCGACGAGTACGGAAAGACGACGGCCGCGATTCACTACCACTACGACACGAAGGAGGGACTCATGGTCGCGTTCCTCGAATACCTCCTCGACCGCTTCGTCGAGCACGTCGAGGAGGTAGAGACCGTCGAGCCGGCCGCGCGCCTCCACGACCTCGCCGGGCAGTTCCTCCGCGACGACCCCGAGTACCGGGACCTCGTCGTCGCCGTCATCGAACTCCGCGCGCAAGCCCCCTACGACGCCGACCTCCGCGAGCAGTTCAAACAGAACAACGAGTACATCCGCGCGCTCCTCCGCACCGTCGTCGAGGACGGCATCGAACAGGGCGTCTTCCGCGACGTCGACCCCGAACACGTCGCCACCGCCTGCCTCACCATCGTCGACGGCGCGCGCGCCCGCTACGTCACCCTCGACGAACCCGACGCCATCGACGACGGCCGACAGACGCTCGAAGAGTACCTGGAGAGTGTCGTGCACGTGGGTCGGAGCGACGAGCGAACGGAGTGAGCGAGGGGCGAGACCCACGGAACGAGCGAACGGCGACCGCAGGGAGCCGTGAGCACGGCCGGAACGAATTCCTCCGGCTCGCGCCTGCGGCGCTCGCTCGTTCCGTCGCGTTCCGCGACGTGCTGCTCGCACTCCCTGGCGTTCGCGCGACCCGCGCGGTTCGGAGCGAGCGCCGACGGTGCGAGTGAGAACCGCGGGAAGTGCGAGCGGAGAGCGAAGCAAGCCGTGAGGAGTGCTTAGCTGGCGGTGGGGAGGTGGATGGTGAAGGCAGCGCCGCCGAGGTCGTCGGCGTCGGTGACGTCGATGTGGCCGCCGTAGGAGTCGACGATGCGCTGGCAGATGTGGAGGCCGACGCCGGTGCCGTGGCTGCGGTCGCCGCGTTCGCCGAGGTCGAAGACGGCGTCGCGGCGGTCGGGGTGGACGCCGGGACCGTTGTCGGCGACGGTGAGGGCGACGGTGTCGGTGTGGTGGGTGGCGGAGACGTCGACGTGTGCGGGGTCGGTGTCGTTGTGCTCGACGGCGTTCGAGAGGAGGTTCTCGATGACGTCGCCGAGGAGGTCGTCGGCGCGGACGTCGACGTCGGGGAGGGGGGTGTCGATTTCGAAGGCGGCGTCGGGGTGTTCGTCGCGGGCGGCGCTGACTTGGGTTTTGACCGTGGGGGCGAGGGGGACGGCGGTGAGTTCGTGGTCGTCGTCTTCGACGGCCTGCATGAGCGAGCGCATGGTCTGGATGCGGTCGTGCATCTCGTCGGTTCGTTGGGCGACGGTGTGGAGGTGGGGTTGGCCGTCGGCGTCGACGTGGTCGTCGAGGATAGTGACGCGGGCGTCGACGACGTTGACGTCGTTGAGGAGGTCGTGGCGGAAGGTGCGGTTGAGGAGTTCGAGGCGTTCGCGCTGTTCGCGGAGGCGGTCTTCGCGGGCGAGGCGGCGTCTGGCTTCGCGGAGGTGGGTGCCGAGGAGTTCGGCGGCGGTGACCTGTGAGTCCGTGATGTCGCCGTCGACGCCGGCTTGGATGACGGCGTCGTCGCCGATGGGGACGGTGAGGACGGTGCGGCCGTCGGCGGTGGTGTGTGTGAGTGCGCCGCCGTCGCCGGGGACGGCGTCGGGTTGGACGGATTCGATGGCGTCGCGGTCGAGGACGTCGGTGGTGGAGCGGCCGGCGACGAGGTCGCCGTCGACGACGACGCAGGCGGCGTCGAAGGCGACGGTGGAGCGGAGGGCGTTGAGGGTGCGTTCGAACGCGCTGGCTTCGTCGGCGACGGCGGCGAGGTCGACGGCGACGCGGTGGAGGTGTTCGACGCGTTCCCGGGCTTCTTCTTCGCGGGCGAGGCGTTGTTGTTCGGTGATGTCGGCGACGCGGACGTGCGCTCGCGGGTCGTCCCCTTCGGGCATGGGGGTGACGGTGACGAGGTAGTCGCGGTCGCCGTCGACGCCCGCCCACTCGTACTCGACGGTGCTGGCGGTTTCGAAGGTCTCGCGGAGGGTGTCGCCGCGCTGGCTGTCGGGGACGGCGTCGAGGACGCGGTCGACGCGGTCGCCGAAGCGGTCGGTGAAGGCGTCGTTCGCGGCGACGACGACGGGGGCGTCGGCGAATCTGACGGTGGCGAGCGGGTCGACGGAGTTCTCGTAGAGGGCGTCGAGGCGGTCGCGTTCGCGGGAGAGCTCGTCCCGTTTCCGTCGGTTCCGGGCGTCGTAGACGCCGATGGCGAGCGCGGTGTCGGCGCTGAGGACGACGGCGTCGAGCGCGATGATGTAGGGTTTGAGGTCGTGTTGGAGGTAGCGTTGGATGCCGACGATCCAGACCATGACGAGGCCGTGGGCGGCGACGATGGCGACGACCCAGAGGGCGGCGTCGGTGACGTAGGCGTCCTCCCAGTCGCGGCGGTAGAGCCAGAGGCCGCCGGCGAAGAGGAGGCCGGCGAGGAGCACGCCGATGGCGTTCTCGGCGAGCGTCGTCCACAGCGGCTTTATCGGCGGGTTCGCGACGTCGTCCCAGATGTCGAAGAGGGGGAAGAGGAGAAGGAGACCGCCGGTGGCCGCGACGATGAGCGCGGCGGCGCGGCGGCGCATCGCGGAGAACATTACGTTCTCCTTATGACTGCACGGGTAAAAGTCCGGAGGCCCGAGACGTTCGGTGAACTAACTCGAACCTGAAAAAAGTTTTCGCGGGGCAGCGGGCGGGAACCGTGACTTTATGGCCGTTCGTCGGATTCTATTACTTAATGGCGACAGACGCCCGGCGGCAGCTCTCGGTCGCCGCGTTCCCGGACCCGCGGGACGCGGCACACGTGACGTACAATCCGACGCTGGACGAACTCCGCGCGTACTCCGAGCACCTGGAGACGACGACGGAGTACGGGTCGCCCTCGTACGTCAGCGACTTCCGCTCGCGCAGTTCCGCTGCGACGAGGGACGCGGTCACGGACGACTTCGACGACACCGACTACGCCGTCCTCACCGAGGGGCTGGAGTGGGTGGAGAACGCGGAGAACGACGTGGTGTGTCTCGACCGGCGCGTCGGCCGGAACGAGGCGACGTCGTTCGTCTGCCGGCTCTTCGTTCCCCGCGAGTACGGCCGTATCGCGCTGGCGTGGGCGAAGCTCCTCGAACCCGCGGAACTCGACGCGGGCGAGGAGCCGGACTTCGTGACGGTCCAGGTGCCGGACGCCGACGGCCCGCGCATCCGCGTGCTCCCCGAGGAGGGCGTCACGTCGGTTCTCGGCAGCGACTACACGGGTGAGGCGAAGAAATCCTTCCTCCGGCTCTTCATGTTCCGCGCGAAACAGCAGGGCGGCCTCGGCCTGCACGCGGGTTCGAAGCGCGTGCACCTCGACGACGAGGAGGGCGAGCGCGCCGTGGGCCAGGTCTTCCTCGGGCTGAGCGGCACGGGGAAGTCGACGCTGACGAGTCACGGCCTCTGGCTGGACGAGGGCGAGTCCACGGAGATGCTGCAGGACGACGTCTGCGCGCTCCTCCCGGACGGGACGGTGACGGGGAGCGAGGGCGGCGGCCTCTACATCAAGACCATCGGGCTCGAGGAGTCCGAGCAGCCGGAGCTCTACGGGGCGGCGACGGCGTCCTCGGCGGTGCTGGAGAACGTCGCCGTGGACGCGGACGGCACCGTGCACTTCGACGAGCCGCGCCACGGGAAGAACGCGCGCGCCATCGTCAGCCGCGACGAACTCGACTCCGCGGGCGACGACATCGACCTCGACACCGTCGACCAGCTGTTCTTCATCACGCGGAACCCGCTGATGCCGGCGGCGGCGAAGCTCTCGAACCGGCAGGCCGCCGCGGCGTTCATGCTCGGTGAGTCTATCGAGACGAGCGCGGGCGACCCCAGTCGGGCGGGCGAGTCCATCCGCGTCGTCGGCACGAACCCCTTCATCGTCGGGAGCAAGGGCGAGGAAGGGAACCGGTTCCGCGAGCTCATCGCGGGCCTCGGCATCGACTGCTACGTCATCAACACGGGCTCCGTCGGCACGGCCGACCCCGCGAACGTCGGCGTCGCCGACACCGTGACGCTCCTCGAAGCCATCGCGCGCGGCACCGTCGAGTGGACGACTGACGAGGCGAGCGGGCTCCGCATCCCCGAGCGCGTCCCCGGCCTCGACGTCTCCCGCTTCGACCTCGCCGGGCGCTCGACGGACTACGCCGCCGCCCGCGACGCCCTCCGCGAGGAGCGCGTGGACTACCTCGAACAGTTCGAAATGCTCGACGAGGAGATCCTCGACGCCGTCTACTGACCGCGCCGACGGGTTTTCGCTTCGTGCGGTCCGCGTAAGAGTTAGCATCCCCGGTAGCGAGGAGACGGTATGGTGACCCCTTCGGGGAGCGACGCGCCGCGCCCGCTGCATCGACGCGTCGTCGCCCGACTGGCCGGCGTCAGCGTCTGGGTGATTCTGGGTGTCGGCTTCGCGCTCGGCCTGCTCGTGCAATCCGTCGGCGGGCCGTGGTGGCTCGCCTTCCTCTGCTACCTCATGGCCGGCCTCCTCCCGGTTCTCCTCCAGGCCGTCTCGACAGACGACACCGCGGCCGACATCTCGAATCGGGAGCGCGCGGTCTACACGCTCGCGGTGCTCCGATGGGCGGTCACGCCCTGGGGCGTCCTCGCGCAACTCCGCCAGCTCTGGGGGCAGGTCGTCGCGTACGCCCGGTATCGCGGCGCGATGCCGAACACGGTGCGGGGCGCGCCGAAGACGACGCTGTCCCTCCCGTTCGACGGCGAGTGGACGGTGATGAACGGCGGCGTCGCGAAGGCGACGTCGCACTCGTGGGAGATTCTCTCCCAGCGGTACGCGTACGATTTCGCCGTCACGGACGCCGACGGAGAGAGCCACGCGGGCGACGGCGCGAGCCTCGCCGACTACTACGCGTTCGGCCGGGAGATTCGCGCGCCCGCGGCGGGGACGGTCGTCGCGGTGCGCGACCGCCTCCGGGACTACCCGAAGCCGGGGAGTCTCTGGCTGGAGTGGCGGACGGGAAACGTCGCGGGCAACCACGTCACCATCGAACACGCGGACGGCGAGTACTCCTTCCTCGCGCACCTGAAAGCCGGGAGCACGACCGTCGAACCCGGCGACAGCGTCGAGGCGGGTGACGTCGTCGGGCGCTGTGGGAACTCCGGACACTCCACCGAACCACACCTCCACTACCAGCTCCAGGACGCCGCGAGCTTCTGGACGGCCGCCGGCCTCCCGCCGCGCTTCACCGGCGTCGACGTCGAACGCGATAGCGAGTCCGAGGAGGAGCGCAGCGACGCCGACAGCCGGCCGAGTGAGCCGGCAGCGGGAACGTATCTCGTCGCAGGCGACCGCGTCAGCCGCCGGACCGCCGAGTAGAAACCGCCGTCTGGCTGTTGTGCCACCGAGCACTCGAAGCCGCCGCGGGTGGGCGTTCGTTGCCTGTGGCGGCGCGAGACGGGTGACTCAGTCGTCGAGTTTCACCATCACTTTCACCGCGTCGCGTTCGTCCATGGCCGCGTAGCCGTCGGGGACGCCGTCGAGGTCGACGGTCTTCGTGAAGACCGGGGAGGGGTCGAGGGTGCCCTGGAGGACGTCTGCCATCAGGTCGTCGACGTACTTGCGTACTGGTGCGACGCCGCCTTCGAGGCCGACGTTCTTCCGGAACATCGTGTCGAGGAAGCCCGTGGTCTCGACGCCCTGCGGGACGCCGACGTAGCCGACGGTGCCGCCGGGGCGCGCGACCTCGGCCGCGGTCTCCATGGAGGACTCCGCGCCGACGCATTCGAGGACGTGGTTCGCGCCGCCGTCCGTGAGTTCAATCGCTTCTTCGACGGCGTCCTCGCCGCGGGCGGCGATCACGTCGGTCGCGCCGAACTCGCGAGCGATCTCCAGTCGGTCCTCGTGGTGGCCCATGGCGACGACGCGCTCCGCGCCGAGGCGGGACGCGGCGAGCACGCCGCAGAGGCCGACCGCGCCGTCCCCGACGACGATGGCGGTGTCGCCGGCGTCGACGCCCGCGCTGACGGCGGCGTGGTGGCCCGTGCACATCACGTCCGTGAGCGGGAGGAGGGATTCGAGGACGTCCTCGTCGTCGGCGTACCGGTCCGGGACGCGGACCAGCGTGCCGTCCGCGTGGGGCGCGCGGACTTTTTCCCCTTGTGCGCCCGTGTTCTCGCCGCCCCAGCTCTCGTCGGCGGTGCAGGACGTGTAGAGGCCCTTCCGGCAGAACTCGCACTCCCCACAGGAGATGGAGAACGGCGAGAGCACGCGGTCGCCGGGTTCGAGCGAGGTGACGTCGTCGCCGACCGCCTCGACGACTCCCATGGGTTCGTGGCCGACGCGACCGCCCGCCGGGTAGTCGCTCTCGCCGCGGTAGAACCAGAGGTCGCTCCCGCAGACCGCGGTGTGCGTGATGCGGACGATCGCGTCCGTGGGCGCTTCGAGCTCGGGGTCGGGGACTTCTTCGACTCGGACGTCACCGGGTCCGTGGTAGACGGCTGCGCGCATACACGGTGCTACTCACGGTCGCCCCAAGAGTCGTTGGGCCGAGGAGAGTGCGGCCGCGACTCCCCTAATTAGTCCACGCGGATCGCGCCGTCGCACGCCGGACACGCGCGAGAACTCCCGCTCCCGTCGAGATCGGTCTCACTCCCTGTCCACCCGCAGGTCGGACACTGCGTGTACCCGCTCATGGCTGAATGTTGACGAGTGTAGCTCCAAAAAACCTGCGCGAGCGTCGAAGGTCGTCGGGGTCACGGGAGCGATGCCGCGCAGCGCGTCGGGCGCGTTCGCGCGGGGTCAGAGGAGGTGGCGGAGGCCGAGTCGGTCGAGGTCGAGGTTCGTCTCGACGAGGTCGGCGGCGCGCTCGAAGGCGTCGCCGGGGGACGCCTCCGTCTCGGGCGGGCGCGTGTCGGCGTGGTCGTAGACGGCGTCGCGGAAGGCGGTGCGGACGTTCTCGTTCTCGAAGAGGCCGTGGAGGTAGGTTCCGAGGACGCGGTCGGTGGCGGCGCTCTGCTCGCCGAGCGGGTGAGCGAGGTCGCCGGCGTCGCTCGACTCGCCAGCCGAGAGGGTACCGGTACGACTCGGTTCGGCAGACGAGTCGGTGCCGGTCGGGGTGGTGTGGCCCATGTGGATTTCGTAGCCGGTGGCGGTGCCGGTCGCGCCGGCGATGGGGCCGGTGCCGTCGACGGTGACGGTGGTTCGTTCGAGGTGTTTGTCGGGGCGGAATCGGGTTTCGACGGGGAGGAGGCCGAGGCCGGGGAGGGTGTCGGAGTCGCCGGTGCCCTCGATGTCGGCGTTCGTGAGGCGCTGTCCGAGGAGCTGGTAGCCGCCGCAGAGGCCGACGACGGGGCCGTCGAAGCCGCGGAGGGCGTCGTCGAAGCCGGCGTCGCGGAGGGCGATGCGGTCGTCGACGGTGTTCTTGGTTCCGGGGAGGACGACGGCGTCGGCGTCGGCGAGCGAGGCGTCGAGCGGGAGGTATCGGACGCGGACGCCGGGTTCTGCAGCGAGCGGTTCGAGGTCGGTGAAGTTGGAGATGTGGGGGAGGCGGGGGACGGCGACAGTGATGGACCGTTCGGCGGGAACGTCGTCGTCGCCGAGGGTGGCGTGCTCGCCGGCGTCGGGGAGGGAGAGGGAGTCTTCGGCGGGGAGGCCGGGGTCCTCGTAGGGGAGGACGCCGAGGACGGGGACGCCGGTGCGGGATTCGACCTCGTTGACGCCGGCGTCGAGGAGGGCGGGGTCGCCGCGGAACTTCGTGATCGCCGCACCGACGACGCGCTCGCGGATGTCGTCGGGGAGGAGTTCGAGGGTGCCGTAGAGGCTGGCGAACGCGCCGCCGCGCTCGATGTCGACGAGGAGGAGAATGTCGGCGTCGGCGAACCGCGCGGTTTCGAGGTTGGCGAGGTCGCGGTCGTGGAGGTTGATTTCGGCGATGCTGCCCGCGCCCTCGGCGACGATGACGTCGTGCTCGCGGGCGAGGCGTTCGTAGGAGTCGACGGCGGCGTCGCGCGCGGTCGCCCAGTGCTCCTCGTAGTAGGTGCCAGCCTCGTAGTGGCCGACGGCGTCGCCCTGAAGAATGAGTTGGCTCTCGCCCGCCCCGCGGGGTTTCAAGAGCACGGGGTTGACGTCGGTCGTCGGCGTGACGTCGGCGGCGCGCGCCTGCGTGTGCTGGGAGACACCGATTTCGCCGGGGTCGCCGTCGGGCGTCGCGACGACGCGCGCGTTGTTGCTCATGTTCTGCGCTTTGTAGGGCGCGACGGCGACGCCGCGGCGTGCGAGGAGGCGGCAGAGGCCGGCGGCGACGGTGCTCTTCCCGACGTGGCTCGCCGTCCCCGCGACCAGCAGCGTCTCCGCCATCAGTACTCGGTTCCCTTCCGCGCGCGCTGCCCGGCGTCGATGGGGTGTTTCTCCTTCTGTACCTTCGTCACGAGGTCGGCGTGCTCGTAGAGGTAGTCGGGTTTCGTGTGGCTCCCGGTGAGGACGAGTTCGAGGTCGTCCGGCTTCGACTCCACGAGGTCGACGACGTCGGCTTCGTCGAGGAGGCCCTGGTCGACGGCGTAGAGCGCCTCGTCGAGGATGAGCATGTGCATGCCGTCGTCGGCGGGGCCGTCGAGCGGGAGCGGGCCGTCGACGCCCCCGGCGGCGTCGAGGAGTTCGCGCGCCCGGCGCAGGCCGCCTTCGGCCTTCGCGGCGTGCTCGTCGTCGCTGGAGCCGTCGAGGAGGCCGTGCCAGCCGTAGTGGCCGGTGTTCTCGTAGGAGAAACCGGGGAAGGCGTCGATGGCGTTGTACTCGCCGCGGACGTCCTCGACGCTGGACGCCCCGCCCTTCATGAACTGGAGCATGTGGACGCGGTAGCCGTGGCCGGCCGCCCGGAACCCCATCCCCATCGCCGCGGTGGTCTTCCCCTTCCCGTCCCCCCACCACGCCTGCACGAGCCCGAACGCCTCGGGTTCGGCCGGCTCGACGCCCACCGGCGTCGGATTCCGACCCCGTCCCGGCGTCCGCGCTCGCTGGTCGTCGCCCGCCGTCTGCCCGTCCGCCGTCTGCTTATCCGTCGTTTGCTGGTCCGTCGTCTGTCCGTTCGTTGCCTGTTCGTCTGCGTCGGTCGGTTCGGTCGTGTCAGTTGTGTCGGTCATAGTCGGTGGGTGTCGTTAGAGGTGGTCGACGAAGCGGTCGAACGCGCCGCTGGCGGCGTGGCGGTGGCAGTACGTCCCCAGTGTTTCGTACTCGGTGAGTCCGTCGTGGTCGCCGTCGATGCCGGTGCCGCGTTCGACGTCGAAGGCGTATCGGGCGTCGCCGGCGGGGGTGAGCGAGGAGTAGTGGAACTCGTGGCCGCGCTGACTGTCGCCCGCAGTCGCGGTCGTCCCGTCCGTCGTCGCGCGGAGTTCGACGTGGTCGAGCGCGCGGTAGGTGTCGCGCATCTCCACGCTCGCGGGGAGGACGCCCGCCATCTCGTAGGTGTCGCCACCCGCGGTGGTGAGCGACTCGCAGAGCGCCATCAGGCCGCCGCACTCCCCGAGGATGGGAAGTCCCTCGCTGGCGCGGTCGGTGAGCGTGTCGAGCGCGGGCGACTCCGCGAGCGCGGGAGCGTGGAGTTCGGGGTAGCCGCCGGGGAGGTAGACGCCGTCGCAGGCCGGGAGGTCGTCGCCGGCGACCGGCGAGAACGGCTCGACGCGCGCGCGCTCGCGGAGCCGTTCGAGCACGGCGGGGTACGTGAAGCAGAACGCGTCGTCGCGCGCCACGGCGACCGTGCGCTCCCGGCGTTCGCCGACGGGTTCGGGGTCCGGGCGGGGCGGCTCGCGCGCGACGTCGAGGAGACGCCGGACGCGGATCGACTCGGCGGCGGCGTCGAGGACGTCCGCCTCGAGCGGGGATTCGCTCCCGCGTTCGAGGCCGAGGTGGCGGTCGGGGATCGTGAGGTCGTCCCGCGGCGGAACCCGCCCGAAGTAGGTGAGGCCGTCGGGGAGCGCGTCGCGGATGCCGTCCGCGTGGCGGCCGCCGTGCGCGCGCTGGGCGAGCACGCCCGCGACGTCGACCTCGACACCCGCGTGCGCGGCGTACTCGCGGAAGCCGAGCGCGGTCGCGGCGACGCTCTGCATCCCCGCGCTCGCGTCCACGACGAGCACGACGGGCAGGTCGAGCGCCGCCGCCACGTCGGCCGTGCTCGCCACCGACCCGTCGTAGAGGCCCATCATTCCCTCGACGATACACAGATCGCCGCTTCCGCGGAAGTAGTTCCGCCGCATGCCCTCGTGGCCTTCGAGCCAGGGGTCGAGGGTTCGAGAGGAGCGACCGGTGATGGCGTCGTGGTGGCTGGGGTCGATGAAGTCCGGGCCGGCTTTGGCGGGCTGGACGGTGCGGCCGGCGCGTTCGAGGGCGCGGCAGACGGCGAGCGTCGCGACGGTCTTCCCGACGCCGGACGCCGTCCCGCCGAGCACGACCCCCCTCATACGCTGAAGACCTCCGTGGTTCGCGCGGTGACGACGCCGTACTCGGCGTCGCCGACGGAGTTCGGAATCTCGCGGTCGGCGTAGCGCGACCGGAGACTGGCGCGGACGGCGTCGCGGACGCACGCGCGGGCCGCCGCCCCCACCGCGGTACTGCTCCCCGCGAACGTCGCCGCCTCCCCGGTCGGGTCCGTGCCGGCGATGACCGCGTCGGTCGTCGTTCCGGGGAAACCGGTCTCGGCGAGCAGCGTGGCGGTCTTCGCCTCGACGGCGACCGAGAGGAGCGTCGCGAGGCCGGCGTCGTCGAGCGCGCGCGTCGTCCCCACGACGACGTTCACGGTTCCCGCGCGCGGTTCGTCCGTCTCCGGCTCTCGACCGGCTGCTCGCTCGGTCTCGTCCGCCGCCATCGGGAGGGCGGCGGGGTTGGAGACGCCGGCGGTGGCGTAGGCAGTGACGCTCTCGTCGCGCGCGCCGCGGGCGTGCGTCGCGTCGACGCCGGTGAGGAGCGTCGGCCCCGTGGTGTCGAACCCGGCTTCCGCGCGGCGCTCGGCGGCGTACGCCGTCAGGTCCGTTCGCGTCCACCCCTCGGGGACAGAGATATTGTAGGCGGCGTCGGCGTCGGCGTAGCCGCCGTCCCAGCCGGTGGAGAGCCAGCGCGCGCCCGGAGCGCCGACGCGGAGGACGCTCTCACGGATCGCGCCGTCAAACATCGAGCGCCTCCAGGAGTCGGTCGTTCTCCTCTCGCGTGCGCACGGCGACGCGAACGTGGGAGTCGAGGCCGCGGAAGGTCGTCGCGTCTCGTACGGCGACGCCACGCTCGCGCGCCGTCCCGACGACCTCGCCGACGTCTCGGCTTCCTACGTCGAGCAGGAGGAACGGGGAGTCCGAGGGGAATACGTCGTAATGCTCGTCGAGCGCGCGGCGGAGGCGCTCGCGCTCCCGGCGGACGCGCCGGCGGGTGTCGGCGACGAATCCCTCGTCCCGCATGCAGTGTTCGCCGACGGCGAGCGCCGGCGCGCCGAGGTTCCACGTGCGGCGCGCGGCGGCGAGTCTTTCGTACTCGTCGCCGGTGGCGACGGCGAACCCCGCGCGGATTCCCGGCAGCCCGAGGAGCTTGGTGAGCGAGCGCGCGACGACGACGCCGTCCCGGCCGGCGAGCGAGGGCGAACCAGTGAAGCCGAGGAAGGCCTCGTCGACGAGGAGCGGCGTTCCCGCGCGCGCACAGCGGTCGGCGAACGCGCGGAGGGCGTCGGGGTCGTAACACTCTCCGGTCGGGTTGTTCGGGTTGCAGACGACGGCGAGCGCGTACTCGCTCGGGTCAGTGCCCAGAATCTCGTCGTGCGGGACGAAATCGGGCGTCGCGCCTTGGAGGCGGACTTCGCGGGCGTACTCGGCGAAGCTCGGCGCGGGCACGAGCGCGTCGTCGCCCGCAGTGACGGACACCTCGATAGCGAGGCGGATGGCGGCGAGGCCGCCGGGCGTCGAGACGACATTCTCCCGTGCACACCCGACGTAGTCGGCGGCGGCGTCGCGGTACGCGCGCGGCGGCTCCTCCGGATACGTGCGGGCGGCGTCGAGCGCGGCCGCGTAGACCTCGCGGACGCCGTCGGGAACCCGCGGGTTGGTGTTCGCGCTGAAGTCCACGAGGTCGGGGTCGTCGCTGCTCCCGTGGGGTTCGCGGCCGACGCGGCGGACGGCGTCAGGCTCCATCGAGACCACCTCGCTCCTCGCCCACGAGGTCGTCGTAGCGTTCGACGAGGCGGGCGCGGACGTCGGCCATCGGGATATTGGCCTCTCGGGCGAGGTGGAGCGCGCCGCCCATGCCGACGCCTTCCTTGGCGACGCCGGCGAGGTAGTGTTCCGTGGCGACGTGGTCGGTCCGCTCGAAGCCGGGGTCGGAGACGCGGAGGTCGAGGCCGAGGTCGGCGGCGGCGGCGTCGAGGTCGACGGTGTCGTCGTCGGCGACGAACGAGGTCGTGGCGAGCGTGAACTCCTCGCGGACGCCGCGGTGGCGGACGAGGGTGGCGGCGGCGAGCATCTGGGTGCCGCCGGCGACGGTGACGTTCTTCCCGGCGTCGAGCGCGCCGTCGACGAGGCCGGCGGTGGCGGCGAGCGTGGGGTCGCCCATGCGGCGGACGGCCTCGATGGGGTCGCCGGCGAGGTCTCCGGGGGCGAGGTCGCTGGCGTCGAGGCCTGCGGCGACGACCTCGCGTTTGAGCGCGAGCGGGTTGGTGGGAAGCGAAGAAGAAACGCCGTACTCCTCGCCGAGCGCGCGGAGGACGCCGAGCGCGGTCGTCGTGCCGCCGGGGATGGTTTCGCCGACGACGAGGCGGGTGTCCGGGTGGCCGCAGGCGTACTCGGCGGCGGCGTCGAATATTTGGGGAGCGTTCGGCACGGGCTCGGGGGTTCGAATGTCGCCGCCGGGTCGGTCGCCGAGGCGGACGGCGGGCGCGGCGGTCCGGGCGGCGAGGCCGGCGTCGAGCGTGACGGCGTCGAATCCGACGAGTTCGCGGACGGCGCGCGTCACGAGGCCGGGCGTCGGGCAGCCGTCGGGGCTGACCGGGACGTGCGGGGCGAAGACGGGGCGGCCGTAGGCGAGGAGTTCGGCGTCGGCGGCGGGCGTCTGCGCCATCAGTTCGGGGGTCGCGCCGGCGGCGCTGATGCCGTCGATGGTCGCCGTCTCGGTGTTTCCGGCGACGAGGAGGACGGTCACAGCAGGGCCTCCGCGAGCGCGGCGTCGGTTCGGCGGTTCACGTTGACTGCGTAGCGTGCGTCGTAGCTGAGGTGCATGGTTTCGGTGTCGGCGTCGGCGACGACGTTGACGCCCGTGGGGGCGAGTTCGCGGCCGTCGCGTTCGTAAGTCGTGTCGGCGCTCGCGCCGAGCCGGCGTTTCAGCGCGGCGGGCACGCAGACCTGGACGGAGTCAGTCACGGAGAGGGCGAGGACGCGGTCGACGGCGATGGCGTCGAGGAGCGGGAGGTCGGCAGCGACGGTGAGAACGGGGGAGTCGACGGCGTCGAGGGCGACGCCGAGGTCCGCGACGTACCCCGCTCCGGGAGTCTCCAAGAGGTCGACGTCGGCGGGGTGTGCGTCGAGGTGCGCGGCCGTGTCGGGCGTGGCGGGCGTGACGGCCGCCGTGACGGAGTCGACGCGGCTCGCGTCGAGCGCGTCGAGCACGAAGTCCACCATCGGCCGGCCCGCCACGGGGTAGAGCGGTTTTTCCTTCTCTGTGTCGAGGCGGGTGCCGCGGCCGCCGCACATCACCAGAGCGTCCACGCAATCACCCCCGTGAGGAGCGCGGCGAGGCGCGCGAGCTCGTTCGACGCGCCGACGACGTCGCCGTTGCTGCCGCCGAGCCGCCGGGACGCCCACGCGAGTACGCAGAGCGCCGCGAGACCGGCGGCGGCGAGCGCGACGGCGGCGGCCGGGTTCGGGTACGTCGCGAGCGCGGCGGGGAGGGCGACGAGAACCGGAAGCAGGAGCGAGCGGGCGTCGTGGGCGTCGCTGACGGCGGCCCCGAGGCCGTCGTGGGTGGCGTCGCCGAGGCAGGCGACGGTCGCCATGGCGAGTTTCGCGCCGACTTCGGCGGCGACGACGAGGCCGACGGCGCGGACGGGGAGGGCGGCGAGGCGGGCGACGGCCGTCCACGTGCCGAGGAGGACGAGACCGAGGGCGAGCACGGCACCGACGCCGACGGCGGAGTCTTTGAGGACTTCGCGGCGGCGGTCGACGTCGCCGTGGACGGCCGCGGCGTCCCCGAGGTCTGCGACGGCGTCGGCGTGCGCGACGCCCGTCACGGCGTAGACCGCGAGGAGGAAGGCGAACGCGGTGAGGTCCGCCTCCAGACCGAGGAAGGAGCCAATGAGGACGGGCAGGGCGAGCGCGACGCCGACGGGGTAGCCGGCGAGCGGGAAGGCGGCGGGCGTGGCGCAGAACGCCTCCCACGCGCGCGGCGTGCGACCGACTGGGAGGCGGGTGAGGAAGCCGAGCGCGCCGCGGAGCGCGGTCAGAACCACGCGCCCACCCCCGCGAGGACGAACGCGACGATGCACGCCCGGTCGACGAGGCGGACGCCCCGTTCGGCGTCGTCCGTCGTCGGGAGGGCGGCGGCCGGGTTGAGCGCGTAGACGCCGGGTTTCGCGAGTTCGACGTCGAGGGCGGCGGCGAGCGTCGCCATCGGCCAGCCGGAGTTCGGCGAGGGCGGCTCGCGCGCCCACTCGAGAGCGCGTGTGAGCGCGCCGGGGTCGAGCGCCGCGGCGGCGATGAGGCCGGCGCTGACGCGCGCGGGCAGCCACATGACGAGGTCGTCGAGGCGCGCGCTCGCGGTGCCGTGGGGTTTCGACGGGTAGCCGAGGACGGAGTCGTGCGTGTTCACGGCCTTCACCCAGACGGCGGCGGCGACGCCGACGGCGAGCGAGAGCGGTGCGGCGAGAGCGAAGGCGAGGAGCGGGGCGACGAGGCCGTCGGCGAGGTTCTCGGCGGCGCTCTCCACGGCGGCGCTGCGGAGTTCGCTCTCGGAGAGTTCGGTCGTGTCGCGGCCGACGAGCCCGCGGATCGTCGTGCGAGCCGACTCGTCGCCGGCGTCGACGCCGGTGACGACGTCGCCGGCGAGGTCGACGAGCATCCGGCGGCTCGTCGTCGCGAACAGCCAGAGGCCGGCGAGGAGCGCCGGCAGGAGGGAGTGGACGCGCGCCGCGCCGAAGACGGTGAGCGCGGCGAGCGCGGCGGCGACGAGCGGGAGGGTGAGCGCGATACTCCCGCCGACGAGCCGGGGGGCGCGCCACTGGCGGTCGAGCGCGGTGACGACTCGCCCGTAGTACGCGACCGGGTGGGCGCGCGCCGGCGGCTCGGAGAACGCCGCGTCGAGCAGGAAAGCGAGCGCGACGGCGGCGAGCGAGCTCAACACGACAGCGCCTCCACTCGCTCGGGGACGCGTCGGAGCGGGGTGTCGTCGAGGGAGAGGAAAGTGCCGCCGGCGGCGGTGACGCCGCCGTCGGTGGCGGGGTCGTCGCCGACGTGCACGAGGTCGGCGACGGAGCCGCCGAGGGCGTCCGCGACGGCCGCGAACGCCCGCGGGTCGGGTTTCCGCCATCCGCAGTCGACGCTGACGACGACGGCGTCGAAGCGGTCGCTGTCGAGCGCGGACGCGTCGAGGGCGCGCGTCGCGAGGCCGGGGACGCTACAGTTCGAGAGCACGCCGACCGGGCCGCGGGCGGCGGCGGCTTCGACGGCGTCGAGCGCGCCCGCCCGAGTGTCGATGTCGCCGTCGAACGCGGCGGTGACGGCCGCAGCGACGCGGTCGCGCGACGCGGCGACGCCGCGACTGTCGAGCGCGGCGAGGACGTGGTCGAAGAGTGAGATTTCCCGTCCCGGTTCGAGCGGGACGTGGGGTTCGCGGTAGGCCTCGTTCCACGCGTCGGGCACGCGGACGCCGCGCGCGGCGAGTTCGTCGGCGACGGCGGCGGCCGGGTTGGCGGGGCGGGCGGCGTCGACGAGCGTGCCGAAGAGGTCGAACGAGGCGAGCATTCGTTGTCAGTGGAAGCGGCGGGTCGCGACGGCGAGCGCGGCGAGGAGACCGACGAGCGCGCCGGCGACGCCGAAGCCGGGCGACGTCGCCGAGGTCGTTTCGGTGGCGGGCGTCGTGGTCGCGTTCGCCTGCGTGGTCGTCGATTCACTCGCCTGCGTGGTCGTTGTCGCGTTCGCGGCTTCCCACGCGTCGGGGTGCATCGCCTTCGCGAGTTTCGTAATCGGCTGGACGACGCGCGGCGCGGGCTGGTTCAGGTAGTTGTAGTCGAGGACGATGACGTTCCCGTTCTTCACGGCGTCGGTGCTGTTGTAGGCGGCGTTCTTCGGGACGGTCGGGTCCTGGCTGTTCCGCATGATCCACTGCGGGTTCTGCTCGACGACGGTCTCCTGGTTGATCTGCGCGTAGCCGCTGATGCCGGCTTCGGCGGCGACGTTCGTCCCGCCGGCCGTCTCGATAATCTTGTTGATGAAGGTGTCGTCGCCGGCGGTGTAGCCGAAGAACGTGTAGAGGACGCCGGGGCGTTCCTGGCCGTCGACGGCGGTACGGACGGTGTCCAGTTCCGACTCCATCTCGGCGACCGTCTCGTTCGCGCCGTCGCATTCGCCGACGAGCTGCCCGGTGACGAGCGTCTGCTCCTCGATGGTCGAGACGGAGTCCGCGGGCGGGTAGTGGTAGACGGTGAGGTTCGCCGCGCGGAGCGTGTCGACCGTCTCGTTCGAGATGGTGTCGGGAGCGAGGACGAGGTCGGGTTCGAGCGAGATGACGCGCTCCTGGTCGATGTAGGAGTCCCCCGCGCCGGAGACGTTCACCCGACTGCTCGCGCCGTCGAGGTAGCTCGCGTACTGAGTGACGCCGACGACTTTGCCTTCCGCGCCGATCTCCCACATCGTCTGAGCGGCGCTCGGGCTGAGCGTGACGACGCGCTCGGGCGGCTCGTCGAGCGTCACGTTCTGCCCGGTCGCGTCCGTGACGGAGACCGGGTAGCCGCAGGTGACGGTGGTCTGGTCGTGTGTCGTTCCGGTCGCGGCTGCCGCCGGCGCGGCCCCCGCGAGAAGGAGGAGAGAAACCACGACGACGACCGAGAGTCGCTGATGCATCACCCCACTCAAGGCGGCATTACAATAAATATTTAGCTATCGAAAGTAGACTTTACTTCAGATGCGAGCGGGACTCAAAGTCGGCGGCTGGTCGGCCGGCCTCGCCGCGCTCCTCGTCGCGAGCGTCCTCGTGAGCGCCGGCATCGGCTCCGTCTCCATCCCCGCGCTCACCGTCGCCCAGGTCTGCTTGAACGCCCTCGTCCTCCCCACCTCCCTCTCGCTCCACGGCGGCGGCCACACCGTCGCCGGCGTCGCTCTCCCCGCTCTCTCCGTCAGCACGACGCACGTCTTCCACTTCCAGACGCCCGAAACGAGCCGCATCATCGTCACGACGATCCGCCTCCCGCGAATCGTCCTCGCCGCGCTCGTCGGGTTCGCGCTCGCGCTCGCCGGCACCGTCATGCAGGGGTTCTTCCGCAACCCGATGGCCGACCCGTCCATCATCGGCGTCTCCTCCGGCGCGGCCGTCGGCGCGGTCACCGTCATCACCGTCGGCGTCAGCCTCCCGTTCGGCCTCGGCCTCCACGGCGCGGCGTTCCTCGGCGGCCTCCTCGCCGCCTTCGGCATCTACGCGCTCGGCAGCCGCGCCGGCCACACCCCCGTCACCACCCTCTTACTCGCCGGCGTCGCCGTCGAGACCTTCCTCGGTGCCGTCATCTCCTTCATGCTCGTCGAGAGCGGGAACGAACTCCGAACCGCGATGTACTGGCTCATGGGCCACCTCCAGAACGCCGGCTGGGGCGACGTCGCCGCCACCGCCCTCACCCTCCCCCTCCTCTTCGGCGTCCTCCTCGGCTACCGCCGCCACCTCAACGTCCTCCTCCTCGGCGAGCAGGACGCCCAGACGCTCGGCATCGAGGTCGAACGCACGAAACGCATCCTCCTCGCCGTCTCCGCGCTCGTCACCGCCATCGCCGTCTCCGTCTCCGGCGTCATCGGCTTCGTCGGCCTCGTCGTCCCGCACGTCATGCGCCTGCTCGTCGGCCCCGACCACCGCATCCTCCTCCCCACGAGCGCGCTCGCCGGCGCGTCCTTCCTCGTCGCCGCCGACACCGTCGCGCGCTCCGGCCCCGCCCAGCTCCCCGTCGGCATCGTCACCGCCTTCGTCGGCGCGCCCTTCTTCCTCTACCTCCTCCGCAGACGCGAGGTGTCCCAGCTATGACGGGCGCGCGAATCACCGCCGACGACCTCCGCGTCGACCGCGGCGACCTCACCGTCCTCGACGGCCTCGACGTCGACATCGACGCCGGGCGGTTCGTCGGCCTCATCGGCCCGAACGGCGCGGGGAAGACCACGCTCCTCCGGACGCTCGCCGGGACGCTCACGCCGGCCGCCGGCCGCGTCCGCGTCGCCGACCTCGACGTCCAGGCGGCGTCCGCGCGCGCCGTCGGCCGCCGCGTCGCCGTCGTCCCCCAAGACACGACCGTCGCCTTCGACTTCTCCGTGCGCGACGTCGTCGCGATGGGGCGGATGCCCTACCACTCGATGTTCAAAGAGACGGACGACGCCGACCGCGAAGCCGTCGACGCCGCGATGGAGCGCACGAGCGTGACGCAGTTCGCCGACCGCTCCATCGACGCCGTGAGCGGCGGGGAGCGCCAGCGCGTCCTCCTCGCGCGCGCGCTCGCACAGGAGACCCCCGTCCTCCTCCTCGACGAACCGACGGGGAGCCTCGACATCGACCACCAGGTCCGCACGCTCGAACTCGTCCGCGACCTCGTCGAAGACGGGAAAACCGCCGTCGCGGCCATCCACGACCTCGACCTCGCGGCGCGCTACTGCGACGACCTCCTCCTCCTCTCGGACGGCCGCGCGCTCGCCGCCGGCCCGCCCGAGGACGTGCTCACCGCGCCGCGGCTCGCCGAATCCTTCGACGCGAACGCCGTCGTCACCGACGACACCGTCACCGGCACGCCCGCCGTCACCGCGCTCCCCGACGCGGGCGACGCCGAGGGCCGCGTCCACGTCGTCGGCGGCGGCGGCAGCGCCGCACGCTTGCTCTACGCGCTCACCACGGCCGGCTACGACGTCACCATCGGCGCGCTCGCCGTCGGCGACGCCGACCACCGAACGGCGAAGGCGCTCGACGTCCCCGCCGTCACCGTCCCGCCGCACGCGCCCGTCGACGCCGCGGCCGCCGACCGCGTCGGAGCGTGCGTCGCCGACGCCGACGTCACGGTCGTCACCGACGTGGAAGTGAGCCGCGGGAACCGCCGGAACCTCGACGCCGCCGCGCGCGCCGACGCCCTCGTCGTCGTCGAAGACCGCCCGTTCGACGAACGCAACCACGACGGCGACGCCGCCCGCGAACGCTACGACCGCCTCCGCTCGCGCGGCCGCGTCGTCACGCCCGACAGCGCACTCGACGCTATCGCGGACGCGCTCGACGCGTCGACGCCGGACCGCCGACTCCTCGGCGCAGACGACTAACCCGAGCGCTCGACTGCTGGCGGGGAACACGACCGGCCCGCAAAAGGAACCCGGACGCCCGAGGGGGAGTGCGGACGTCCGGCGGCTGGTGCGAAGCGCAGGGGGGGAGCTGCGTCACAGCGTGACTCGGGATGGACGACCGAGCCACCTCCCCCTACACGGGGCGCGAACTTGAAACGACAGTCGCGGTTTCACGCGATGAGAACGGCGGACGCCGCGGGGTCGCGGCTACTCGGCGTCGAGGCCGAGTCGGCTGAAGACCTGGGGCATCCAGTCGGGTTCGTCGTACGTCGACTCGACGAGGACGGCCGTCCCGCCGTCGATGCGGTAGACCCAGGTTTCGCCGCGCGAGGAGACGCGGAGTTCGGGCGGGTCGACCGATTTGTCGCCGACGACCTCCGCCGTCTGCCCGCCGCCGACCGAAACCGTCCGACTCCCGACCTTCTCCGAACCCGTCTCTGACGTCGATGAGTCCATACAGCTAGATGGAAGCGGACCGGGATAAACGCACGGCAGAGCGGACGGGGAAATCAGGAGTGGGGAGTGAGAGGGCGGTCAACCGAGGTTCACCCGACGTGAGAATCCATCGCGAGACCCGGAAGGAAAGTCGAGTATGGGGGGTCACACGTGGTCGCTGTAGGTGAAGCCTTATTGGCCGTGACAGATAGGGATAGAGTGGATGTCTTCGATGATTCGTCTCTCCCACCTCTACCTCCTCATCTTCATCCTCGTTCCGGGATACGTCTGTCTGCGGGGGTATCTAGAGGGAAACCTAATCCTCGACGACCAGGGACGGACCGATAAGCTCATCGTGATTATTATCGGTGGGTTCGCATCGCTCTGCATCACGGTAATTCTGCATCGAGTGAACATCGTCGGGTGGAGCGAGTTCGTCCTCGCGTGGCTGACGACGGCACCAGCAGCCTTCGACCCGCCTCCGGTTCCGTCTAACGGACCGGTGACGGTCAACCCTGAGAACGGTCGTTCGGTGCTGAACACCGCGGGCGTGCTGATCGTAGAGTCAGTTATCGGAGGAGGTCTTGGGTTTATATACGGGCGGTTGAAGCTCCCGCCAGACGACCGAGAGAACCTAGCGATGTCGCGTCGGGAACTACGTCAACCGTGGGAGGAGGCATTCGAGTACGCGACGCTCGATACCGAGGCGACGGTGATTACGACGAATGGCGACGAGATTCACGGAAAGATAGAGCAGCTCGGATCGCCGTCCGAAGACTATGACATTCTCCTAGCGGACCCGGAGAAGGTTGTTCGAGCACCATCTGGTCGCATTCTGCGGCGTGATGGAATCGGCTTGCACTCCTATCATCATTATCGCGATATTTCCCGGGTCGAGTTCGAAAGCGGGTTCGATTATCCCCAGGACGATGAAGCACTGCTTGAGCGGATTTGGAGTCGACTCGAGCAGGAGGCGAGATGGTCCGGAGAGAAGACTGGGTTGAAACGCGTCTGGGACTGGATAGTCGCCCGTGTGAACGCCGGCGGTGAAGAAGGCGAGGAGACCGGGAAAGTGACTTCTCTCTCACTGGAGGGAGAAAGCGAGAGAGAAAGGGGGGAAAGAGACGAAGGAAGTCAGTAGTGAACGCTATTCTGCTTGAATTGTGGATAGGCGTCGTAGACGTGGTCCATCAGCCCGCGGATTGAGAGCCCGTTGTACTCGCGGATAACGCCGCTAGCGACCTCCGCGATTCTCTCGGCAGTATCGTTTGCTTCGAGCAGGTCTTCGAAGACATCGACACCATCGGAAGTAAGCGAATAGTCAACTCGATGGTTTCCGCTAAACGTGGGAACCCGCTCGATTTTGACGAGTCCTCTTCGTTCGTACATTTCGAGGTCTTCGAGAACTTCTTTCGAGAAGGGGCCGTGATTATGCCCGATAAACTCGTAGAGGCTGATGTCTCCCTCTTCTTCCTCAATTCTTTTTTGCGCGAGGAAGGAGAGCTTCTGCAGTCGGGTCTTCCCCTTAATCTTGTGGTTGTCGGCCTCATAGAGGATGGCGAGAGGGACTGCTTGCTTGATCCGAATCTTGAGTTCCATCTTTGGAGCACCCCGTTCAGCCGATCCGCCGCGTCTACACGCTAGTTCATCGCCCTCCGATTTAATTGTTCCGTCAGCCAAACATGTGATGTCTGAGGCAGACACGTGCGCTTAGAGGTCCTTTCGCGAGTTCTCCCGAGACGACTCCGACTGGACGCGAATTCGGCTTCCCCGACGTCGACGCCGACCGGTATGAGGAGAGCGAGGTTCGACGCCGGAGTTGCCGACGGGTAGACGGTCTGCCTGCTAGACGGTGGTCGTCTATAGCTCAACGTCCACATCGCTCGAACCAGACGGCTGAGTCGTAGTTAGACGCGGATAACCAGACGTTGTGAGAGTGAGGTCGAGGCAAGACGCCGACGTCCTACGCAGCGGTTAGTAAGAGCATGCCAAACGTTTTTGCGTGTGTCGGAGAGTGATGCCGTGCATGCGGCGACGGAGAGCGCTGGCGCTCGCGGCGGCGGGAGTGGGGTTCGTCGCAGGCTGTAGCGGCGCGTCACAGACGGCGGACGACGGAACGACGTCGACGCCGGCGTCGACGGGCGGGACGGCGGAAACGACGCGGGCGAACCCGAACACGGTGTTCGTCTCGCCGGACGGGTCCGTGGCGAACGACGGGACGGAAGCGGCCCCGTATCGGTCGATTCAGCGCGCGCTCACGGAAGCCGAACCGGGTGACACGGTGTACGTGAAACCGGGAGAGTACGCCGAGCGAATCGAGCCGCCGCGCGGCGGCGAACCGGACGCGCCGATAACGATTACGGGGCCGCCGGACGCCGTCTTGAAGAGCGACCCCGAAGCGTACAACGTCGTCATCATCAGGCACAGCCACGTCCACGTCACGGGACTCACCATCGACGGACTGGAGAACCCCGACGCGCCCGACGACGTCGAGTCGTACAGCCGCGCCCAGCTCGTGCAGCTACGGCCGCCGGTCAGCACGGACGCGTATCTGGAAGACGTCGTCGTGTCGCCGCACCGAATCGGGAACACACAGAAGTCGCTCGTGAGCGTGGAGCGGAGCAAACACGTCGAAGTCGGGCCGTTCCGCGTCATCGGTCCGGCGGGAACGAAGTATCTCCTCACCGACGAGCACGGCCACAACGGCGAGTTCGTCTACATCGGAACGTCACCGAGCAACCTCGGGACCGACTGGCACCCGTGGACCGCGTACGACGAGACGAGTGACGTCCACGTCCACCACATCGACAACAGCGAGGGGTACGGGCATTCAGAGTTAGCGAACACGAAACTCGGCACGCGCGACGTCCTCGTCGAATACTGTACGGACGGCGGCGGGTCGCAGAACACGGAGGATACGCCGGCCGCGTCGGTCCGGTTCCAGAGTTTCGACGCGACCGTCCGGTGGTGCGACCTGCGGAACGGGAAGGGGCGCGGCGTCGAAGTCGGGAGTTACAAGTCTCGGGACGCGCAGGACGAGTCGGCGGAGCCGTCGGCTATCGAGCGGCGCGGCGGGACGGACAACGCGGTCTACGGGAACCGACTGTCGGGGTTCGACGACGCGGCGGTCGCGTATCCAGTCGAGCGACAGACGCAGGCCGACCAACGCTACGTCTGCGGGAACGATGTCGACGGGGAGACGGACGGCGACCCGACGGGCGCGTGTCCCGCGGACGTTCCCGACGGCGACGGTGTCGGGCATCGAGGGGGCGAGAGTCCGCGACGCGAGGAGAGCTAGGTGTAGTCGGGCCGCTCTGCGTACTCGATAGGGTCGCGGACGCCGACGGTCCGGAGGGCCTAGAGGCGGAAGGCGCAGGCGTCGCAGGTGCCGCACGCGGGTTCGTCGTCGCGGTAGCAACTCCACGTGAGCGCGCAGGGGACGTCGAGTTCGGATCCCTTCTCGGCGATGTCGGTGCCGTTGTTAGTCTCGTGCTGTTCTTCGTCGGCGCGTTCCCAACTGTCCACGGTCTCCGTACTGGCATCGAGAAGTCATTACGAGACAGTGAATGGGAATATACAGAGGACTGATCGGGTTCAACCGACCAGTTACTTCAGGAGGAGTCTATTGGTCCATTCTACTCCGATATTAGTCCTTATCCAATGTCAGGTTCGTCGGGGAGTCCCTCAGTTGAGTCCTCATCCGAGATCTGGGCGCGGATGTGGTATAGGACGTATCCCAGTCCCAGTGCCCAGATAACGAATACGAGGACTGCTTCTACCGCCACCGGGGCTGGGATGAACGTTAGTTCCGTTTCTCGAAGGAGGTACATCAGTAATGGGACAAAGACGGTGAGAATAATCGCGACGGCGCTTGCTCTGAGCGTCCCCCATAGTTGAGCTGTATCAATGGCATTGAATCGGTCTACGAGTTTCTGACGTTCCCTCCGGAGTCCTCGGATCTCCGTGTTCGTCTGAATCCACTGCCGCTCGTTCTGATTATATTGCTCTCGATTATGAATTTGCCACTGGTGGTCTATTTGATCGTATGCTGCTTGCACTTCGGCATCTACTGGAACGTCTGGTAATTGCGCCGGCTGAAACAGCCCGCCAGTAGGCTGGAGTTTGTTGAGTACGTCTTCATATCGCTCTTGTAGTTGTTCCGTGTGGAAGTCATTTAGATCGGCGATATCTACCCCCAGAAAATCTGCAAACGCACCGTGGACTTCCATCGGTTCCACTTCATCAGGGTCTTCTTGAAACTCGTCGCCAACATAGTTCTCGATGAAATCCTCGACCTGCTCCTCCGCTTTCTCTCGCTGTTCCTGATCTTCCCACATCTCCTCGATGTTCTCGAGCTTTTCGTTGAGTCGCTCCTTCCTATCTCGCAGGCCTCGAAGTCTGGCATCGATTGCTCGCACACGCCGGTCAATTCGATTCCGCTCCGAGCTGAGGCTCGTGAGTTTGCTGGTGAGAAGAGCAGTGAGAATACCGATGAACACACTAGCTGAGGCTGCCAGTGCGCCATAGAGCCCTGTGACCATCTTGGGAAGAGATCCATACCAAGAGTCTTCATTCCACCGGCCTCCCTCCCCGTCCCACATTTCAAATAAACAGGCGAGCCCGGAGAACTCCTATGATTCAAATGTGCGATGAACACCGAACGAATCGCCTTACTCGCAGTCACGGTCGCACTCCTCATCGGTGGCGTTGCGGCGGTGTTCGCACCGTCCATCGTCGACGCCGGTGGGCTCGCGTCGCTACTCGGGTTCGCGCTCTGAGGCGTAACGCTCCTCTTCGGGGCGACCGCGCTCAGTTGGCTCGTCCCCACGACCGTCACGGGGGCGGGCTACGAGACGCCGTCCACCGAGTACGGCCTCGACGAGATCCGGGTCGGTATCATGACCGTCGACGCCGACGACGTCGTCCGGGACACTGTCGACTCCCTCCCGGAGGGGCTCGACGACGTGCACGTGATCGCGGAGTCGCCCATCGCCGTCTCTGGGGCCAGCGTTCACGTCGTCCCGGAGGGGTTCTCCCGTCGTGCCGTCCGGAGGGGCCGCGCTCAGGAGTGGGCGCGGCAGGCGCTGACCTGTGAGGAGGAGTTCGTGCGCTGCCTCGACGAGGACAGCGTCGTCGAGTCTGAGCTGTCTGGCGGACACCTACCGAATGGGCGTCCAGTTCGAGCAGCGCGCGTTCGCGCGACTCTCGATCCCCCTCTTCGCGTGGGGTGGCGGCATCGCGGTTCGAACGGAGGTCGAGGAGCAGACGACGTGGGATCGGGAGACGCCCGTCGAGGACACCGCGTTCGTCTGGGCGGCCTTCCAGGAGACCGACGTGACGTTCGCGCTCTCGGACGCGGTCTGCGGGGACGAAGCTCCGCCGCCGCTGGACGAGATCCTCCAGCAGCGCCGTCGCTGGGCGGCGGGGGACGTCCAGGCGTCGAAGATGCTCTCCCGGCGGTACGAACCGCTGACTCGGGTGCGAAACTACGCGTGGGCGCTCTCGCCATCGTCACCCCGGTCGTCGTCCCGCTGTCGCCGGTTATCGCCGTTATCCACTCGATGGGAACGGTCACGGTGACGCAACCCGCCGGAGACGTTTCGAGTGCCGACGAAGGTCGGCGGTAAGTAACTCCTAGAGGCGTCAGAGAAACAATCCCACGCCGTCGCAGTCGGTGGTCAACGCGTCAGGTATGGGCTACGTACTAAACAGGAATTTCAGCACTACCTCTGAATGAAACTGTCTCGACACCGACTGTCAGACAAGGTCCTCACGAGACTACTCAGCCTTAGGGCCAGTATTACGATTCCAGCGAAGCGTCGGGCGAGCGATGTCCGAAACAACGCGGAGCTGGCCGTTCACTGAGTAGGACCACCAGAAGAACAGACCGATACCGATAGCTGCCCCGGCAACCCGAATGAGAACTGCCTCACTCGGGAGGACGAGCGACTCCGCGACCGTTGTGCGTGACATCAGTTGAACGAGCGTCGCCCGCTGCGGGGCTGACCCGCCAATCATTCCGGCAAAGTTCACGCCGAAGTGAATACCGATCGGAATCGCGAGATCGCCACTAAAGACGTATGCAACGCCGAGGAGCACAGCCAGCCCACCGGCCATGAGGCCAAATACTTCCCCACGGGCGGAGTGAGTGAGGTAAAAGAATACCGACGCAATCAGCACAGCGACGCTAGCGGCCACACTCCGTGGGATAGCTGAAACCCCCTCCAGTCCTTCGAGGACGTTCGTAATGACGTATCCTCGGACGAAGAATTCTTCTGCGGCGACGATGAGAAGTTGCGAAACAGCAGTACCAAATACGAGAAGGAGCCAAACAGCAGGCCCACTAGCCATCTTGATGCCGTCTATCTCGTAAAATCCCACAAGTACTCCGACAGCAATGCTAAGAACCGTGATCCCCACTCCGAGTGCGAACCCCCCTACGAACGGACGCCACACACCACGGTCGGAAGAGGGACCCAAATCGGAGAGTACCCGCCGGTCAAGTACCATCGCAACAAGCGATACACCGAGGACGATTCCCGCTACTTGAGGAACCCCACGAATCGAGGTGTTCACGACCTCGGTAACCGGGCCGTTTCCGGCGAGAACTGAGGGGCGGATGGTCCGACCAGTGTTGGCGAAGGTGAGCACCACTATGATTCCCGTGATAAGGCGTATGGGTGCTCGAGGCCGGCGTTCGTCGTCGTTCCACACCACTCGGAGTGGCGGCCACAATCGGCCGTTCTCGTTCCGGAGTTTCGTGGGCATTGGGCGAGGACCTATGACCCAATTGTGTCAGTTACTGCTGTTAAACTTGGGGAGGCAGTTCGTTGATCGCACGACCCTAGGCAGGATAAAGCGTGAGACAGGACTTCCAAATGAACGGACCGTGATAGGATACGGACGTTATTAGACTACCGACGCTGTCTAGTGAAGCGGGTGCGACCGAGTGAGCCGCTCCCATTAGAGGTATCGTGCTTCCACCGAAAGCGTTCGTGAGCCGCTCAAGCGACGGCCTCTCCCGCCGGCGAACTATCGAATCACTGCCCGCAGTGATCGTTGATGCTCACCGAGCACCGCAATCGGTCGAAGCAGATAGTTTCGGCTTAACTAGACCGTGCCTGCATCGAATATTTATTCTCATACAGACACACGTACAGATATTACGTCCCTGCAGAAAGCCCTCCTCGTGGAGCCGTTCGCGATCCTCCTCGTGCTTTATGGAGGATGTAGAATAATAGAATCGGATATAATGGGTGAATCCTGGGCCCTCTACGCAGGGCTTTACCTCGGTCTCTTTGGACTCGTCTACGGTCTCGTCGGTGTCAGAATCCTTGAGCGTTTCCGAAACGACGTGTGAAGAGCAGAGGGTGATGCAGCAGAGCCGAATAATGACCCTCAGAAGATGCCGGTGTCTCTCCCAGGCAACAGACTGGAGAGACAGAAGATAATTACGTCGTTCTACAGTATTCTGGTTTCGAGTAAGCGTGATAATCACATGTCAAAGTTAGGACTGTGGACGAACGCAATAGGTCTCCTCATTAGTATCGTAGGTACCCTGTTGCTGTTCTCGCACACGACCAACCAGTACCATGCGGCTATTCAGGATATCGGGTCGATAGCGGTGGGATACCTCGGTCTCATTCTTCTCGGGGTGTCAGTATCAGTTACTGGCGTTGCACTACTGTTGGCGGCGAACGATGGGTGAGGTGTACATCAGGCGGGTCATCGATCAGACAACTGACTGACTAGCTCGCACACTCATTCACCGGCCGTTCCACGGCAGGATCCGTGACGAGAGCACGCCTACTTAATCAGTAGAGAATCCCAGACGCTAACGGAGCTCCCCATGACGATGTCACGGAAGCTCAAGAGCTGTCTATTGCGTTACGACAGCGTATAGCCCCGGGCAGATGTAGCGGGGCGCACAAATACCGCCCTGTGAGAAGGCATGGCTTCCGACTACGAGCAGCAGCCAGGCCTCTGAGAAGCCCCATCCGGCGACGAAGAATCGACACCGTGGACGACGCTCGGACTCTCGATCGCGAACGAGCAGGACATGCCCACGACCAATCGGTTCGTCGAATGCGTGCTCAGCAAACTTCGGAACGAACCGGTCGGTGCCGGCCACAGTTGGGGAAAAGCGCACGCAGCTCTTCTCTGTCGACGGACGCCCTGGACGGTTTCGGAAGCGCTCCTTCGATACTCGGGTCGGCTGGGACGAGACGACAGTCAGCCGCGACGCCGTCCGTGAGGAGCTAATCCACCGCTTCACGAACACGCGGTCGCTCTCGACGGCGTTCGACGTCGAAGCACGCGGTGGAGCGCGACCGATTCCGCGTCAAGCGCGTCGGACGCCTCACCAACCCCTAGCCCGCACTTAACCGACACTCGACGGCGTTGACCGTCATTGTTGGTCAAGGAGGCTAGATGGCTCTCGGGAGTTTTTCGACGCCAGGGAAGCGTGCGGCGCGTGAACCACGGGCCGTCGACCGACCACGACACGGCCTAACTCGCAGAACGACGCGGGAGAGGACGCCGAACAGTTCGAACGCGAGCACCTCGCGGCGGCACAGCGCGAGGTCCTCGACGCGGTCCTGGAGCGCTGACGCGACGCTCCGCGTCGCTGTCGCGGACGAGAAGAACGGGCGGGTTCGGGGCGGCTACTGCTTCGGGAAGTGCGCGACGAACTCGCCCGGGCCGCGCTCCTCGACGGCGTAGCCGTCGGCGTCGAAGGCCTCGACTTCGGCCTGAAACTCGTAGAAGAGCGGTTTCGGCTCGTGGTCGTTGACGATCGTCAGGACGTCGCCGGCGTCCAGCTCCTCGAAGGCGTCGTGGATCTTCGGGTGGCGATCGGACGGCGGGACGTCCCGGACGTCGAGTGTCGTCTCACTCATGCGCGTCGTACTCGGCCCGGCACCGAAGTAGCCCTTCTCCCGAACGGGTTCGGCTCACTCCGCGGGCTCGATACGCACGTGCCACTCGTCCTCGTCCACCTGCTCCGTCTCGTGCGTGAACCCGCGCGACTCGAGGACGCCGTAGAGCGGCACCGGTTCGAAGGTGTTGACGAGGCGGAGCGAGTCGCCGTCGGAGAGGTCGTCGAGCGCGTCGGTGATCGTTTCGAACGGGTCGCCGTCGTGCTCGCGGACGTCGAGGACGCGTTCCGTGGGAGGCATCGACGCCTGCTACGCGGCCGCCGAGGGTGTCGCTTCCCCCGAACGTGTTCGACGCCACCAAGTAGTGCGGGGGCGACGAACCGCCGAACGAGATGCGCATACGCAGAGAGACGTTGGCGAAGGCCCTCGTGGTGGCGTTCGTCTTCAACTTGGTCGTGATGGGCGCGGGGGCGTACCTCGCGTACGAACAGTCGCCACAGCGGCCCGCGGAGGTCGTCGGTCCGGACGGTGACGTCATCGCGACGAACGAAGACATCGTCGCCGGGAAGGCGGTCTTCCAGCAGAACAGCCTCATGAATCACGGGTCGGTCCTCGGGAACGGCGCGTACTTCGGCGCGGACTACACGGCGGACGCGCTCGACAGGCTCACGACGAACATGCGTGAGTACGTCGCGCGCGAACGCTACGGCGCGTCGTCGTACGCCGCCCTCGACGACGCCGAGCAGGCCGCCGTGAACGACGTCGTCGAGCGCCAGCTCTCGGCGGGCGAGTTCGGCGAGACGCTCGAACTCACTCCCGCCGAGGCGTACGCCTACGGTGAGGTCCGCGAGTCGTACGTCGAGCGCTACAACGGCGGCGACCGCGAGGCCGGCATCCCCGCCGGCTTCGTCTCGACGCCCGAGGACGCCCGGCGCTTCGCGGACTTCGCGGTCTGGACGGCGATGTTCTCCGCCATCGACCGCCCCGGGACCGCGCACTCCTACACGAACGACTGGCCGTACGCGCCCGGCGCGGGTAACGACGCGCCCGTGAGCGCGCTGACGTGGAGCGTCGTCGCGATGGTGCTCCTCGTCGGCGGGGGCGGCCTCGGCATCTGGCTCTACAGCTCCGTCGAACTCCCCGAACCGGACGCGGCGGGCGTCGACGTCCCCGACCCCGCCGACGTCACGCTCACGCCGAGTCAGTTCGCGGCCGCGCGCTTCGTCCCGGTCGCCGCCGTCCTCTTCCTCGCGCAGACGCTGCTCGGGGGGTTGATGGCGCACTACTACATCGAGCGCGGCGGCTTCTACGGGCTCGCGAGCGCGCTCGGCGTCGACGCGCTCTCGGCGCTCCCGTTCGCCATCACGAAGGCGTGGCACATCGACCTCGCGATCCTCTGGATCGCGACGCTCTGGCTCGGCATCGGGCTCTTCCTCCCGCCGCTGCTCACCGGCCGCGAACCCGCGAACCAGAAGCGCTACGTCCACGTCCTGCTGGGCGCGCTGTTCGTCGTCGTGGTCGGCGGCCTCCTCGGTATCTGGCTCGGCTCGCAGGGCTACATCGAGGGCGCGCTCTGGTGGATCCTCGGGAACGAGGGCCTCGAGTACCTGGAGGTCGGGCGTCTCTGGCAGGTCGGCCTCCTCGTCGGGTTCGCGCTCTGGACGGCGCTCGTCGCGCGCGGCTTCAAGCCCCTCCTGAAGCGGGAGTCGCGCTTCGGCCTCGCGCACATGATCATCTACGCCGGCGGCTCCATCGGCCTGCTGTTCGCGGCGAGCATGTTCTACACGCCGCAGACGACGATGGTCGTGACGGAGTTCTGGCGCTGGTGGGTCGTCCACATGTGGGTCGAGGGCGCCTTCGAGTTCTTCGTCGTCGCCGTCGTCGCCGTCGCGCTCGTCGCGATGAACCTCCTCTCGCGCCGGAGCGCCGAGAAGGCCGTCATGCTCGAAGCCCTCCTCGTGATGGGCGCGGGCGTCATCGGCGTCTCCCACCACTACTGGTGGATCGGCCTCCCCGACTACTGGGTGCCCATCGGGAGCGTCTTCTCCACGCTCGAGTTCATTCCTCTGGTGTTCATCCTCTTCGAGGCCATCGGCGAGTACCGCGCGATGCGCGACGCCGGCGAGTCCTTCCCCTACACGCTCCCGTTCATGTTCATCGTCGCCTCGGGCGTCTGGAACTTCGTCGGCGCGGGCGTCCTCGGCTTCTTCATCAACCTCCCGCTCGTCAACTACTACGAGCACGGCACCTTCCTCACGGTCGGGCACGCCCACGCGTCGATGTTCGGCGCGTTCGGCTTCCTCGCGCTCGGCCTCGCCGTCTACGTCCTGCAGTTCACCACGAAGCGCGGCAAGTGGGACGGCACGAACCTCCGGCGCGCGTTCTGGCTGTGGAACATCGGCCTCGCGTGGATGGTGTTCGTCGGCGACGTCCCCGTCGGCTTCCTCCAGCTCGAGACCGTCTTCACGGGGAACTACGACGCCGCGCGCTCGCTCGCCTTCTACAGCCGCGACCTCGTCCAGACGCTCTTCTGGGCGCGCCTCCCCGGTGACGTCCTCCTCATCCTCGGGACCGCGCTCTTCTCCTACGACGTCCTGAAGAAGCGCTTCGTCCGCCGCGACCCGACGGCCGCCTCGTCCGACGGCACGGTCATCTCGCGGCGCATCTTCGGCGAGAGCGCCAGCGCCGAATCCGACGACGACTAACCGTCCCGAACCCGTTCGGGACGCCGCTCTTCTCTCCTGCGTGCCTCCCATGACACGCATGAGCCACTCGCACGACGCCGAGGCCGTCACCGACGAGACGCATCGGAACTCGTGGTCGGCGAACCTCGAACGCCCCGAGTACGAGTCGGACCGCGAGCGCCTCCTCGCCGACGCCCGCGACGCCGTCCGGCAGACCGCTCCGGGCTACCACGTGAACCTCGTGACGCACGCCGCACACGGCCACCCGGAGACGTACCTCTACGACGCGCTCGACGAGGCGTTCGGCGACGCCGTCGACTACGAGTACGTCGAGCAGTGCGGCTGCGGCGGGCACGTCGTCCGCGTGCGCGTCGAGTAAGCATACGTACTCGGACGGGCGAACGTATCGTTCCAGCACCCCGAGTGACATAAGACATTTATCATATCTCGGCACACGTTCCGATATGGCACCCTCCACACGAACGGCCGATACCCGGACGCTTTCGGGAGTACTGGTCGGACTAGCCGTCCTGGGACTCGCTCTCTCAGTCGCGAACGTTCCCGGTTCCCCGCTTCGGAGTTGGAACCTCGAGTTATTCACGATCTTCGTGTTCCCGCTCGTGATCTCACTCGTCGCGTACGTCCGGTTCGCGGAATCAGTCGCGTGGTGGGAAGTCGCCCTATTAGCCGTCTGGGGTGGGCTGAGTGTCGCTGTTACAGCCTTCGTCGGGTTTCTGGCGACGATGGGTACGCCCGGCGGCTATCCGGGTGTCGCCGTCGAGCTCGTCCGAAACATCGCGATGTTCCTCGCGGCGACGCTCGGACTGGGTATCCCCTACGGCCTCGCCGGGAAGTACCGACGAGAGCACCCCCGACGCACCGTCGTCAGCGCCGTACTTGCCTTGGTCGTCCTGTTCACCCTCTTCAACGCCGTCGCAGTCGTGACGACGTAACCACGGCACCCTCCTGCACCGCCGGTCGCTGTGGTCTCTGAATCTACCAGTGCCGTATCGACCGGGAAGGGGCTCTCTCTCGATAACGCTCTCAGCAGCGCGGCTCAGAACGGGAGCGCGTCGTCGCCCGCGCCGCCGTTCGGGTCCGGGGTCTCGGCGTCGGGGAGTTCGCCCGTCTCGACGTACGCCTCTTCGAGGGCGGCGAGGCGGTCGTTGACGGCGTCGGCGCGCTGGTGGCTGGGCGCGACGCGGACGCGAACGAGCTCGTAGTCGTGGCGCTCCTCGAGGCCGTTCCACGCGCGGAACGCGCCGACGGTGAGGGTGTCGCTCTGCGGGCAGAACTCGGTCGTCGGCGTGAACTCCGCGCGCAGGTCGTCGCCGTCCACGCCGTACCGGAACCCCGCGTTCGGGTGGCGCTGATCGAGGTTGAGGCGCGCGAGGTTGTAGCCGAACGTCACGTCGTAGACGCCGCGCTCCTCGAAGCACTCGCGCGCGGTCTCGTGGACGGCGGCGTGATCGTCGCCCGTCAGCACCTCGGCGTCGGCGAGGAACGGTCCGGGCTCGGGGAGGTGCGCGGGGACGAACGACCCCTGGTCGTCGAAGGCCTCGTCCGCGCCCCCGCTACCGAAGAAACTACGCATCGTCGCCCTCCCGCGGCGCGAGGACCACGAGCGCGGTGCTGTCTTCGCGGGCGCGCGGTTCGATCCGGTGCTCGCCCGCGACGCGGAGGACGTCGCCGTCCCGGAGGTCGTGGGGCTCCCCGTCGAGTTCGACGGTGAGGTGGCCGCCGAGGCCGACGAGCAGGACGTCCACGCCCGGGTGGTCGTGCTCGGGGAGCGACTCGCCGGCGGCGAGCGAGAGCCGAACGGTCCGGGGACCGTCCGCGAAGACGGTGGCGTGCGGTTCCCCGCTCAGATCTGCGAGCGTTTCGGTTTGGACGTCGGACATACGTCGGCGAACGCGCCCCAACCCGTTCACCGTCTCCCCGAACGTGTTCGCGTACGGGGGACGGTCCCGAGTGGCGCGGGGTGGGGACGCTCCACCGATCGGCGTCAGGACCGCCAGACGACCGTCACGACGGCGTCGTCGGTCTCGACGGTCTCGTACGCCCACCCGCGGTCGTCGAGTTTCGGGTAGAGGTGTTGGGGCGCGCGGTCGTTCACCTGCACGAGGACGCGCTCGTCGTCGAAGTCGGCGAGTCGTTCGAGCGTCTCCGTGAGCGGCTCGGGCGGCGGGAGCTCGCGGGCGTCGAGGCGTTCACGCGGCCGGTCCGCGGGCGCGTCGGTCTCGCTGACGGCGTCGTCGACTGCGGTCGCGTCGACCATATCTACGATAACCGACTCCGGAGGGCAAACCGTATCCCCGAACGCGTTCGGGACGGGCTACTCGGGGACGGACGCCCATCCCACGAGTATGCGACCGAGCGACGTCGACACGAGCCAGCGGCCGTTCGTCTGCATCTGGGAAGTCACGCAGGCGTGCGAGCTCGCCTGCGAGCACTGTCGGGCGGACGCCCAACCGGCGCGTCACCCGGACGAGCTCACCACCACCGAGGGGAAGGCGCTCCTCGACGACGCCCGCGCGTTCGGCGACGGCCAACTCGTCGTGCTCTCCGGGGGCGACCCGCTCGCGCGCGACGACACCGTCGACCTCGTCGAGTACGGCGTCGAGAACGGCCTGCAGATGACGATGACGCCGAGCGGTACCGGGTCGCTCACCCGCGAGCGGATCGACGACCTCGCGGACGCCGGCCTCCGGCGGATGGCGCTCAGCCTCGACGGCGCGAGCGCGGCGACTCACGACGCGTTTCGCGGCGAAGCGGGGAGCTTCGACTCCACCGTGGATGCCGCGCGCGCCGCGCGCGACGCCGGCCTCCCGCTCCAGATCAACACGACCGTCTGCGCGCAGACGATCGGGGACCTCCCGGCGATCCGCGACCTCGTCGCCGACCTCGACGCCGTGCTCTGGTCGGTCTTCTTCCTCGTTCCCGTGGGCCGGGGGCGCGTCCTCGACCCCATCGACCCCGAGCGCGCCGAGGGCGTCATGGAGTGGCTCGTCGAGGTAGCCGACGACGCGCCGTTCGGCGTGAAGACGACCGAAGCGCCGCACTATCGGCGCGTCGCCCTCCAGCAGAAACGCGCCGAGGGCGGCATCGCGTCGCCCGCCCGCGACGGTATCGGCCGGCGGACCGGCGTCACGGCGGGCGACGGCTTCGCGTTCGTCAGCCACGTCGGCGACGTCTACCCCTCGGGCTTCCTCCCCGAATCGGCGGGGAACGTCCGCGAGGAGTCGCTCGTCGACGTCTACCGGGACTCGGATCTCTTCGAGTCGCTGCGCGACCCCGACGCGCTCACGGGGAAGTGCGGGGCCTGCGAGTTCCGCCACGTCTGCGGCGGCAGTCGCTCTCGCGCTTACGCGACGGCGGGCGACCCGCTCGCGAGCGATCCGCTCTGCGCGTACGAGCCCGAGGGGTACGACGGCCCGATGCCGGATCAGTCGCCGGCGGAGGTGGAGCTATGAGCGAGGCGGCGTCGAGCGACGCCGGTGACGCGGGGACGACCGACGCCCGCGAGGCGACGCGCCGCGCCCTCGAAGCGCGCGCCGAGGCGGTGCGGAGCGAACAACTCGAGCGCGCCTACTCGCGACTGGAGGCCCGGGACGCCCTCACGCCCGAGCGGGCGCGCGTCCTCGACGACCTCGCCGACCGCCTCGTCGAGGGCTTGCTCGAAGCGCCCGAGCGCGCCGTCGAGGAGGCCGACGACGCCGCCGACGCCGAGCGGGTGCGAGCGCTGTTCGACGCCGAAGAGTAGGCGACGACGCGGGATTCGGGTGTCTTGGAGCAGCGACGCGCCCGCTCGCGAGAGGGGGGTGGGACGATTCGTCACGCCGAGACGCGGAGTTAACGCGTTCTCTTCGACGCTACTCGGAGACGCACAGCCCGCCGTCAGAGGCGTTTCTCCACCGATTTGAACCCCGATTCGATCTCCGTCCGCTCGAAGTACACTCCCTCGACGAGGAGCAGCGCGGCGGCGATCACGACGACGAGCGCGAACACGTGGAACTCCACCGTGTAGAGGTGCCACGCGAAGAGCGGGAGAAACAGGAGCGTTCCGACGAATCCGACGAGCGAGATCCACCGGTTCGGGACGGAGTCTTGCACGAGCGCGACTGCGTTGACCGTTCCGAACACGACGATGAACGACATCGAGGCGAACTCCGTGATCGCTTCCAGATCGCCGTAGACGGTGAACACGACGGTGAAGCCACCGATCAGGAGCAGGGCGTTCGTGGGAACGCCCCGTTCGCGTGCTGAGGCGATCTGGTCGGGGATCAACGCATCGGAGCGCAACCCCTTCGCGAACAGGGCCGCGCTGAACAGCGTCGCGTTGATCGCGCTCGCGGTCGACGCGACGGCCGCCACGCCGATAGCGACGTACCCGACCGTACCGGCGAACTGATCGGCCGCGATGGCGAGCGCGAGGTCGGGGTGAGCGGCGACTTCCCGCTGGCTGACCAGGCTGAGCGTGACGAACGCGACCAACACGTAGGCGAGCGTCGACACCGGAATCGACACGGAGACCGCCTTTCGAAGCGTTCGGGTAGGGTTCGTGATGCTCTCTTGGTCGTAGAAGAGGAGCTGCCAGCCCTCGAAGGAGACGAACGCGACCCCCGCGGCGAGGAACGGCCCGACGGGGTGTGCGAGCGACTGTGCGATGCCGAAGGAGAGCGCGTCGTGTGAGTGTCCATACCAGATGCCGATCGCGCTGAACAGGACGATGACGAGGAGCTTGAGGCCGACCAGCGCGTCTTCGACGAGGCCGGATTCGCGGACGCCGACGAGGTTGAGCGCGATGAAACCGACGACGACGAGCGTCGAAATCACGGGGCGCGCCGGCAGCCCGACGACGGGCAGTTCGGAGACCCCGAAGACGGCGCCGAAGTAGGTCCCGAACGCGTAGGCGTACATCGCGAGCGTGCCGACGTATCCGACGAGCAACGTCCAGCCGACCATTCCCGCGATCTTCGGCCGGTCGAGAAATTCGTCGATGAAGGTGACCGCTCCGCCCGACCCGTCGGTTCGCGAGCTGAGAGCGTTGAGCTCGACGTAGGAGTAGCCGGTCGCCATCACGACGATTCCGGCGAGCAGATAGGCGATCCACGCTGTCGTCCCGGCGACGGCGGCAACGACGCCGAGAACGGCGAAGATACCCCCGCCGATGATGCCCCCGAGCGCGAACGAGACCGCCTCCCGAACGCCGAGTTTGGATTCGGTCATGCTGTCGCTGTCGAACGCGTTCCGGCACCGCTCGTCAGTGTGGTCCCGTGGGCCGTCGACGATTCACTCGTCATGCGCGTGATGGCCACTGGCGGGGGGATCCGTCGGGGTTTCGACGGCACCCGCGGTGGCGAACCCGGGGTCAAGTGCCCGCCGCGTCTCCCACGCCGTCCCACCGGCGAGTCGGGGGCACTCGGTGGTGTTCCGGCCGTCAACTCCCCGCCCCGTCAGGGGTGAGGGCGTCGTAGGCGGTCGCGACCGTCCAGCCCGCGAGGAACCCGTCGATCGCGGCCCACCCGATCCCGACCGCGATACCGCTGGTCGTCTCGTCGAATCCGACGTAGACATCCGAGAGGAGCGAGCGCCATCGTTCCCCCCACCCGACCCGAGCCAACAACCCCACGAGGCCGACGTAGCCGGCCCAGACGAGCGCGATTGCGCCGCCGAGTGCGACGCGATCGATCGGTGAGTCGTCCGTCATAGGGAGTTGTTTTTGTTCAGTTAACAAATTATTTCCCCCGGTTCCAACCTGCTGAGAACCCGTTCCCCTCCCCTTCCAGTCAGTGACAGAGTCGCACTGCCGGCGTCGGGAGCGGCGGACGGACGGTGAGCACGACGTCGGCACCGCGAGCGGACAGCGTGTACGCGCGACGACGGCCGCTGGTACGATAGGTACGAGAGCACTGAACGAGACGAGATCGAGCGGTCGTTTCGATGGAGTGCGGCCATCACTCGCTCGCGAACGACCCGAATCGAGCGCTCACGGCGGGCGCGACGGCGTGTCGGCAGACGACGAGCAGGAGGTTCGCGGCGGCGAGTGCGACGCCGCCCGCGACGAGCGCGTCGCCCGCTCGGGCGAGGGGTGCGGGGAGCGCGACGCCGCCCGTGACGAGGACGAGGAGCGCCGTGCCGGCGAGGAGGAGCGCGAAGTCGACGTGGGCGACGCGCGCGACGTAGAGGTCGTCGATGGTCGGCACGGCCTCGAAGCCGAGGCGGTCGCTGTAGCGGTGCACCCAGACGATGAACGGGACGACGTGGTAGAGCGTGCCGAGGACGACGAAGCCGACGACGCCGAGGACGAGCAGGGAGAACGACCCCGGCGCGCCGACGGCGGCGTCGTAGGCGAGCGGGCGGGCGAGCCAGACGGGGAGCGTCCACGCCGCCCACGCGCCCATCGCGACCGGGAGGACGGCGTATCGGCGGAGCATCGGCCCCCACGAGACGGTGGCGTCCGCGAGGCGACGCGCGAGCACGACGGCGACGGCGAGCACGCCACCGACGACGAGCAGGCCGCCGAGGCGGGCGAGTGGTGCGATCTCGACGAGACGCCCCGTCGCGAGCACGGCGACGCCGAGCGGGTAGACGGTCTCTTCGAGGCGCTGGAGGCGGCGGTCGAGCGCGTCGAGGTCCGACTGGGCGAACATCGGGACGAGCTGGTAGAGCGCGCCGAACACGGTGCAGAGGACGGCGCCGAAGAGCGCGAGCGCGACGTGCGAACCCCGGAGCGCCACGCGGCTCACGGGGAGGAAATCGGGACGAGTGAAGCCGACGGCGAGCGACACGCCGAGCGCGGAGACGGCGAGGAAGGACGCGAGCGCGTACGCGAAGTGGCGTTCGGTGACGTCGAACGGGCGGGCGCGGGCGAGCGTCCGAGCGATGTTGTAGACGAAGACCCAGAACCCGAGGAGCATCGCCGCCGCGAACGCCGGGAGGGGCGCGAACGCGCCGACGAGGAGCGCGACCGCGAAGCCCGCGAGACCGACCGCGAGCAGGGCGAGCTGGACGCCGGCGAGCCGCGTCGAGTGGAGGCGGACGCCCGACCAGACCGGGACGAACTGCGTCATCGCGCCGGCGATGGTGAGACAGACCCAGCCGACGAGCACGAGGTGGACGTGCGCGAGGCCGGCGGCGAGCGCGAACAGCGCGTCACCGCGCAGCAGGCCGACGAGCACCGCGACGCAGAGCGCGCCGAGCGCGACGACGAAGTGGCCGAGCGGCAGCCGCATCGGCGGTTGGACGTCGGTGTCGACGTCGGGGTTCCCGGGGAGCATACGCGCGTCTTCGAGCGCCCGGCACCTACGCGCCGTCCCGAACCCGTTCGGGAAAACGGCTCTCGGCGCGGCGCGTCGAACGGGAACCGATGACCGCCACTGCCGCTCGGGTCCGCGAGGTCGCTCGCAACCGCCTCCCGGTCGCCGTCGGCGTCGTCGCGTTCGCGGTCGCCTGCGCGCTCGCGGACCTCGACGCCGGTGCCGTCGCGGGTACCGTCGCGTTCTGCGCCGCGAAGACCGCCGAGAACCACACCACGGCTCGCGGGCCGTGAGCGCCGTCCCAGCGCGCGGGAGCGAGCGCTAGCCACTTACGGCCCGCTCACGAACCGGGCCGTATGCCGCGCGCCGAACTCACCGTCACCGTTCCCGAAGGCGTCTGGATCGGCGACGTCTCGCGTCGATTCGCCGCGGACACGTTCCGCGTGCTCACCGCGTTCGCGGACGAGGAGACGGGCGTCGGCCTCCTCGAACTCGACGAAGGCGGCGACCCGGACGCGATCCGCGACGCGATGACCGCCCACGAGACGATCCGAGGCGTGACGACGCTCTACGACGGCGACGAGGACGTGTTGTTGCAGTTCGAGACCGCGGATCCGGTGCTCTTGCTCCCGCTCCGGGAGTCCGGCGTCCCCCTCGAATTCCCCTTCGAGATACGGGACGGCGCGGCGACGTGGACGCTCCGTGCACCGAGCGAGCGCCTCGGCGCGCTCCGCGATCAGTTCAGCGCGTTCGGCATCGACTTCACGCTCGAACGCATCGGCGACGAGCGATACGAGCGCGACGCCCCGCTCACCGAGCGCCAGCGCGACGTCCTCGCGACCGCGGTCGCCGTCGGCTACTACGAGACGCCGCGCGACGCGACGCTCACCGACGTCGCCGACGAGCTGGGGATCGCGAAATCGACGTGCAGCGAGACGCTCCACCGCGCGGAAGCGGCGGTGATCACCGAGTTCGCGGAGCGCGCCGACCTGCTCGCGGACTGAGCGCGCCGTCGAGAGCGGGACGCGTCGCCCCGAGACGGGACGGCTCTCCGTCAGAGCGCATCGAGGAAGTCGAACTGGGCGTTCAGCTCCTTGCGGCGCTGGCGTTTCACCACGGTGCCGTCGAAGACCGGACCGACGATCTTCGCGGCGAGCGCGTACTCGGTCGTCGCCTCGACGTGGGTGCCGTCCGCCGTTTCCTCGACCGTGTAGACGGTCTCCATCTCGCGGAAGATGCCGTCGCGCTGGTGATACGCGAGCGCGGCGTCCGCGCGATCCTCGACGACGAGGTCGAGCTCGATTTCGAACAGGCCGACGTGGTTGACGATCCGGAGGGCGTCCCCCTCGACGTCCACCTCGTCGAACCCGGCGGCCAACATGAACGACTCGACGTCGGAGATGGCGTCGCGGACTCGCTCGGGCGACGCCGAGACGTCACGGGCGACGGTCACGGTCTCCATACGCGATCGTTTCGGTGGCTCGATAAAGAGCCCGTCGGCCCCCGCCCCACCGCACACCCGGCGAGCGGCGGGGCGAAGACTCCCGCTCTGACGCACGCCGACGGGGATACCGGCCACGACGCGAGTCACGGACCGGCTCGCCCGCGCCAGACGCTCGTTTTATAAATATAGGCGCATATTCGCCAATGAACGGCGCTTCTACGGTGTGTCGTGGCAGTCGAATTAATGACTCTGCGGGTCCTTCGATGAGATAACGACGAATCGGTCGCGCCCCCCGGACGGCGACCACGGTCACGCCCACGGCGACGACCACGGTCACGGCCACGATCGGTCGGGCGCACCCGCGACCGACCTCGGTTCGGAGACGACGCTCCAACTGTCGGTGCCGGAGATGGACCGCGCGTCGGGTGCGGGAAAGGTCGAGAACGCCCGTCGACGCCGTCGACGCCGTCGTCGCATGACTCGGTGAGATCGATGGCAACCAGAGACATCTACGAGAGCGGTTTCGACGAAGACGTACAAACCGACGAGACCATGTCCGGATGCCCGGAGTGCGGTGGTCGAGTCGAGACGAACACGCGGTGGAAACGGTCTGCGAGGAGTGCGGCCTCGTGATCGACCACGGCGACGAGCCGGTCTACGACGACGAAGACGAACGGACGGACGCGCCGCTGACGGCGTCGCGGCACGACCGGGGCTCTCGACGACAATCGGACAGACGCAAAGGGGAACGCACTCTCGACGTCGAAGCGTCGGCAGCTCGGTCGGCTTCGGCGTGAACAACGGCGTGGGAGATTCCGGTCGAAAGCGGAGCGCAACCTCGGACATGGGCTCAGCGAGGTTCAGCGAGTGGTAAGTGTGCTCGAGCTCGCGAAGACGCATCGGGAGCAAGCGCCCCGGCTCTTCCGGAGCGCGCAAAACGAAGACCTCCTCGTGGGGCGGTCGATCGAAGCGATGGCGGCAGCGGGCGTCTACGCGGCCTGTCGCTGTACCGGCCATCCATTCCCACAGGGGGCCGTCGTCGATGCCGCGCGCGCCGAGAGGAGTCGTGTGATGAACGCCTACTCGGTGCCGAACGAGGAACTCGGGCTGCCGGCGAAGCCAATGCGGCCGCGGGCGTAACCACGAGTGACGAGCACAGGGAACAAATTGACCAGTTCATAGTTACGCTAATCATCACTGGCGTGTTCAAATCTCTCCCAATTCTGGCCCCGTGATAGGTCACTCAAATGTTGATTTTAAATCGAATATTACAATATTTAAATCAAGTGGAGAGGTTTATCGATAAGTAGGCTAATGCCATAGCCTAATGGCTGATCGTCGTGGCCCGAATCTCAACGAAAGGCTCATTCAATCCGCTACGTCGCTCTGGGCAAGTAATTCGGAACCTCTCATACTCATCAGAGAACTACTCAGTACCGCTCTTATCGTCGCAATAGTCGGCCTAGTTCTTTTTGCAGTTAGTGGCCTCTGGCCTCCTCTAGTTGCTGTTGAATCTGGAAGCATGCAGCCACACATGGAGCGCGGTGATCTCGTCTTCGTTATGGAAGAACACCGGTTCTCATCGTCGCAGGCGATCAATGATACCGAATAGTCACATACCAGATCGGCAAGCAGTCTGGATACAGCAAATTCCACGGACCAGGAGACGTGCTCATCTATAATCGGTTTGGAAATCCGAACCGGACCCCCGTTATTCACCGCGCCCGGTTCTGGGTCAATAAGAGCGAGAACTGGTACAGTAAAGCAGATCACGACTACACAGAGCGCGGAGCTGTCGTCAACTCGAATATTGTCCCGCTCCACATCGCGGCTTCATCACGAAAGGAGACCATAATTCGTATTACGATCAGGTCGGCGGAATCAGCTCTCCAGTAAGACCATCGTGGGTGCAGGGCACGGCAGAATTTCGGATCCCGTGGCCGGGGGGATTCGACTTCTGGTAGCCGGCTAATCTGCTCCTCGGCTCTCGAAAAGCCACGCTTCAAGTGAACCAGGATCTCTCCCGTCCTCAAGAAGCTCTTGCCCCTCGTGGAAGAGCTGTCGCAGCTTTCGTTCGTCCTCCTCTAACTCATCCTGGTCGAAAGCTTCGAGACGTCTCTGTATTTCCGCGCTGTCGATAAAAACGTCAAGATCCCTCGGATCGAGGTATTCTACGGTTTGTTTAGGTGCTCCGAGTGTCCTATGTTGTCCTTCTTTGACAAAGGCCCGAACCAGAGTGAATAGCCCCTCTCTATTTTCACCGAGCTCCTGGGCCCACTGGGTCGGTTTGTCCGAATCTGCCCACTCCGCCCATCGAGTGAGAACCATGTACACATTGGGCGTTTCCAGAAGAGCGTCGTTTGACACCCGCTCTTCAATCAAGCCGACCACATCCTCTTTTAACTCCTCTACGTGGTCTCTAGTTAGCGTCCTGTCTTCCTGCTTGATCTCGTCACTATTGTACTCTCCGTGCTCCTGAAGCAGCACTCCGATCAAATACGTGGCAAAGTAGGGGGCCTCTCCCTGCTGAATCGATCTATGCAATAACTCGAAGCTCTCGTCTTTAGATCGTCCATCCAGAATCTGGAATATCGCCTGAAGAAGATGCCCACGATTACCGTCGTCAAACGTATTTCGAGCGGGGTCCGTTTCAATAAGCTCGTCTCCCGCCAAGAACAACCCCTTGACTACCTCGTCGCCATCTTCGATATCCCCAATATAGTTGGGAAGTTGACTCAAGAACGTATGAGCTAGTGACCGATCGGATTGCGTCTCTTGGGAGGCAAGGTCCCGGAGTCGGGTAGCAAACTTGTTTGCGTCGTCGGTGAGTTTGAGTATGGCTTCGATTTCCCCGATTGGTAGCTCTCCTCTGGGAACTGTTTGTCTGAAATAGTAGGGGAAGACATCGGGATGGCAAACTCGCCTTTGCTTTCGATATGTGGCAGTGTCTCTGGAAAAGCTGAGTCCTATCGCCAGCCTCCCGGTCTTGACCTCCGGGAACAGGTATCTGAGAAGGATTTGCAGCGGCTCTATCGTTCGTTCCTCTTCATCGAGGTGCTCCCACAGCTCGGAGTAATCCTCGTCCTCTGACGACCTGCTCGACCGCGTACTGACTGTATACCGAGACGGGTTGTCACGAATCTTCTCATAAGTCGGATTGTGGAAGACCTGGAGTGCTTCTAATCCGACGATATCAATGAAGTTCGCATCGCGCCCCAATGCTTGATACGAGGTATCTATGGCGTTGATTAGCCTGATGACGTCTCTCGGCGTCTGAATCAATGGCTGAACTCCTCTCGGATAGACTGACTGCCACGTGGTTTCGTCGAAAATAACAGCGTCGTCCTGAACGATCTCCTCTAGTCGCTCGGTGAAGAAGTGGTTAAGCGAGCCTTCCGCAGGAAGGGGAACGCGCCGTTGCAACTGGATAATCTTGTTTAGATACGCCCGTCCGTTTCCAACACCCTGTTCTCCGTCTAATGCCTCGACGACCACTTCTTGGTCAAACGCTAGTACGTAGGTGATGTTTGGGAAATCTGCCACCGCCTTTACGAGGCGAAACATCTGCCGGATCTCAGATTCGGTCAGGCGGTCGATGTCGTCGATAAACACGACGATCTGTTGATCTAATTCTCTAAGGCCCTCCGATATCTCTTCTTTGAGCCCCTCTAGGTCTGGATTTTCTGATTGGAGCGTATCTGAAAGCCAGGCAAGGAACTTCCCGGACGGTATCCCTGTTATCGTAGAAAGTGGGACTCGGGAGAGTCCATCAGCGAGCTTCGAAAGCTTATCGCGGATCTCGTCGTATTCTCCACCCGTGTCTAAGCCCGCGCTAAGCTGGGAGAAGAACTTCTCGATGAGATCCGATTGACCAGAGAACCACCACGGATTGAACTTTGTGATGACCGGTGGATTCTCTTTTTGCCGTAGCTCATACTCCACGAAGTTGAGAATCGTGCTCTTACCAGACCCCCACTGGCCATATATTCCGATGATGAACTCGTTCGAGGGGATTCGCGTATGCACTGTCTCAGCAAGATCCTCTGCGAAGTCGCCGTATCCGAGCCGGTCATATTCCGGCTTTTCTAACGCGGAGTCGGACCGCAACTCCGATTCTTCACCCGACATCTACCGTACTTCAAGCAATCCTATTGCATAGTACTGTGGCTCCAATATATACCGCCTTTCAGCCCCGAATTCACTACTGCCCTTCCCCTTGTACCGTGCCCCATCTATTTGGTGATAAATCATATTCACTTTCAGTGCTCAGCTAATAGCTGGGTTCGTCAACCTCGGATGCGGGATCCCTCATCAAATCCCATAGACGGCCGCCGGTGGCACAGTCCAGCAACTACGGCACTTGAGTAGACGCCAATGAGGCGTATTCAGAACGGGTGGACTGCTTTTTAGCACCACTGACGACGCGTATCGGGCGTGCTGGCCGAACGGTCGCTTGGGTAGGGAACGAGACTACTGTAGCGAGTGTATACCAGTACTATCTCCGTAGTACACCGTGTCGCCAACGAGGGCAACCGGATACCCACCGAATGAGCCACCCGGAGAGCGCGTCCAGAGCCGTTCACCGGTGGTCGTATCGAAGGCGTGAAGCACGCCGGAGGTCGCTGGGTTCCGTCCATCGGAACAGTCTGCCGTCGCCTGCGAATCGGAGGAGAGACAGACGGTCGGAGAGCCCGGATCGGCACCGCCGGTGACGACGACGTCCCCACCGATGACCGGGCGTCCGAGCATCGCACCGTCGTAGCGCCACTGCACCTCGCCGCTCGCCCGATCGAGCACGACGAGCGACCCGTCCGGTGGATCAGTCGTCGCCCGATAGGGCGTCGCATAGACACGGTCATCAGTGACCGAGATCACACCGAGCCCGTCCCACGAGAACTGCGTGAGCCACTCCTCATCAGCGAACGTGAGATCGTAACAGCGGACCATCCCCGGCGTGTTACCCGTCCTGCTACCGTACTTCGCAGCGAACACCGTATTCCCGACGAGAGTCGCTGAGACGACTTCGGGATGCCACCCCGGCGACATCGTCTGCCGTGTCTGCGGCGCTGGCTCCTCGAGGAGGGCGTCCGTCTGCGCACCGGGGACGAGGCTCTGAATGCGGTCGCGGGTGACGATGACGACCCGTTCATCGTCAGCGACCAGCGCCGGATGCCGGGCTGTTTCGAGCTGCCAGCGGCGGGCACCCGTGTCGGCATGCAGGCCGACGACGTGCTCGTGGCCGGCGACGTAGACCGTGCCCGCAGCTTCGATGACTTGCGCCGCCGATCGTTCCGCGTCGGTCGCGCGCCAGATCTCTTCGCCCGTCGTCGCGTCGAGTGCGATCACTCCCCGGTCGGTACTCACGTAGAGGCGTCCCTCGACGTAGGTGAGCGCGCCACCGACGTCAGCGCGCCACTCCCCGGTCCCAGCGCGTGTGATCGCCCGCGTCTCTTCGTCAGAGCTCGCATACACCAGTGTCGGGCCGACAGCGACCGACGACACCGTTCCCGAGACGGGGACGGACCACGCCGTCGTCGGCGAGGACCGTGGTGGAGTAGCGGTCCGGTTTTGGCCGGTGTTCTGGACATCGTATCCGTTCCGTGGCCACGCGTCTGGTGCCGTAGTCGCCAGCGGGATCTGGCGCGCTGCCGTGCCTCGGGTGCCGGTGATCGATCCGAGACACCCGGAGAGCGCGAGCGCGCCGGTGAGCGCGCCCGTTCGGAGGACACGCCGCCGTGAGGCTGTCTCCGTGTCCTTCATCTACGTCACGAGTCGGGGAAGACGCTGTCGGGGTCGCGAGTAGCGAACGGACCGACGCGGCGGTCGTCAGTCGCGTACTCGTAGAGGGCGGTGCGCGCGACCATCCCGAGGACCTGCCCCGCGATGATCGCGGCGACGACGATGAGAAGACCGAGGCCGCCGAGGAGCCACGCGGCTGGGCCGTGGAGACCGAGGTAGGCCGCCCCGAGCAGGACGATGCCGACGACGGCGATCGGTAGGACGACGAGTGAAACGCCGAGCGAGGCGCTCACGCTCTCACCCCATGTCTGCTTGAACGCGTCCCCGCTCTCGCGGAGGATCGTGCGGAGGTCGGCGGTGTCCTCGACGGCGATGACGGGGACGACGAAGAAGGTGAGGAGCCCCCACGCGAGGTCGAAGACGAGGCGAGCGGCGCTCCCGAGGAATCCGAACTTCTCGTCGAGGACGTAGAGGACGGTCCCGAGGGTGGCGGAGGTGAGCGCCCAGATGGCGATGGCACGGCGCGAGCGCCACGCGGACTGCAGACCATCGCGAACGGTCGGATCCTCGCCGTCGAAGTACTGGAACGCGCAGTGCGCGACCGCGACGTTGAAGAACGCACCGAGACTCGACGTGAGTGCGAGCCCGATGAAGATCGCGGCGTACTTGATGAGGTCGTTCGTGAATAACGATGCGACGAGGCCGTAGTGGAGGGCGATGCCGGCCGCGACTGCGAAGCCGCTCCCGACGAGCAGGAGACTGCACAGCGGGAGGACTGCGAGGCGGGGATTCGCCCGGAACACGTCGAGACTACCGTCAACGACGTCGAGTCCGCGACTGAATTTTCCGGACATATCCGAACCAGTGTCCCACTCGATAATAGTTATTTCGCTGATTGATTCGAGACGTTCACTCGAGACGCCTCTCCGCAGTCGAGACCGAGTAGCGACAAGGGAAGGTTGATACGGCGACACTAGGTAGAGGAGGATATGCCAATCTCCGATGACGAATGGGACGACGGGAGCACTGGCAGCGTTGGTGAAACGGCGGCGACGACGCCCGTCGGGAAGTACGAGGACGAGAAGGAACTGATCGTGGCGTTCCTCTCGGAGAACGTCGACAACGCGTACACGAGAGGAGAGATCATCCGCGGAGTCGACTTCGGCAACGACGCGCGTCCCGAGACGATTCGCGAGACGTTGACCGAGATTCAGGACGAACTGGTGGACCTCGCGGGCGACGTCGTCGCGAGCGGAATGGTCGTCGACGACATCGATGAAGCGCTTGACGAACTCGTCGCCGAAGATACTGTGGCCGAAAAAGAAGTCGAAACTGAGGATGGAACGACGGTGTACTACCGACTCAACACCAACGAAGCACGGGAGTGAGCGGTCACCGTCGAATCGATGGGCTGTTCGTAGAACTCGAATCGAGATAGCGACTCGTTCCCGATCGTTCCGACGGCTGAATACGGCACTCGAGACAGGGGACGATAACTGATTAACCGACTGACGTATGAACTGTTAAGTATAGTCCTCGACTGACGCACGACCCTCTAGTTCGTCAGGACTGCGACGCTCGGGGTTCTCGCCGGATGCACGAACGTGACGCGGAGTGGACGATCAGCGCAGGAGTACACCCTCGGCGTCGACGCTCACCTCGCCACGATCGACGTCTTCGACCCGACTGATGGGAATGACCTGTCCGGGCGCGACCTCGAGTTCGTCTTTCACGTCGAGAACGGCACGCGTGATGTCCGCACCGTCGAGCACCGCCTGTGCGAGCCGCCGACTGATCGCCGCCCGCGACCACCCATCGAGGCCGTCCGCTAACCGGCCAGCTTGCGTGTTCACCGCCCCGAGTTCCGCTCGGGGGAGCACCTCGCGTGGGTCGTGGTCGGGACTCAACGCCTGGTCTACGCTCGCCGCCCGCCGCTCGAACTCCCTGTTCCACTCGGCGCTCCGCGCCGCCGCGACGTCACGCGCCCGCTCGGCACGCCCCTCTTGCTCGCCGAGTTCCGCCTGTGCGCTGATCCGCTCCAACTCCGCCTCACGCGCCGACGCCGCGATGGCTCACCATCGCGGTTTCCCCACTACCGACGACCGACAGGACTCTGCGCGCTCTCGATCGCGCCTTCGCGAGCGAAGCGAGCCGCGACCGGAGGGAGCGGCTCGATCCGAACGGCGAGCGAAGTGAGCCGTGAGCGAGCGGAGGGCGGCAGCGGCGAGCGGGGCGGGCCGGTACGTACACACCTGTCCAGCTGGCCGGGGCACTCGGCGATCCAGCTACCGTCCCGGCGGACTCAGAAAGGTGAGGCCGCTTCGGTCGTCCCCCGACCCCGCAAGCACCGCAGAAACGAGGAGCACAGCGGCGTCCTCGTGAGCGACGTTCCCGCGAGTGAAACGAGCGGGAACACGGAAGACGAGCGAAGCGAGTCTTCAGAAGCGAACGAGGGCCAGCGAGACAGAGTCTCGCGCGGTCGCGGAATGCCGAGCGGCCGAGGGCTTTCCGAAGCCGTCGCCGGCACTGGTTGTTCGGCGTCGCCACTCGAAGACCGGTTACGCGCCGAGACGCTGGAGCAATTGCGTAACGTAGGGACTGTTCTCCCAGCTGCGGTGCGGACTGATCATCGTGAGCAGTGTACGAGCCTCCTCGTGGGTCAGATGCCCGTTCCGGGCGTACTCCGCGATGAGACGCGGCGTCGGGACGATCCGCGGCCCCTGTAGCACGGCGTGAATCAGTGGGAAGTTCGTCCCACCGAACTCGTCGGTGAGAAACCCGTCGACGTCGAGCGCGTTGGCGAGGACGATGCCGTCGGTTTCGCCGTCGTCGAGGCCGAACGTCGGTCGCGAGTCCGGCGTATCACGGCGCTCGTACGGATCTTCGACTCTGTAGTGGCCCTGAGCCGCCAGGACGTTGTTCGCAGCCGCGGCGTGCATGTCCTGATACTGCGTGAGATCACGGAGCTCCGTGACCACTTCCGGCGGCACGAACACCTCACACGAGGTGAGGAGATACTGGAACGGGTCCGGAGTGTCGGTGTCGACGCCTGCGTCGGCTCGGGGCACGGCGAGACTGACGAGCGCGCTCGTGTCGGCGACGACCGTCCGCAGTCGCCGGTCGCTCATCGCTCGTCGTCGGCCGCGGTCTCGACCGCCGTCGCGTCGCCATCGTAGACATCGACGTCGTCAGGGGCAGCGATATCGAGGGGCTCGTCCTCGAGGTCCGCTTTGAGGAGGCGGAGCCGCTGGGCGGCTTCGGCGCCGACCAGTTGCTTGACCGTCTCGAACTCGAGTTGGTCGTCGTAGTACTTCGTCGCGACTAACTCCTGGAACGTCTCGCTGCCGGCGGTGTCTTCGATGTACTCGCGAATCGCCTCGACGAGGAGGTCCGTCCGGTCCGTGTCGAAGAGGTCGGCGATGGCGTCCAGCCGGTCGACGAGGTACTCTGGCGACTGGAAGTGTACCCGCCGGGGGTCGTCGCTCGCGCTCATTCTATGTGCACGTTCTGCACATAGCCGCATAACGATTTCGGCGGATACACAGAGCTTGCACATCACCGCCCGTGCGACACGAACCGCCCAGCTTACGTCTCCGACTGCAGTTCGCGGAGCGTCGCGACGGCTGTCGTCCCGATCCGAACGCCGTCGACGGGTCGAACACCCAGGTCAGCGGTTGCCGTGCGAAACGGCTGGAACTCGACGAGGACACGATGCGTGACCAGGGGACGAGGTTGACGCACTGGGCGAGCGGGAGGTCTTGCAACCACGTTTCGGCGGTCGCCGGATCGACGTGACTGGAACTATTGCAAGCGAGGAAGTCCAACTTCTTATCTTTATATAGATACGTTCTACAGCGTTCCGATTTCCATGACGAATAGTTTGACATCGGAGTCCTGCTCGATGCAGTGCAGCCGCTAGATGCTTGGCGTGATCGACGAGGAACACGGCGTCGGAGACGTCGTGTTTCTCACGAAGCTCCCGCAGAAACTGCTGCGCCAATACTGTCGTAGTCGCCGTAAACAGCCGAACATGGAGGAATTTGTTCGCTTCGGGATCGACGGCGGCTACAGCCAGAACTGCTGTCCGTTGATTCGGATCACCGTTTCGTCGAACGCGATGTGATTCGGACTCGCATCGCTGGCTGGCTGTAGATCGGCTTTCTGCACCCAGTCGTGAACCGCTTTCCGTGACCATTCGACACCGAACTTCTCAAATTCTGAGATGGTATTCGAAAGTGAAATTTCCGACAAATGAAGTCGATTACCGAGTTCCATCAGCTCGCTCGGTGTCCGCTCTCGCGCCACGAACTCCAAGTCGATCCAGTCGCTACGACCGATGAAGCGGGCGATTTCAACCATGGACAGCAGAAATCAGTCCCGCCTCACTTTTCAGCCTTAACTAAACACGACCCCTAATATCTCATCGGTTCGTATATTCGAGGAAAGTGGCACACAGATCGCTGAGTTAGACGGGAGTAACGCGACCACGGACAGGATCAGTTGTCGAAAACAGAGGTGAGACCCGCTGCGCCGCCGACGTTACGCCGTTGACGCGAGTTTCCCCGCGAACGTCTGGAAGCGGATCGTGTCGTTGGGGACGTAGAACGTGTCCGTGCAGAACTCGTAGACAGTCTCGTTAGTCTCTGCATGCCAGACAAGATACGCAAAGTCGTCCTCAACATGCGCCTCATCGATCTCAAGCGCGGCGTCCGACGCATCGAACTCGAAGAGCATACTTTCGAACAATCCTCGTATCTCGTCGAGGCCGCGAAACACCCCCATGTTGGTGACAACGACCGAGTCCTCGGCGTAGTCCGCGAGCGTGGCGTCGACGTCATAGTCAGCGAGCGCATCGCAGTGACGGTCGAACGTTTGTTGGGTCGTCATTCGAGGTTGATGTGGACGTTCTTCACTTCAGTATACGACTCGATGGCCTGCTCGCCCTGTGCACGGCCGTGCCCGCTCGCGCCGGTTCCTCCGAATGGAGTTTGGGGCCACGTGTTCGGTGTCTCGTTAACTAGCACCATCCCGTAGTCAAGCCTGTCGCTGAACGTGTGCGCACGAGAGAGGTCGTTCGTCCACACGCACGCAGTCAGACCGAACGGCGAATCGTTCGCGACCTTGAGCGCTTCCTCCTCGCTGCTTACCTCAATGATGGACAAGACTGGACCGAATATCTCCTCGCGGGCAATGGTCATGTCGTTAGTCACGTCCGTGAATACGGTCGGCTCAACGAAGTGTCCGGTTTCAGTGTCGTCGGGGACGCCGCCGCCGGCAGCGACTGTCGCTCCCTCCTCTTTCCCTGTCTCGATGTACGCAAGGATGTCCTGCTGGTGCGATTCGCTGACCACCGGCCCCATCTGACCGTCGTCGTCGATACCGCTGCCTAGCGGGATGTTCTCCGCAATGGACACGAGCGACTCCACAAGTTCGTCGTGAACGTCCTCGTGGACGACCAACCGCGAGTTCGCCCAACACATCTGCCCGGCGTTCATGAAGATACCATACTGGACGCCACGGGCCGCCGCATCCAGATCCGCGTCAGGAAAGACGACCGCAGGACCCTTCCCACCGAGTTCAAGGGAAACATCCGCGACGGCGTCCGCCGCGTCCCGCTGAACCGTCTTTCCAACGCCAGTGCTCCCCGTGAACGTGACGTGGTCAACGTCCCCGTGGCTCGCAAGCGTACTCCCGGCCGTGGATCCCGACCCTGGAACAACGTTGAGCACGCCGTCCGGGAGACCCGCTTCTTCCGCAGCCTTCGCGTAGTAGAGCGCTGAGAGCGGCGTCATACTGGACGGCTTAAGAACAACGGAATTCCCAGTCGCAAGTGCGGGCGCAACGCTACGACCGGCGAGCTGGAATGGGAAATTCCAGGGTGCGATGTGCGCGGTGACGCCGACGGGTTCGCGTTTCGTGTAGTTGAGCCGGGAATCAGAGACAGGTATTTCACTCCCACCGCTCTTCTCCGTCCACCCTGCGTAATACCGGAAGGTATCAACTACCATTCCGATTTCGAGCTTCGCCTCGAACGGTGTCTTTCCGTTATCGTGAGACTCCACCAGCACGATTTCATCCTTCCACTCCTCAATCGCGTCTGCCATCGCGTGGAGCTTCGCGCGCCGCTCCTCGGGGTCCATAGTTCGCCATTCGCTGTCGCGCACGGCAGCGTCATTAGCCGCCGCGACTGCGTTGTCAACGTCGTCCACACCGGCCTTCTGAACGGTCGCGTACGCTATTTCCGTTGCGGGATCCTCAGTCTCGATTGTGTCTCCGCTCTTTGCTGGGGTCCATTCTCCGTCGATATACAGGTCTGTTGGGCCCGAATACTCCATTGCGTTTGAGTGCTGAGCAGAGAATACCTTAACCGTTTTCCTTACTAAACTGATAGTGTTTAGTTAGGCAAAAGCCGACTGGCCAGTCCAATTGGGTGAGAGACCGAGAGGGGCTCTGGGCCCCCTCCCTCGCCGTCTTCTCCACTAAATCTACCTAACTAAACACTACCACTAGATCCGTTTCCATGATTGACAGAACGAGAGTGGTGGTGTCAGTTTTGCTTCTTTATGAGGAACTTCATGTCGCCTTCGAAGACGACCGTCCCCTCCTGGTTCTCCATGACTGTGTCAAGGACGACAATACCCGCGTCCTCTCGACTCTCCAGATCCTTGCGATCCACGACCTCGATTTCCAGTTGGAGAGTGTCGCCAATGGTGACGGGGTTCGGGAGATCCATGTAGTTCATGCCGAGGAACGCGACCGCAGTTCGCTCGACGATACCCGTTCGATAGACGAATCCAGTCGCCTGCACGAACGTCATTGGGCCGTGTGCGATTCGTTCCCCGAACTGTTGATCCTCCGCGTACTCCTTATTTGTGTGGAGTTCTGTCCAATCCCCACTCAGCGCCGAATGCATCACGAAGTCCGACTCGGTGACGGTCCGACCGACACTAATGAACTCCTTTCCGACCTCGAAGTCCTCGAAGTGGTGTGGCTCGTAGCTGTATGCCATACCCGTATATTTCCCACCCGCGGTAAATAAGTTACCGTCGTGACCGGCGAAGCGACTATATTCATAGGTTTGAAAGGTGGATACATGCAGATCCCCGACGGCTGGGCCTCTAGGCACGTGACTCTCAACAACTGTCGACATCACTACGTGATCGGGAAGCAAACCGACCGGCCGACGCTCATCGTCGCGCACGGGTTCACGGACAACTGGCAGTGTCTTGCACCGCTCGCGGCCCCGTTTGACGACGCTTACAACGTCGTCCTTTACGATGCGCGCGGTCACGGCCTCAGCGAAGCCACAGGGGGCGGCTACGACGCGGAGACGATGGCGGACGATCTCGCCGCACTCTGTGGGTACCTGGGCGTCGAACATCCCGTCTTCTACGGCCACTCGCTCGGTGCGGATTCCGCGCTCCGAGTAGCGTGCCGTTCGAACGTCAGCCCACGCGCACTCGTTCTTGAAGAACACCCTGCGCAGTTGTTCACGGTTCTCGGTGACGACCATCTCCAAGAGAAACGGCAGGAACTCAAAGCGTGGGGAACCGCGACTCACGAGGAACTCCGGCTCGCATTCGAGAAGCGAGGAGAGGTGTTTGCGGACGCGCTCGCTACCGCACGCAAACAGGTGCGACCGTCAGTCATTGGCGTAACTCGCCGCGGGTTCCGACCGATTGCGGACACCGCGTCCTCCCCGCCGTGTCCGACCCTCCTACTTCGTCCCGACCCCGATGTCGCACCGTACACAGACGCTGCACGAGACTGGTCGGGAGGCGGAGCAGTTCGCCACGCCGTTGACGGTGCCGGCCACACAGTGTTCCGCGACGCACCGGACACCTGCCGGTCGTTTATCGAGTCATTCTTCGAAGAAAACGGCCTCCCGACCTGACGGCTAGTCGCGGTGATCGTAGACGCGCTTTACCTTCCCCGTCTCTGTGCGCTCAATGCCGCCAGGGGCCGTTATTTCAATATGATCCGGCGTGAACGATAAAACGTTCGAGAGACGGCGTTCGATACGGGCGCGCAGGTCGTCGTCGTCAACCGATACGTCGCGCTCGCGTTCAACCTGAAGTTCAAGCCGGTCAAGGTTATTCTCCCGGTAGAGGTCGATTCGATAGAACGGTGCAACCTCGTCGAACTCCAGGACGACATCTTCAATCTCGCTCGGATAGAGGTTGACACCACGAACGATTAGCAGATCATCCGCGCGGCCAGTAACGTTGTCCATCCGCACCATCGTCCGTCCGCACTCGCACTCCTCGTAGGTGAGCGTCGTCAAATCGCCGGTTCGGTAGCGGAGAACTGGGAGCGCTTCTTTTGTGAGGGAAGTCAAGACGAGCTCGCCTTCCTCTCCTTCAGGAAGCGGATCGCCAGTCTTGGGGTCGACGACTTCAGGATAGAAGTGATCCTCCCAGATATGAAGGCCGTCCTGGGCTTCGTGGCACTCGTTTGAGACGCCGGGGCCGATGACCTCGGACAGACCATAGATATCGACACCCGTGATGTCAAGTCGTTCCTCGATCTCCTCGCGCATCGGATCAGTACAGGGTTCAGCACCGAAAATGACGGTCGACAGGGGAAGGTCACGGATGTCGATGCCGCGTTCCTCGGCCGTCTCGGCAAGGTAGAGTGCGTAGGACGGCGTGCACGTTAGGGCATCACTCTCTAGATCTTGAAGGAGTTCTATTTGTCGCTGGGTCTGTCCGCCGCCGATAGGGATGACGGACGCACCGAGTTCCTCGACGCCATTGTGGACGCCAAGGCCGCCCGTGAACAGACCGTAGCCGTACGCGTTCTGAACCGTATCGCCGGGGGCGACACCTGCCGCATTGAGCGACCGTGCGACGACTTCACTCCAGACGTCGAGATCGCTCTGGGTGTAGCCGACTATTTTGGGTTTCCCGGTCGTTCCGGATGACGCGTGGATTCGTCTGACGTCAGCGTTATTGACGGCAAAGAGGCCGTCCGGGTACTCGTCGCGGAAGTCCTCCTTCGTGGTCATTGGGAGGGTGGTAATGTCATCGACGCCGTCAATGTCGTCGGGGGTGATGTTGGCGTCATCGAGTATGCGCCGGTAGAAGTCGACATTCTCGTAGGCGTGTGCGACGGTTTCGCGGAGGCGTTTATCCTGTAGGTCGCGAATCGATTCTCTGTCTGCGGTCTCGACACTGTTCCAGACCATGCAACACCACGATAGCAATTATATTATTAAAATATTCCGGTAGTGAAGCTATTCGAACAGGTCTCGGAAAAGGGAAGCTTGGGCGCGGCGGAGACGTTCGAGAAACGCAGACTTGCTGATGTTGAGCGCTTTGGCCACATCGCTTGCATCTGCCTCGCGAGGGATAGTGAAGTAGCCGAGTTCAAGTGCGCACTCGATACTCTCGATCTGCGCGGGCGTGAGATCCCAGCGGCGAGCGACGGGTTCGTCGTCTTCCTCGTGGAGTGGGTAAACCCGCTGGAGTTGGACGCCAACGGTCTCGCTCGCAGTTTCCATAACGCCCTGGAGGACTGAGTGACCGACGACGGCCCCAGTGAGACGAGCGGCTCCGTTCTGGTAGCGAATCGTATCGACTAGGAGGCCAGCGCTGATGAGTTCGTGGACGATACAGGGGTGTTTGGAGAGGCAGCGGAAATTGTCGCGGGCGTCCGCAGTGGATCGGTGGAGGTAGCGAATACGGTCATCGGCGTCAAGCACGTCGGCAAGACTGTCACCTGCAGTCGTGCTGAACTGGAGTAGGACGTTGCCGTCTTCGCGGAGCTGTGGGGGTTGGGCGATAGCTGTTGCGGTGGCAGCGGCAGTCGCGTTGGCGAGTGGGCAGTCGTCGCCCTCCACGTCGAATTCGACGACGAGGCATTCGTCGATCATTGGAAGTGGTACGCTCTAAGAGTATTTAAAACCAAGATATATGGCGGCCAATCGGTATTTGGGTAGGGTCGATACACTGAGTTAACGATGAACATCACTGAGGTGAAATCGAACGCCGGTCCGCGGGAGTTCGGTCCCGCTGACGACCTTCCTGAAGAGTACCGAAAAGCCGCCACCCGAATGATCCAGTTTCACGCGAACAGCGAAGTCATGGGTGGCTACCTCGACAAGGAGTTCACGCGGCACGCTCCCTCCATTGACCGAAAACTCGCGAATACCGCTAAAGTTCAAGACGAAATCGGGCATGCTCAACTTCTCTACCGCGCCGCAGAGACGCTGGGCGTCAAGACTCGCGAGCAGATGCTCAACGAACTCAAGGAGGGCGAAGGGAAGTTCCTCAACTGCTTCCACTACCCAGTGGACTCCTGGTATGAGGCGCCCATGATCGACTTCTTTGTCGACGGCGGCGCAATGCGGCGGCAGGCGACCCTCAAATCCACAAGCTGGACGCCGTACGCCCACGCTATGGATAAAGTCTGCTTCGAGGAAGGTTTCCACGTGAAACACGGTGAATCGATCCTGCGCGAGCTCATGCAAGGCTCGAAAGCCACGCAAGAACGCGTCCAAGAGACGTTCGAGACGTGGTGGCCGCGCATCCTCCAGTTCTTCGGCCCAACAAACGATGAATCCGTTCACGATGACTTCGCACAGAGCGTTGGCCTGAAGACTGCGACGAACGACGAGCTCCGGAACTCGTTCCTCAACATGTACATCCCAAAGGCTGAGAAATACGGTCTCAAAATCCCAGAGACGCCGCGAATCTACGAGCGCGACGACGGCACGATGGCCGTCCGCGAGGACGACCTGGACTGGGACGAGTTCTGGGAGATTTCAAAGAACGAGTACGAGGGTTCCAAAGAGCAGATCGGATCCCGCCGCCACCGTCAAAACGCAGTCAGGTGGGTGCGGGACACGCTCGACACTTGGGAATCACGTGGCGGCGCACAGCAGGGGGTTGCGCGATCATGATCTGGGAAGTGTTCCGGCAAGAGTCCGCCGGGGACACGTACGAGCACGTCGGAAACGTCCATGCGCCGGACAGCGAGATGGCGAAACAGTTCGCCGAAGTCCAACATGCCCGTCGCATGCAGACAAACAGCCTCTGGGTCGTCCCTCTGGACGAAATTAGTGAGGTTGGAGCTCAGGATGCAGCGTTTGGTGGTCGAACTGACAAGTCCTACCGGTGGGCGATGACGTACAACGACATTGACGCGTCGTTTGCGGAGGAAGTTGAGGACAGCGAGGCAGAGCAGCGTGAGGCCGCACGGAAGCGTCGCAAAGCGCTCAGCGAGGAGGGTGAAGCATGAGTTCCACCGCTGGGAGTCTCGACAGGGACGACCTTACACCGGAAGGTCAGGTCGCGCTTGAACACCTTTTATTCCGTCTCGCAGACGACGAGTTCGTGCACGCAGAACGCCTAACGGAGTGGCAGATATTCGCGCCGACGCTCGAATCCGACCTTTCGCTCGCGAACATTGCACAGGACGAGTTCGGCCACGCACGCCTCTGGTATGACCTCCTACAGGAGCTCGGGTACACGGAGGCTGAGTGTGTGTGGGAACGCCCACCTGAAGAGTGGACGCACAGCGTGCTCGTTGAACGGCCGTTTGACGAAGGCGACTGGGCTGACACGGTCGTCCGCAGCTATCTCTACGATGTCGCCGAGCGCGTCCGGCTCGAAGCGTTAGTCGACACCAGTTACGCGCCGCTTGCCGACCGCGTTGGGAAAGCACTTGATGAGGAATCGTATCACCGCGAACACGCGCAGAACTGGCTTAAGCGACTCACTGCCAACCCCGACTCGAAGGAGCGGGTACAGGGGGCGCTGGACGACCTATTCGGTCCCGCAATCACGCTATTCGCGCCTGGCGAATACGAAGACGCGATCGTTGAAGCTGGGTTCCGAACAGCCACAGTCGAGGAGATGCGGACTGAGTGGATCGACACCGTGAGCACGTTCCTCACGTCGCTTGATCTCATCGTTCCAAACACTCCGTCGCCCGCCATGCATGTGCCGAACGCCGACACGCTTGCTGACCTCGACGCACACGGCCGCGACGGAAGCCACACGGACGCATGGTTCGACCTTTACGAGGATTTCACCGCGACGTACCGCGAACTTGACCCGGACACGCCAGCCAGACTGCGGTCGGAGGTGTCAAAGTGACGACGAACGCGCCTCTGGACGGCGGGAAGGCCTGTGGGTACACGAATTACGAGGAAGGGACCGTACCAGACGAGTATCCGAAGACGGGCGTGGACGCAACGGGCACCGAAGCCGAAGTGTGGGAGGCGCTCCGAGAGGTCCAAGATCCCGAGATGCCAGTCAGCATCGTTGACCTCGGCCTCATCTACGACGTGTCCGTCGATGATGACCACTGCACTGTTGAGATGACGTTAACGTACACGGGATGTCCGGCGCGCGATATGATCCTGAACGACGTGAAGTGCGCAGCTGAGACAGCACACGCGGTGCAAGAGGCGGACGTACGCCTCCAGTTCAGTCCGAAGTGGACGGTCGATATGGTGACAGAGGCCGGCCGAGACGACCTCCGTGAATTTGGGTTGAGCGTATGACTACGGATCCCAGCACCACCACGACTGCTGACGATGCGGCCGTACAGTGTCCGTACTGTGGGTCGACGGACACAAAGCGCGAACACCCAAAGGGACCGTCTCTCTGCCGATCGATGCATTTCTGCACCGACTGCCAGCAGCCGTTCGAGCGGTTCCACTGATGACTGCAAACAACGTTGACGCGGACACCAAGGAGCGAATCGAGAGCGATCCATACTGCGATCGTATCGGTATCGAGGTCGTTGAGTTGAAACCAAGGGCTGCGCGTGTGGAACTCACCCTCGAGCAGTCTCACTGTAACTTCCACGGAACGCCCCACGGCGGAGTGATTTACTCGCTTGCGGATGCTGCGTTCGCCGCGGCGTCGAACGCCAGCGGGGAGACTGCGGTCGCGCTAGAGACGAACATCTCCTACCTAGATACCGTTGACGTCGGTACGACTATCACCGCAACCGCAACGGAGGAGCATGACACCACAAGAACCGGGACATACGAAGTACAGGTCAAAGGTGGTGACGACGTACTCGCCATCTTCCGCGGCCGCGTTTATCGGCCGTGACCGCGGGCAGAAGAGCTCGGACACTCGTAGTGAGTGATAGATGACAGCAAGTTTGCAATGCACTGTAGGAGCGGCGTCGGTCTACCCAGCTACAGTGGGATTACAGGAATATAATTGTAAAGTACCATCTCATCATGGTCTAGATAAAGAGGATTTATTTTACAAGCGTACCCTTGTAAATGTCTGTGTGAGGTCGTGTTGTATGTGGTTACCTTATCAACATGTACGCCTCTAATTCTGCGACCGTACCGGCATTGTCTGGTTTAGTACCTCCTCGATCGGCGTGTTCTCATCGAGCAATTGATGCAGTCCCTGTCGGTTGTAGTAATGCACGCACCGTTCAAGAAATTCGCGTGCACTCGACCGACATCCCACCCACGAATTATGGGAACAGTCGATGAGTATTTTGAAGAGAGACCGCTTTTCGATGAGGTCCCAGTCGGTATATCCCACACAGGTGTTCAACCCTGGTCGAGTGATTCCAGCCGGGTAGACGAACTGATCGACGAGAAACATCGTGTCGGAGAGCTCGTGTTTCTCGCGGAGTCCACGCGGGAGCACAGCCGCTGGATCTGTGTATAGCGCCCGAGCAACTCAACTTCGAGAATTAGTTTTGTGTCGATGGCTATTGCGCCGTATTATCAAGACTAACCGCCGTTGAACCCGATAGCGTTCTCGTCAAACGCGACCCTTGAGGGCTTCGTCGCCGATGGGTCGCCAATACTATCAGATACCCGAGTTATCCTCTGAAAGATCGCTTGATGCGAGCGTTTCACGAAATATCCGAAAGTATTTATTCTCTGTTAGATGAGACGACTGGCCGCGTGGAGGCGGATGGCGAACGCCCTGAAGATTGTCTCCGCTCGTCTCCTAGTGTTCAGATAAACTGGTTCCATGCGAAGGCGAACGCTTGAAGCCAATTTTCGACGGTCTCTGCTTCGGCGTGGCTGAAATAGTTTGAGAACTAGTTAGTTCGACGTTTTAGTTCTCGGAAGATACGTTCGATGCCGTTTCGATTACCGTGTGTTTCGTATCGGTAATCGAAACCGCGGCGATGGAGTGCTGCTTGCATCCACAGTGGAGAATCGACGAGGGAGACTGCGTCATCGACGAGATGTTTGTCGCGGAGTTCCGCGAGGAACATCTCGGTAATTGCTTGATTTCTCGTCGGAGCGAGCTTGACGTGCAGCAAGCGATTCGTGGCGGGATCGACAGCGGTGTACAGCCAGAATCGTTCGTCATCGAGTTGGATCACGGTCTCGTCAACCGCGACGTGATCCGGACTCGCACCATTGAGCGGCTGTAGACCTGCCTTCTGCACCCAGTTGTGAACGGTGGTTCGACGGCGTTCGATACCCGATCTATCGAGAATTGAAACAGTATCCGAAAGTGACAGTCCGGCCAGATGCAGTCGGATACCGAGCTTCATCGCGGACTCGGGTGCCGCCGCTCGCTCCAGAAAATCTAACTCGAAGCAGTCGCTACCACCGATGAGGCGGGCGATTTCTGGCATGAACCACTAGAAGATCGCTCCGTCTCACTCTTCATCCTTATCTGAACACCGCCTGGAGCGAGAGCGGACACCGAGCGAGCTGATGGAGCTCGATATTCGACTTCACCTGTCGAAACCATCACCTTCAAGCATATAATCAAAACTCGAAAAGTTCGACATCGAACGGTCGCGAAAAGCGATTCACGACTAGGTACAGAAATCCAATCACAGCCAGCTAGCGACGTGAGTCCGGATCACATCGCGCTTAACGAGACGGTGAGCCGAATTATTGGTCAGAGAATCTGGTTGTACACCGCCGCCGCTCCCGGGACGAGAAAAATCCGCCACATGAGGGTGTTTACGACGACTTCAACGGTACTGACACAGCAGTTTCTGCGAGAGCTTCGTGAGAAACGTGACGTCACAGACGCCGCGTTCCTCGTCGATCACGCCAAGCATCGAGCGGCTGCACTGCATCGAGCAGGCCTCCGATGTCAAACTATTCGCCATGGAAATCGGAACGCCGTCAAACGTGTCCTTAGAGAAATAAAACGGCGTACTTCCTCGTTCATCGATAGTTTCGGCCACGTCGATCCAGAGACCGCAGAAACGTGGTTGCAGGCCTTCGCCGTCTGGTGGAACTCGCTAAACTAAACACGACCATCGAAGACTATCACACCTCTAACGAGCCGTCCTTTGTAGGGTCTATATGACGCGCCACTCGACTCGTAATCCTCTATCAGTGACGCGATGGAGGCCGTCTTTCGGAACGTCGTCGACGACCGAGAACCGAACGGTCTGCTTGATGAGCCCGTTCTCAGGGTTATTCTGCCGGATTGAACGGACCGCACTCAGTGGATTGCAAGCGAACGCGACCGTTAGCCATGACACCGCACACGCTCTTGAGCAAATAGAACAACTCTACAACGAGACACATACAGAATTCGTCGAATGGACCGATGAGACGGGTGTTCGGAGTTTGAACGACACGACTCCGGGACTGTTCTGTTCATGGTACTCTTTCGGAGTCCCCAAGACGAATTCGCCGCGAAGAGAATCCCAACCCACACAAGATCACCGTCCTCCTCCAGCACAAGTAGACCGTCGAGTGAGATTCCCCTCCACCGCAAACGACGAGGTCATCCTCTCGAAAAGAGATCGACCGCCTCTTCGTTACGATCGGCGAACTGCTGGTTTGTCAGCTTTCCCCGTCTGACCCCCTAGTCGAGCGTCACTTGACCTGCTTCCTGGCCGAGTTGTTGGACTGGCGGCGCGACCTGAATGACGTGTATCACTCGTGTACTACCGGCTCCGCACTCGATCCGGTTGTTTTCTAGGTCGAATGAGACCCGTTCGTTGTGGTAGCCTCGGCGTTCGAGCTGCCGTAATTTGTCTCGGTCGCCGATCGACCAGCAGATGATCTTCGAGATGCTCTCGAGTGGCCTGTCCTCCGTGAAGTGGTCTGTCAGCTGCCGATGTACGGAGCCGCCGTAGCGGTTCCCGCTCCGCTCGATGACGGGATTCGCGTCTCCTCCTGGGTCGAAATCCTTAACGGTAATCGTGGGCTTCGCGCCGAGACGATTCGACTGATCGAGGGCCAGTACGACTTCGGCCTTATTAGACGGTTCGAGGTGGTCGCGAGCGGTAATCTGCTCGACGCGGTCCTCGATGAAGTTCTGTTGCGATTTCGCCTTCGGGTTCAACTCGGCGACGCGGCGTTGATCGAGTACTCTTTGAACCACGGGTCGCTCGTGATCTTCGAGAGGGAGTAGCTCAGTTGCTTTTCGATCGCTTGGTAGATCGGACTCGACTTGTTCCGGATCTTCTCGCGGTTCGCCGAGAGCACGATGTCCTGGGGGTTCGCAACGAAGAGGAGGTGGATGAATTCGTTGCCACGAGGATTGCTTCGTTCGATCGTTCGACCTCGATGTGGTCTTTCGCGAGCCAGATCCCGAACTGAGCGGAGTGCCGGCCGTACGTCGGTAGCTCGTCGCGTGCCTCCTTCCCGCCGACCATCCCAACGATCTGGACGGTCGTCGTCCCACCACTATCGGCCGTGACTTCGAGTTCCCGTGGCTCGTAGTGCTTGCACATCTCCGCTTCCGGTAACTGTCCATCACCGGGTTCGAGCTGTTCGGCTTCAGTCTCTGGTTCTTCGGTCGGGGTCACCGGAACGTGCTCGTGCCGTATATAGGACACCGCGTCTTGGGGGTCGGATGACCCGCGCTCCTTGACACTGAAGGTGTATTGTTCCGATCCGTCTCGGTGAGTATCGTCGTCGAGAAGAGGCTGCCACGATGCTCCGCGCCCGTCACTTCGGTTGCGGGGACTTCGATGAACGTATCCTCCGGCGCTTCACCGATAACGAAGGACACGCGCTGGTCGGTAACGACGGCGATTGACCGATACTCGCTCCCCGATGTTACTGACCGAGATTCGCCTGCGTCACGGGATTCGATCATCACTCCGCTGGAACGGTTGACGAGGGAGGGAGTGGATCTGTTCGCCTTCTTTGAGCCGATCGGACACCGGCGGCCCAGCGAGATACTTCTTCCCGAATAACCCACTCTGCTCACCGGTGAACGCCTGTTTCGGTATCTCCCCTCTGGCGTCCGTGAGCAGTATATCAGCATTAGATTTCATCGTGAGAGAGTATTCTACGGGGATTATGTCACCATTGGGTGAGACGGGTATCGATACCAAATATTGGCTTGCCATTACTCGCAGATAGTTTCCTCACTCGCTCACAGACAGACCATCACTTAAAAACCGAAACTCGACGGGTCGAACCGTCGTCCTTCCCGTTAGTCTCCTTGTAACCCCGCTTACTCTTCGGTGTAGTTGGGGCGCTCGGCGTAGTCGATTGGGTCGCGGACGCCGATGTTCTGGAAGGCTTGGAGGCGGAAGGCACAGGCGTCACACGTCCCACACGCAGGCTCTTCATCGCGGTAGCACGACCAGGTGTGCTCGTAGGGAACGTTGAGTTCGGTGCCTTTCTGGGCGATGTCGGTCTTGGACCAGTCGACGAAGGGGGCTTCGATGCTGATGTCGGTGTCGTCCTTGGTGCCGACGTCGACGACGGTCTGGAAGGCGTCGAAGAATTCGGGGCGGCAGTCGGGATAGCCGGAGAAGTCCTCGGAGTGCGCGCCCGTGAAGACGGCGTCGCAGTCGTTGGCTTCGGCGTAGGAGGTCGCCATCGCGAGGAGGTTCGCGTTCCGGAACGGCACGTACGAGGTCGGAACGTCGTCGGCGTCGAGGTCGGCGTCCTCGACGGCCATCTCGTCGTCGGTGAGCGAGGAGCCACCGATCTTCGAGAGGTGGTCGGTGGTGAGGTGGAGGAAGTCCGCGGCGTCGAAGTAGTCGGCCTGTGCCTTCGCACACTCGTACTCCTTGTCCTCGGTGCGCTGGCCGTAGCTCGTGTGGAGCAGGTAGAGCTCGTACCCTCGTTCTCGGGCGACGGCGGCGGCCGTCGCGGAGTCCATCCCGCCGGAGGCGAGGACGACGGCGCGCTTCGCGGGGCCGTCGGACGAGTCAGCGGTCGATGCAGCGGAGCGTTCGGTCGCGTCGAGCGCGTCGGTCGAAGTCATCGGGAATCAGATCGCGTCGGCGCGGTTCGGATTCCGAGTTCGAGTCGGCGTCGAAGTCGATGCGCCGGGCGGTCCACGAGACGTGCGCGTCGCGGGAGAGAACCCATGACGGGGGTTCCTCGAGCCGCCACATAGGAGTATCGAACGAATACCCAGAGCGTATCGAGGCGGAGAGGGCGAACGATGCGCAGCAGGGCGACGCGGGGCGACAAGGCGAGAACGAGGCGAGGCGAAGCGGAACGGAGCGAGACGAGACGCGCCGAGGGGACGGGGGCGTGGTGGCCGGGGTGCCGGGACCGTGAAGGTATTGGCGTCGGAGGGGAAACCTCGGGTCGAAACGATGTCCGATGCGCCGTCGATCTCGCGCGTGCTCGACCGGGTGGCGGAGGGGGCGACGGCCGAGGCGGTCGCGGGGCTGTCGGCGTACGAGTCTGCGGACGTCGAGGCGCGGCGGGACGCCGTGCAGGCGCTCTCGCGGGCCGCCGAGGACGACGCGGGCGCGGTCGCGCCGCTCGTCGACGCGCTGACGGCGTTCCTGACGGACGACGAGCGGTCCGTGCGGTTGACGACGGCGAAGACGCTCGTCGCCGTCGCCGAGGCCGACCCGGAGGCGGTCGAGGACGCGGTGCCGGCGCTGGCGGCGCGACTCGCGGACGAGGGCGAGTTCTACTACGTGCGCGCTCGCGCGGCGGAGGCGCTGGGGTACGTCGCGCTCGCCGCGCCGGAGGCGGTATCGCCGGGCGTGCTGGCGGATTTCCGCGTCGGCCTCGAGTTCGACGAGCGCGAGGTCCGCGAGCAGTTGGCGAAGGCGCTGGAGCACGTGGCGCTCGGAGACCCGGAGCGACTCCGCCACCGGGTGTCGTCGCTCGCGGCGCACCTCGACGACGGCGCGGACCGCGTCCGCTACCACCTCTGTTCGGCGTTCGTCGTCGTCGGCTGCGCGTCGCCCGACGCGCTCGCGGACGCGCGGGGAGCCCTCGTCGAGCGGTTGGACGACGAGCGCGCGCACGTCCGGGGGCGGGCGGCCGAGGCGCTCGGGGTGCTCGCGCGTGACGCGGGCGAGTCCGTGCCGCGCGAGCGGTTGAAGGCGCTCGGAGACGCCGACGGAGAATTCCTCGCCGAGCGCGCGGCGTTCGCGCTGAATGCGGACGCTGGCGGCGCAGGCGAAGCGGGGGGCGTCGGGACGGTGGCGGGGGTTCGGGAGACGACGGCGGCGGCCGTGGAAGCGATGACCGCGCCGGACGACGAGCACGCGTGTCAGCACTGCGGGCTGGCGCTCCCGGAGCGCGGGCCGCCGGTGTGTCCGCGCTGCGGCGCGCCGAACGGCCCCGTTTAGGGTGGCCTAAAATCCGGAAGGGTTTTGTTCGATTAGGCGAGCCTAAACCCATGGTAGACGACGCCGGTCGCGACATGACGACGCGTAGAGACTACGTCAAGTACGGCGGAAGCATCCTCGGCGGCGCGCTCCTCGCGGGCTGTTCGGGCGGTCAGAGCGCGGACCCGACGGCTGAATCGACGACGACCACGACGACCGCGAGTGAGTCGACGCCGACGCCCGCCGAGAGTTCGTACACGGTGACGATGGCACCGATGGGCGAGGTCGAGTTCGAGGGCGTTCCGGAGACGATTTTCACGCGGCTCACGCACCTCGCGGGGATGGCGTTCGCGCTCGGCCGCGGGAGCGACGTGAACGCGCTGCACGCCCCGGACTACTACGACGCGCTCTGGAACCAGTTCACGCCGCGGCTCCCCGGCGTCGAGCTCGACTGGACCGGGCGGTACTCCTCGTGGAACGTCTCGAAGGAGAAGCTCTACGAACTCGACAGCGACGTCCACCTCGCGGACCCGGCGAGCGTCCTCGCGCTCGACGAGTGGGGGATGGGCGACATCGAGGAGATACGGGAGAACGTCGCGCCGTGGTTCGGGAACACGTTCAGTAACGCGCACAAATCGCCGCCCGAGGCGTACGCGGACCGCTACGAGTACTACACGCTCTGGGAGCAGTTCGAGAAGGTCTCCCAGGTGTTCAGAGAGGAGGCGAAGTACGAGGCGCTGGCCGAGATTCACGACGACGTCATGGCGACCGTCGAGGCCGACCTCCCCGCGTCGGACGCTCGCCCGGGCATCGTCATGGGCGGGTTCAGCGACCCGAGCGCGCCCTACGTCTACAACGTGGACACGCCCGGCTACCTGACCGCGCACGTGCGGCCGTTCCAGCCGGTGGACGCGTTCGGCGACGACGTGGAGTCCGGCGCGCGAGTCGACATGGAGGCGCTCGCGGAGGCGAACCCGGACGTCATCCTCGTCTTCGGCGGTCTCCACCCGAGCACCGACATATCGGAGATTCGGTCGTCGCTCGAAGACGACCCCGTCGGCTCGACGATTCCCGCCGTCGAGAACGGCCGCATCTACCCGCAGGGCGGCCGCTACCAGGGCCCCGTTCTCAACCTCTTCCAGCTGGAGATGACGGCGAAGCAGCTCTACCCCGACACGTTCGGCGAGTGGCCGGAGTACGCCGAGGGACCGTATCCGGAGCTTCCCGAGAGCGAGCAGTTCTTCGACCGCCAGCGCGTCGCGGACATCATCAACGGGGAGTTCGAGGCATGAGCGCTACAGCTTCCGGCGACGAATTTGTCTCCATCAAGTGTGAGAGCGAGGCGGCGCGCGCCGAGGGGGCCGACTGATGAGTGAGACACCGCCGGCGGAGACGCAGAGTTCGGACGCCGGTTCGGGGTCCCTGCGGGAGCGCTGGCTCGGCTGGTTCGACGGGTCGCTCTTCGCGCTCTGTCTCGCGAGCGTGCTCGTCGTCGTCGCCGGCGGCCTCGTGCAGGTGAGTTTCGGCGCGTACACGATGACGTTCTTCCGGGCGTGGGGCGCGGTCTTCGACCCGAACGTCGTATTGAGCGCGAAGGCGTGGGAGGCGTTCTTGCTCGGCGCGCCGACGCCGGAGATGGCACAGGAGAGCCTCATCGTCTGGAACATCCGGCTGCCGCGGGTGTTCGTCGCGGTCTTCGTCGGGATGAACCTCGCCGTCTCGGGCGCGATCTTCCAGGGCGTCACGCGGAACGAGCTCGCGAGCCCGTTCATCCTCGGCGTCTCCTCGGGCGCGGGCCTGATGATTCTCCTGACCCTCGTCGTCCTCTCCGGGATCACCATCGTCGTGCCGTTCGTCTTCGGGACGCTCGTGCTCGGCATCTCGTCCCTGCTGCCCGTCATCGCGGCGGTCGGTGGAATCGTCGCGTTCCTCATCGTCTACGCCATCGCGTGGAAGAACGGCACGAGCCCCGTGCGGCTCGTGCTCGCCGGCGTCATCGTCGGGACGGTCTTCAGTTCGCTCCAGACGGGGTTGTTCTTCTTCGCGGACGATATCGGCGTGGTCCAGTCCGCGATTTCGTGGACGACGGGGTCGCTGACGGGCACTGACTGGGAGCAGGTGCGGATGATCCTCCCGTGGAGCGTGCTGGCCATCGGGCTCGCGCTCGTGAGCGCCCGCCAGTTGAACGTCCTCCTGCTCGGCGAGGAAACGGCGAAATCGCTCGGGATGGACGTGGAGAAGATTCGGTTCGCGCTCTCCGGCGTCGCCGTGCTCGCGGCGGCGGCGAGCATCGCGGCGGCCGGCATCGTCGGCTTCGTCGGCCTCATCGTCCCCCACCTGGTCCGAAACATCGTCGGGAGCGACTACAAGAAGCTCGTCGTCGGCTGCGTGTTCGCCGGCCCGGCGCTCATGGTCGCCGCCGACGTCGGCGCGCGCCTCGCGCTCAGCCCCGTCCAGCTCCCGGTGGGCATCGTCACCGGGCTCGTCGGCGGCCCCTACTTCCTCTACCTCATGCGGCGGAAGCAGAACATGGGCGCGCTCTAACCGGCTGACGGGGTGACCGGTCGACCGCCCCACTCGCGTCTTTTTGGCCCGCCTAAAAACCGAAGCACTGATAGTATTTTAGGCGAGCCTAAAACGTATGTCGGAGGACGACACGAAACAGCGCGGAAGAGATAGCGTACCGACGCGCAGAGAGTACGTGAGATACGGTGGCGCGCTCGCCGCCGGCGGCCTGCTCGCCGGCTGTTCGGGCGCTTCGTCGTCAGAGACGCCGACGACGACAGAGCGATCGGCGGATGAGACGACGCGGGCGGCGAACCCCTCGTACACGGTCGAGATGGCCCCGGTAGGCGAGGTGACGTTCGACGCCGTCCCCGAGCGCTGGGTCGCCTACGACGGCGGCTACGCCGACATGGCGGTCGCGCTCGGACAGGCCGACGGCCTCACGGGCGTCGGCGGCGCGAGCCGCTACTACACGGGCGTCTACGACGAACTCCCCGGCGTGAGCGTCGACCGCGAACGGATCGAATCCCACCCGGAAGTCCGAACGAAAGAGGAGTTCTACGAACTCGACAACGACGTCCACCTCTACGACCCGAACATGCTCGTGAACTGGTTCGACTGGGACGACGCGGACGTCACGGAGATCCGGGAGAACGTCGCACCCTTCGTCGGCAACCTCATCTTCCGGCGCTCCGACGAGTGGCACGACTACCGCTACTACACGCTCTACGAGGCCTTCGAGAGAGTCGCCGACGTCTTCCAGGAGCGCGAGCGCTACGAGGCCTTCAAAGCCTACCACGACGAGTTCGTGTCCGGGCTTCGAGAGCGCCTCCCGCCCGAGAGCGAGCGGCCACGCGTCTTCCTCACCTTCGAGGGGACGGACGAACCCGAGACCTTCTCGCCGTACCGGCTCGACGACGCCGGGACGAGCAAGAAGCAGTGGCGTGACCTCGGGGCGCGCGACGCGCTCGCCGACACCGACATCGAGAACCTCAGCACGACGAACCGCGGCGAACTCGACTACGAGACCCTCCTCGAGATCGACCCCGAAGTCATCCTGATTCGCGGGCACGAACGCGACAGCGTCACCGAGTTCCGCGACACCGTCCTCGCGTACATGCGCGACCACCCCGTCGGCGGCGAGCTCACCGCCGTCCAGAACGGCCGCGTCTACCGCGGCGGCTACCTCTTCCAGGGCCCGCTCCAGAACCTCTTCCTCACTGAACGCGCCGCCCAGCAGCTCTACCCCGGCGAGTTCGGGAGCGTGATCGACGGCGAACAGCTCTTCGACCGACAGCGGGTGGCGGACATCGTCACCGGAGACTTCGAACGATGAGCGACGACACCACTCGGCGAGAGTACGTGAAGTACGGCGGCGCGGTCATCGGTGGGGGACTGTTCGCAGGATGTTCCAGCCGATCGACCGGTGACTCGACGCAGACGGCGGAGACGGCCCAGGCGACCGGGCAAGAGAGCGAGACGACCTCGACGACGGCATCGAATTACACGGTCGAGCTATCGCCCGTCGGCACGGTCTCGCTGGAAGAGCCCCCGACGAACGTGTTCACCCACTTCCCGTGGTTCCCGGACATGGCCAGTGCGCTCGGTCAGGGTGAGACCATCAACTACCTCTGGTGGGACGGGACCGTCGCGGGTCTCGAGTACTTCACCGCCGGGTTCGACGACTTCGAGATCGAGTGGGCGGACAAGGCGGGGGAGTACGGCTTCGCGAAGGAGCAGCTGTACGAACTCGACAGCGATCTCCACCTCGTCGACCCCGCGTGGGTAACCACGGAGGACAATTGGAACCGAAGCGACATCGACGAAGTGTCGAACAACGTCGGGCCGTGGCTCGGCAACTACTACAGCAACTACCACGCCACGCCGCCGGAGGAGTGGGCCGACGGGTACGAGTACTACTCGCTGTGGGAGTTGTTCGAACGCGTCGCGACGCTGTACGGGGAGCGAGAACGGTACGAAGCGCTCGCGTCCGTCCACGACGACCTGCTCGGGACCGTCGAAGAGGGGCTGCCACCGGAGTCGGAACGGCCGACCGTCGCGTACCTCTCCCTCAGGGAGGACCTGGCCGACATCTACCGACTCCGACTGAACGCTCCCGGCTACTGGAACTCCCACACCCGGCCGCTCGGCGCGATCGACGTATTCGGCGATGCGGGGTTAGAGGGTCCGTTCAAGCGAATCGACATGGAGGCGCTGCTGGACGCCGACCCGGACGCGATTCTCGCACTCTGGACGGTCACGGAAGAGGTCGATTTCGAACAGATGGAGCAGAATCTGCGAGACGACCCCGTGGGAAGCGAGTTGGCCGCCGTGCAGAACGACCGGGTGTACGTGCAGGGGACGCGCTGGCAGGGACCGTTAATGAACCTCTTCCAGCTCGAGATGACGGCCAAGCAGCTCTATCCCGAGCAGTTCGGCGCGTGGCCCACCTACGAGAACGGCGACTCCTATCCGGAGTTCGCCGAAGACGAACAGCTGTTCGACCACCAGCGAGTCGCGGACATCATCAACGGAGACTTCTGACGATGACGAACGACGAGACGACGAGACGTGACGCACCGAGCCGACGTGACTACCTGACGTACGCGGGCGCGCTCGCCGCCGGCGGCCTGCTCTCCGGCTGTTCGGGCGGCGGCGGGACGGACGAGACGACGGCGACGTCGACGGCGACGCAGTCGAGCGAAACGAGCACGACGGCGGGCGACTCGTACTCGGTGGCGATGTCTCCGGCGGGAGCGGTCGAGTTCGAGGCGGTGCCCCAGAACGTGCTGGCCGGCTCGACGAACTACCTCGACATCACGGCCGCGCTCGGACACGGCGACGCGGCGAAATCGACGTCGCGTCCCTCGACGTCCACGCCCTCGCTGAAGTACTACTACCAAGCGCTGGGCGTCTCGACGGACTGGCTGGACGACCTGAAGCGGGCGGGGAGCTACAAGAAGGAGACGCTCTACGAGCTCGACAGCGACGTCCACTTCGTCGACCCCGCGTACCTCGACACGCTCGACGGGTGGAGCCAGCCCGACATCGACGAGGTCGCGGAGAACGTCGGTCCCTTCTTCGGGAACATGTACAGCCGGAAGCACCGCGACCCGCCGGAGGCCTACAGCGACTCCTACCAGTACTACACGCTCTGGGAGATGACGGAGAAGTACGCCGAGGTCTTCCAGGAGCAGGCGCGGTTCGACGAGCTGAACGCGCTTCGAACGGACCTGCTGGACCACATCGAATCGAACCTCCCGTCGAAAGCGGAGCGGCCGACCGCCGCGATGGTGTACCCGCGACTCAAGAAGGATTCGTTCTACGTGCAGACGTTCAATCACAAGGGGTACTTCTACGCGCACACGCGCCCGATGGGCGCGGCGGACGTCTTCGCGGACGTCCAGCGGGGCGAGTACGGCGGGAAGCTCGTCGATTACGAGGCGATGCTCGACCGCGACCCGGACGTCATCCTCATGAACCACGGCATCTCGTCGTACTACGACGTTCCCGAGACGAAGCACGCTATCCGAGACGACAGCGTGGGGTCGCAGCTGAGCGCCGTGCAGAACGACCGCCTCTACGCGTCCGGGAACCCCCGCCAGGGCCCGATTATGCACCTCTTCCAGCTGGAGATGACGGCGAAACAGCTCTACCCCGACGTCTTCGGCGCGTGGCCGGGCTACGACGGCGACACCTATCCGGAGTTCCCCGAGAGCGAGCGGCTCTTCGACCGACAGCGCGTCGCGGACATCATCAACGGAGACATCTGAACGTGAGTGACAACGACGAGCGGACGACAGACGCACCGACGCGGCGCGACTACCTGAAGTACGGCGGCGCGGTCGCGGGTGGCGGCTTGCTCGCGGGCTGTTCCGGCGAGGGATCGAACACGACGCGAGCGGCGACGAAGTCTACGACCAGAGCTGGGACGAGCGGTTCGAGGGGGTCCTACTCGGTGACGATGTCGCCGGCAGGCACCGTCGAGTTCGACCAGCCGCCGGAGAGCGTGTTCACGATCCTCGTCCATCACACCGATATGGTCGTCGCGCTCGGTCACGGCGACGCACTCAACGCGATGTACAGTCCCGCCAACTTCGAGGGTAACTACGACAAACTCCTCGAACGACTCGACGGCGTCTCGGTCGACTGGTCGGACCTCTACGACTCCTGGAACCCCGATAAGGAAGTCCTCTACGAACTCGATAGCGACCTCCATCTGACCGACCCGGCGTACGTCTCGACGATGGACACGTGGGATACCGCGGACGTCGAGGAAGTCCGAACGGCGGTCGCGCCGTGGTTCGGAAACGCGCTGAGTCGGAACCACAGCGAACCGCCGGCGGACTGGGCGGACCAGTACCAGTACTACACGCTCTGGGAGATATTCGAGAAGGTCGCGGAGGTGTTTCAGGAGCGGGCGCGGTACGACGCGCTCTCGAACGCCAAGGCCGCGCTCGATTCGACGGTCGCGTCCGGTCTCCCGGCCGAAGACGAGCGTCCGCGAACAGCCCGTGTGATGATGTCTCCGGACCTGGACTCGATCTGGGTCTTCCACATGGACGGTCCCGGGTTCATCCGTTCGCACACGCGTCCGTTCGGCGTCGACGACGTGTTCGCGGACATCCCGGAGGCGGAGACAATCGGCTTGGAGGCGCTCGCCGAAGCCGACCCGGAGGTCGTCCTCGTCGAGAACGCGTTCGCTCGGGCGGACGATTGGCGAGCGCAGAAGCAGAACCTCCGCGACGACCCGGTCGCCAGCGGGATTTCCGCGGTGAAGAACAACCGGGTGTATCCGCTCAGTGCCCGGTACGGCGGCCCGATTATGAACTTCTTCCAGCTCGAGATGGTCGCGAAGGAGCTCTATCCCGAGCAGTTCGGTGCGTGGCCGGACTACGACGGCGGTCCGTACCCCGACTTCGCGGAGTCCGAACAGCTCTTCGACCACCAGCGGGTGGCGGACATCATCAACGGAGATCTCTGACGATGACGAACGACGAGACGACGGGACGCGACGCACCGACGCGTAGAGAGTACCTGACGTACGCGGGCGCGCTCGTGGGGGGTGGGCTCATCGCCGGCTGTTCGAGCACGTCCGATCCGGACGAGGCGAGCGGAACGACCGAATCGACGGCGGCGGACGAGACGACGACGGAGGGCGAGGCGGCGGCGTCGTACGCAGTATCGCTGTCGCCAGTTGGGACGGTCGAGTTCGAGGAGCCGCCGGAGCGCGTGATGGTGTACAACCTCCTCTACGCGGATATGGCGGTCGCGTACGGCTACGGCGACGCGGTGAACTCCCTCGGGTTCAGCACTGAGGTCGCGGGCGCGCTCGACGCGTTCTACGCGCGCCTCGACGGCGTCGACTTCGACTACAGCGACATCGAACAGCTCAACTCGGGATCGGGCGGCGGTATCACCGTCGACAAGGAGTTGTTCTACGAGTTGAACTCGGACCTCCACGTCGTCGACCCGGCGCTCCTCGTGTCCTTCGACGGCTGGGAGGTCGCGGACATCGAGGAGGTGTCGGAGAACGTCGCACCGTTCTTCGCGAACAACTACAGCCGACGGAACACCGAACCGCCGGAGCCCTACGACGAGGGGTACGAGTATTACACGCTCTGGGAACTCTCGGAGAAGCTCGCAGAGGTGTTCCGGGAAGCGGAGCGGTACGAGGCGCTCGCGGCGATTCACGACGACGTCGTCTCGACGATACAGGCGAACCTCCCTCCGGAGTCGGAGCGCCCCACCGTCGCGTCCGTGCTCTACATGGGGGAGACGTTCTATCCGGCGAAAGTCAACGAGTCGGGGTTCGCGACCGCGCACACGCGGCCGCTCGGCGCGTCCGACGCGTTCGCCGAGAGCGACGTCTCCTACCAGACGTCCTACGACTTCGAGACGCTGCTCGACGTCGACCCCGACGTCATCCTCCACCGCTACGGCTACTCCTACTACGACGTGTCCGCGATCCGCGAGCAGGTCGCGAGCCACTCCGTCGGCGCGAAGCTCGCGGCCGTCGAGAATGACCGATTCTACGCGGGCGGTAACCCCCTGCAGGGGCCGTTGATGAATCTCTTCCAGCTGGAGATGACGGCGAAACAGCTCTATCCCGACGTCTTCGGCGCGTGGCCGGGCTACGACGGCGGCCCCTACCCGGAGATTCCCGAGAGCGAGCGGCTCTTCGACCGTGACGAGGTCGCACGCATCGTCACCGGCGACTGACCCGACTGTTCGAACAGAAGCCTGAGTCGTCTTTCGCTCTGTCGCTCGCATCGGAGAGCGACGGCGTTCGCGGTGAAACACCCGCACCCGAGAAGGATTAGAAGGGGCTAATTTTGGAGTTCGGTAGGTAGTATTTTGTAGTTAGGGTCGTAAGCGTGTGTCGTGATGAGTTACTACGCACGCTTCGACGGTGGCTCGGGCCGCCGTCCGCAGTTGGCGAGGTGGTCGACGTGACCGCCCCGCTCCAGTTCGGCGGGCTGTCGCTCGCCGACGCGCTCGATATTTTCGTGTTCTCCGTTCGCGACGGCTTCGTGCAGGTGAGCGCGTTCGTCGCCGTCACCGTCCTCGTCTTCAGCTACATCCAGTATCGGACGGGCGGCCGTATCGTCTCCTACCTCGAACGGAACGAGCGCATGCAGCCGCTCGCCGGCGCGCTCCTCGGCCTGACGCCCGGATGCGGCGGCGCGATTATCGCGATGCCGCTCTACATCCGGGGGTCGGTGAGTTTCGGAACGGTCATCGCCGCGCTCGCCGCGACCGCCGGCGACTCCGCGTTCGTCATTCTCGCGCTCGCCCCCGAAGCCGCCGTCTACGCCTACGGGCTCGCGTTCGTCGCCGCCGTCGGCTTCGGCTACGCCATCGACGCGTGGGGGCTCGGCGTCGGGCGCGTCGACCGCGCCGTGAGCCGACTCGGCCGCCCCGTCACCGACGGCGGGTTCGCGACGGCGAACGTCGCCAGCGGCGGGCCGAGCGTCCCGCACTACGAGATGGACGACGCCCACAGCCACGCGGAGAGCCAGAGCGAGGAAACCGCGCTGGCGCGCGTCGCGACGGTGTTCAGTCACGGCGTCCACGTGCTCTGGTGGGCCGTCGCCGTCGCCGGCCTCGTCGCCGGCGTGCTCTACCTCGCGCGCGGCGCGCCCGACGTCCCGCTCGCGTTCGACGCGACCTTCTTCGGGCTGTTCACCGTCGCCGGCCTCGTCGGCACGACCGCGTCCTTCTACCTCCACTTCGTCGGCCGGAAGTTCATCGGCGAGGGCGCGGCGGGCCGCGTTCGCGACGACTTCGCGAGCGCCTACGAGACCTTCCAGCACGCCGCGATGGAGACGAGCATGGTGACGGTGTGGGTCATCGTCGCCTACCTCGTCTACGAGTACAGCGTCGTCCTCTTCGGCATCGACATCGCCGCGCTCGCCGCGGCCGCGGGCGTCCTCGCCCCCGTCGGCGGCGCGCTCCTCGGCCTCATCCCCGGCTGCGCGCCACAGATCGTGTTCGCACAGCTCTACGCCGAGGGCGGCCTGCCGTTCTCCGCGCTCACCGCGAACGCCATCAGTCAGGACGGCGACGCCCTCTTCCCCCTGCTGGCCATCGACCTGAAGGCCGCCATCGTCGCCACCATCTACACGACGATTCCCGCGCTCGTCGTCGGCGTGGCGCTCCACTTCGTCTGGCCGTACAGCCAGTTCGGTTTCGGGGTGCTCTGAATGTACGACCGCATCCTCGTCGCGACCGACGGCAGCGAACACGCGCTCGCCGCGGCGCGAGAAGCCCTCGGACTCGCCGAGACCCACGACGCCATCGTCTACGCCCTCTACGTCGTGGAGACGTCGACGAGCTGGCTCGCCGTCTCGAAGAACGAAGTCACGGACGCCCTCCGCGACGTCGGCATCGACGCCGGGAAGACCGCCCTCGCCGACGTCGAATCCCTCGCCGCCGACCGCGACGTCGACCTCGTCACCGAGCTAGGCGAGGGGTCGGCGGACGAGGAGATTCTCGCGTACGCGGCGGAAATCGACGCCGACCTCGCCGTGATGGGGACGCACGGCCGCGAGGGCGTGCGCCGCCGACTCGTCGGGAGCGTCGCCGAGCGCGTCGTCCGCGACGCCCCGATGCCCGTCCTCACGGTCAACGCACAGGACGCGTAGAGACACCGGACGTGGAGAGCGCGCACGGTCGGCGGCGAGTTCTCGCGGGCTGACGACAACGTTTATGTTCTTTTAGGCGAGCCTAAAGACGTGGGTGGTTCAGCGACACGACGATACGACGTGGTCGTCGTCGGCGGCGGCCCCGCGGGAACGGCAGCGAGTATCTGTACCGCGCGAGACGGCCTCGACACCGTCGTTTTCGACCGCGGCGACGCCTCCCTCGACCGCTGTGCGTTCGTCGAGACCTACCCGGGGTTCCCGGGCGGTGTCGACGTGGAGACGCTGCGCGCGCTCTTCGTAGACCACGTCCGCGCTGCGGGCGGCGACGTCGTCGCGGAGACCGTCAGCGAGGTCCGCGAGCACGCCGATGGCTTCCGGGTCGAGGCGGAGAGCGGGCGGGTGGTCGTCGCGGACCGCGTCGTCGCGGCGACGACGCTCGACGGCGACTACCTCCGCGGTATCGCCGACGAAGACGAGTTGTTCACGACGCACGTTCGAGAGACGGGGACGCACGAGCGGGTCGACGGGTCGTACGCGGACGCCGACGGCCGCACGCCGATAGACGGGTTGTTCTTCGCGGGGGGCCTCGCAGACCGCGGCGACCAGGTGTTGCTCGCGGCGGCGGACGGGATGCGCGTCGGCCGCGAAATCGTCCACGAGGCGCGCCGCGAGTTCGGCTACTGGGAGGCGGCGCTCCCGCACATGGACTGGCTGCGCCGCGTCCCGGGGGACGCCGCCGACTGGGAGGAGGAGCGGTCGTGGGAGGAGTGGTTCGAGTACCACCGCCTGCCGGACGACCACGATATCGACGCGGCGCGTCTCGAACGCGTGAAGGAGCGGGAGTTGGCGTTCGTCGCGGCGGCCCGCCTCGACGACGCGGAGATTACGCGACGGGCGGCGGCCGGACAGCGCCGGCTGGCGGCGCACCTCGACGACGACGCGCTTCTCGATGCGGTCGACGACGAGCGGCTGTGCGAGTACGTCCGCGAGCGCGACCTCGTCTGACTCAGGCGGTGACGGCGGCTGTCCGGAGAGAAAGAACTATGTGTTTTAGGCCGACCTAAAACGTATGGCACGAGATGTCGACTGCCACGACGCACCAACGCGGAGAGACGCCATCAAGGGCGGCGGCGCGCTCCTGGGCGGCGGCCTCCTCGCTGGCTGCAGCGGCGGCGCGAGCGAGGCGACGACCACCACCGCGGCGGAGACCACCACGACGACCGCCGCGACCACGGCGGAAGACACGACCTACGAGGTGACGGTCGAACCCGCCGGCACCGGGACGTTCGACGTGGTCCCCGAGACCTACGCCACCATCCCCGGCGTGTGGATGGACATCGCGATGGCCCTCGGCATCCCCCCGAAGGCCGTCGCGTCGTTCAACCGCATCTCCCTCGACTACTACGACGCCCTCCCCGGCGTCGAGTTCGACGCCGACAGCGTCCTCACCTTCGGCACCGACGGCGAGAGCGGGAGCTACGACAAGGAAATCCTCTACGAGGTCGACGCCGACGTCCACCTGATGGACCCCCGGCTGCTCAAACGCTACTCCGGCTGGGAGGAAGCCGACCTCGAAGAGATCGAGTCGAATATCGGCCCCATCCTCGGGTCGTTCATCCGCTTCCCCTACGGCGGCCACGACCCCTACTACACGCTCTACGAGGCGTTCGAGAAGGCCGCACAGATCTTCCAGCGGCAGCGTCAGTACGAGGCCTGGGTGTCCTTCAAGGACGAGGTCTACGCGGACATCGAGTCGCGCGTCCCCGACGACGCGCCGACCGTTGCGGCGTTCAACTTCCGGTTCTCCCCCGAGTCCGGGAAGTTCTACGGCGCGAACATCTACGCGTCCCGGAACGACACGCGGAGCCTCCGCCTGCTCGGCGTCGAGGACGCCTTCCCCGCCGGCGAGTACGTCCCGAACGAACCCATCGGCTACGAGGAACTCCTCGATATCGACCCGGACTACATCGGCTGCATCGGCGACCTCTCCTACCTCACCCACGGGGAGTTCCGGGACGTCATCGAAACCGCGCAGAACCACGAGACGCTCGGCGCGCTCACCGCCGTCCAAGAGGGGAACTTCGTGCGGACGGGCGGGAAGCGGATGGGCCCCGTCATCGACCTGTTCTCCGCGGAGGCGACCGCGAAACAGCTCTATCCCGACGAGTTCGGTGAGTGGCCGGGCTCCGTCGGCGACGTCCCCGAGGGACAGCGGCTCTTCGACCGACAGCGTATGGCCGACATCGTGAACGGCGAGTTCTGATGGCGACCGGCGCAGCCGACGCTGACCGAGACGTCGTCGTGATCGGTGGCGGTCCCGCGGGCGCGACGGCCGGAATCCTCACGGTTCGGTACGGCCCTCGACCCCGGCCGCCTCGACCGTGTCCGCGAGCGTGAGCTCGCCGCAGTCAACGACGCCCACCTGACACGAGACGAAATCGAGGCGCGCGCCGACGCCATCCACGTCTTCGACGACTAGAGCGAGGACAGCACGACGTACGCGAGCGCGCCGAACGCGAGGAGGAAGCAGACGATGGCAACGGCGAGCACGTAGACTCGCTTCCGCGCGGGCTCCATACACCGACTACGACGCGTGAGAGGATACGGGTTACTCCTCGGTCACGCGCGGCAGACCTCCCGGCTCCGCGGCTCCCGCACGGGTAGTACTCGGGGGCGCGGCCGGCCCACCTACACTTATCCTGCGTGCGCTCCACGCCACGCGTAGTGCTTTCCGGAACGGTCGTAGCGATATCGGTGCCGGGCGACGGGAGCGTCAGCGGCGAGCACGTCGTCGGGACCGCGGCGATCGTCGTCGCGTTCGCCGTGTTCTCGTTCCTGGTCCGCTGGGGCGGCTCGCGGCTGAAACGGCGGTTCAGCGCGCTCGCGGTCGAGAGCCTGCAGGCGGTGGTGGCCGCGGCCGCCGTCGTCGCCGCCGCCGTCGCCGTCGCGAACCTCTGGGGCGCGGCCGGAACGCTCGCCTTCATCCGAGAGACCGTCAGAATCAGTCAAGCGGACGTCATCGCCATCGTCCTCTCCGTCGCGTTCGCCGTCGCCGGCGTCGTCGCCATCCGCCTCTTGAATCGCTTCGTCCACCTGCTCGCCGAGCGGCCGGGCGCGGTGTCGAAACACCACGAGGAGGTCGCACAGCACGTCGTCCAGTTCGCGGTCGTCATCCTCGTGTTCTTCCTCGTGCTCGCCGCGTGGAAAGTGCCGCCGGATAGCTTCGTCCTCGGCGCGTCCGTCGTCTCCGTCGTCCTCGGGTTCGCCGCGCGGCAGACGCTCGGGTCCGTGCTCGCCGGGTTCGTCCTCCTCTTCTCCCGACCGTTCGAACCCGGCGACTGGATCGTCGTCGAAGAAGACGAGGGCATCGTCCAGGACGTCTCCGTCGTCCAAACAGAGCTAAAAACGTTCGACGACGAGGTCGTGCTCATCCCGAACGACATCGTGACGAGCACGAAGGTCATCAATCGCTCGCGGAACGGCCGGCTGCGCGTGAACCTCGACGTCGGCGTGGACTACGACGCGGACGTCCGGGAGGCCGCCGACCTCGCCGAGGAGGCGATGCAGGGCCTCGACCCCGTGATGGAGCGCCCGACGCCGCACGTCGTCCTCTCCGAGTTCGGCGGGTCGAGCGTCGTCCTCCGCTGTCGCTTCTACATCGAGAACCCCTCGGCGCGCCGGCTCTGGAACGCGAAGACCGCCGTCATCGAATCGATAAAGGCCGAGTTCGACGACGCCGGCATCACCATCCCGTTCCCTCAGCGCACCGTCTCCGCGCGCGACGGCGACGTCGCCCTCGCCGGCCCGCCCGCTCCCGACGTCGGCGATGTCGACGGCAACGGTGAGAGCGACGGTGAGGGTGAGAACGCTGAGAACGGCGACGACGACGAGAGTAGCGACAGCGAGAGCAACGACGGCGAGGACGGCGTCGAGAAGCAAGAGTAGGGCGAAAGCGAGCGTCGGGGCGCACCCGGCTGGAGAGGTCGTCGTCGCGGCGGACGATGCCGTGGACGGTCTCGTCGACGTCGAATCCGTCTGTGAGAGTTTACTTGGTTTGGATGTCTTAGACTGACTGTGGGTGTGGTGGGAGGTTCCCCAGCGCCGATGGAGCGAGACGCGTGGGGTGAGAGGACAGTATGAGCGACTCCGAGACGCGTGAGGACCGGGCGATACAGCGGCGCTGAACCGCGAGCAGCGTATCGAAGGCGCGAAGCGGTGGGTGGCCCGTAGCCGGTCGACGCCGCCCGAGCAGTGGGGGCCGGAGCAGAACGCGGTCGTGAACGGTCAGGTGGACGCCGCGCGAGAATCGGGGCCGTCGGCGGCGCATCGCGAGCGCGTCGAGTCGGTCGCAGAGTCGATTATCGACGTCGAAGGCGACTGAGCCGTTCGCTCAACACGGCTTTCGAGCGGCAGCGGCAGACGTCGTCGAGAGACGAGCGACGACAGCCGCGAGTAGCGTTTCGGCGGGGTAGAGCGGAGCCAACGCCGGGTTCTACCGGAGACGGTTGCGGGAGGAAAAGCGGGGAGGGCGACTGGTTAGTCGTCGCCGGGGGTTCGGATGGCGTGGAAGGCCGCGTCGAAGTCGTGGGGTTCGAAGGCGTCGACGGCGGCGTCGATGTCCGTTCGGAGCTCGGTGAGCTGTTCCCGGATTCGGGTGTACTCGCTGTTCGCGGCGAGTTCGTGGTCGGGTTTGACGGCTTCGAGCGCGGCTTTCCGCGCGGAGAGCGCGTAGTATTCGCGGGTGGCGTCGTCGAACTCGGCGCGGGCGGTCATGCGTTCGACGGTCCCGACGAAGTCGTCGCGGTCGACGGGCTTGACGAGGTAGTCGTCGAACCCCATGTCGAGGATGTCGAAGTCCGGTTCGACGCCGGTGACCATGACGACGCGGACGTCGATGTCGCGCTCGCGGATGCGTTCGAGGACGGCGTCGCCGGACTGGCCGGGGAGGCGTCGGTCGAGGAAGACGACGTCGGTGCGGTCGCTCACGACGTCGAGCGCTCGCTCGCCGGTGGAGACGGTCGTCACGGCGCAGGTCGGGGCGAGCCAGCGCTCGTAGTTCTCGGCGAGGAGCGCGTTGTCCTCGACGACGAGCACGGACGGCGTTGGCGACGGATCGGGAAACATCGGTGGCCTCGATTACACCGGCACGTTTCCGTCTGGAACATTAAAAGGTAAGCGCCGATTATCGCCGTCGATACGGAGCCCGTCGGTGTCACGTCGCGTCGCGGAGTGCGGCCGCGCCGACGAGGAGGAGAACGGGGCCGACGACCGCGCCGCTCCCGCCGAGGAAGGTCGCGGCCGACCCGCAGTCCGGGCAGCCGGCGGAGCCGGCGGCGGCGTAGAGCGCGACGCCGACGACGCCGAGGGCGAGCGCGAGCGCGCCGAAGCGATCGGGCATACGCGGGAGGTGCGCGGCCGCGGGCTTAGGCGCTTCGGGACGCGCGGGCGGCGAGGAGCGCGCGGGCGAACGCGGCGTATCCGAGGACGACGAGCCAGAGCTGCCAGCCGCTCGCGACGACGGGCGCGACGCGCTCGACGGGCTCGTCGGGTTCGACGCCGGGATACGTGGGGTCGACGGCGGTGCTGTAGTGCGTGTTCGCCGTCGTGCTGACGGCAGCGTCGGCGGGCGGCGGCTGGACGAACGTCTGGACGACGCCGCGGGTGTTCGAGAGGAGGAGGTGGCCGTCGAGCGTGTAGAAGCGGTCGTAGAGCGGGTAGAGGAGGTTGACGCCGTTCGTGACGAGGTCGAGGCCGATGCCGGCGGCGGCGAGCGCGAGGAGGGCGACGGCGGCGACGCGGCCGGCGGTCGGGCCGAAGCGCGCGCGGAGGACGGAGCGGTCGCGGATGCGGAGGTCGTAGGCGAGGAGGAACCCGAGGAGAACTGGAAGGAGGGCGGTGTGGAGGGCGGCGCGGTGAGCGTTCGGGAGGGCGAGGCCGACGACGCTGTCGAGGTCGGGGAGCGCGGTGGCGGCGAGGACGACGGCGGCGGCGCGCGGCGTGAAGTCGTCGTCGAGGAGGAGGACGGCGAGGAGGCAGCCGGCGGCGAGGTGGACGACGAGGGACGGCACGCCGGGAGAGAGGACGCGGACGGATTAAGGTGTAGCGGCGGCTCAGACGCTGAGTTCGATGCCGCCCCGGACGTTCACTTCGGCGATGCGCCACTCGCCGTCGACGCGCTCGAAGCGGTCTTCGTACTTCGCCTGCGTGACGGTGACGTCGCCGTCCGGGGTCTCGCCCCAGAGGAGGAGGTACCACTGGCCGGTGGCTTCGCCGTTGGCGACGTCGATGACGGGGTTGGTGACGACGTGGGCGGAGCGCGCGAAGAGGTCGTCGAAGCCGTCGGCGGCGAACCCGTAGAGTTCGTCGTGGCCTTCGTAGACGTCGCCGTTCGCGCGGACGAACCGGCCGTCCTCCGTGAAGAGTTCGGACCAGACGGCGTAGCGGCCGCCGTCGATGGCGTAGCAGTATTCGTGTTTCAGGTCGCGGATCAGGCGGGCTTCGTTCACCATACCGGGACGTCGCCGGGGGGCGGGGTAACGTTCCGTGTGGGAGCAGGGTTCTCCGGAATCGCGTTCCAATCGTGGAACGCATCTCCTCGGTAGTAAGTCTTAACGGCGTCACCGGCGGAGGGAGACGTGATGCAGGACTCTGACGGGCTCCCGCGAACGGTCGGCCTGCGGGACCTCCTCGTGCTCAGCGTCGGCGGGATGATCGGGTCTGCGGTGTTCTTCTTCCCGGCGTTCACCGGCCAGTGGGTCGGTCCGACGGCGATACTCGCGTGGCTCGCCGCCGGCGTCGGCATGGTCGCGGTCGCGCTCTGCTACACGGAGCTCGCGACGGCCTTCCCCGAATCCGGCGGCCCCGCGGTCTTCCCCGCGGAGACGCTCGGGCCGAACCCCGTCGTCCGACGCTTCTTCGCCTACCTCGAAGGCACCTCCTACGCGCTCGGCTGGGTCTTCGGTGTCGCCGTCTCCGCGTGGTACGTCGCGAACTACCTCGGCGCGATTCCGCCGCTCGCCGGCGTCCGCAGCCACACCGTCGCGTTCGGCCTGCTCGCCGTCGTCGCCAGCCTCGCCGTCACCCTCTCAGGTATCGACGTGACGAAGCGCGCGAACCTCGTGCTCACGGCGTTCGTCCTCGCCGTCCTCGCCGTCGTCGCCGCGGTCGGCCTCGCGAACGGCGACCCCGCGAACGCACAGCCCTTCGTCACCGGAACGAGCACGCAGTTCCTCGCCGCCGTCGGCGTCGCCATCACGGGCTACGGCGCGTGGACCGTCGTCCCCGCCGCCGCCGGCGAAGTGAAGAACCCCGAGTGGACGATTCCGCGCGCCATCGTCGGCAGCCTCCTCCTCACCACCGCGCTCTACACGCTCGTCGTCGTCGCCCTCCACGTCACCGTCCCGCCGAGCGCGTTCGAATCGGGGAACCTCGTGATGGTCGCGCCGCTCTCCGCCGTCGTCGTCGACGCCGGCCTCCCCGCCCTCGCGAACTACGCGCTCCCCGTCGCCGCGCTCGTCGCCATCTTCACCACGATGCTCGTCGGCATGACGTCCTCGGCGCGCGTCCTCGCCGCGCTCGCCGACCGCGACACCTTCCCGCGCGCGTTCGCCGCGACCAGCGACCGCACGAACGCTCCCTACGTCGCGCTCACCGTCGTCGCCGTCGCCGCCGGCGCGGTGGTCGTCGGCAAAGCCGTCGTCGGCGGTCTCGTCCTCGCCGCGCTCGTCGGCACCGTCCTCCCCTACACCATCAACGTCGCCTCCTTCGTCGGCCTGCGCCGCTATCGCACGGACGTCACGCCCTCCTTCCGCGCGCCCGGCGGCCTGCTCACCGCCGCGCTCGCCTTCTGCTTCCTCGTCCTCCTCGCCGTCGGCCTCTCCGTCGACCACCCCGTCGCCGCCGCCCTCACCGTCGCCGCGCTCCTCGGCGGCTTCGCCCTCCAGTACGCGTTCGGCGCGAACGCACCGACCGCCGAGCACGGAAACGCCGACTGACTCGGGCCCGGCCAAACCCACACTCGTCCGCACCCACGCTCGTTCGGGCGCGCTCACGTTCGGGCGCTCACCGCTTCGGTGCGAGCGCGTCGACCGTCGCCTCGGCGAGGTCGGGCGCGTTCGACGGCACGACGACGATGGGTTCGTCGACGACCGGGGTCGCGGCGACCTCGCGGAAGCGCTCGCGGGCGTCCGCGGGCGTGCCGGCGACGCCGAGCGCGTCCACCATGTCGTCCGTCACCGCGGCTTTCGCCGCTTCGCGCTCCCCATCGCGCCACGCGGCCGCGACCGCCGCCGCGGCGTCCGGGAACTCGCTCGCGACCGCGCGCTCGTAGCCCTCGCCGCTCCCGACGTAGTAGGCGAGGTGGCCGCGGACCGCGTCCCGCGCCTCCGTGGGGTCGTCGCTCACCGCGGCCGGCACGTACGGCGCGACCGCGATGTCGTCGGGGTCGCGGCCGCGCTCCCGAGCGGTTTTCGCAATCGTCTCGAACGCCTCCCCGAGCGCGGCGAACGGAATGTTGTGCGGGAGCCAGCCGTCGGCGACCCGGCCGGTCGCGCGCCGCGTCGCCGGCCCCAGCGCCGCCGTGTACACCGGTACTGTCGTGCTGAGCCCGGGGAAGTCGGAGACTGAGAAGACCTCGCCGTCGTAGGAGACGCGGTCGTCCGAGCGGAGGAAGCGCCCGGCGAGCGCCGCGGTCTCGTGGAGGCGTCGCGGCGGGTTCGCGAACGCCACCCCGTGGAGGTCCTCGATGGCCTTCCGGGTCGACGTACCGAGACCGAGGACGACGCGCTCGTCGGTGCGTTCGGCGACGGACGCGGCGGCCTGCGCGAGCGCCGCCGGCGTCCGCGAGTAGACGTTCGCGATGGCGGTCCCCACGCCGATGTCGACCTCGCGCGCGATGTCGGCGAGCGTCACGAAGGCGTCGCGCCCCCAGAGTTCGCCCGCCCAGACGCCGTCGTATCCGCGGTCGCTCGCCCGCCGCGCGAACGCGACGGCGTCGACGCCCGCCTCGAACGGAATCAGGACGCTTCGAGTCACACCGAACGCGTTCGCCGCCGAACCCCATAACTCACCGGCTCGCCCCGCCCGGTCGGCCACCAGATATAACTCGGTGTCCGAAGACTCACTCGGTGAGTCGGGTCGGAGCCGCTCGTGGTTCCGGAACGGGCCTGGTTAGCCTCCCACTCCCCCCATTGCTTCCCTCTACTCCTCGCAGCGGCGGCTACGGCGTGATGCGGACGGCGGTCGCGCCGGCGCGAACGAGCGGGTCCGCGACGTCCGCGTGTAACGCGACCGTCCCGGCGCGCATCGCGTCGGTGACGTCCGCGACGACCTCGACGGCCGCGTCCCCGCCGTCTGCGGGCGTCACCGTGACCGCCTCCCCGTCCGCGACGCCGAGTTCCGCGGCGTCCGTGGGGTTGAGGCGGAGGCGGTCGTCGCCCTCGCCGGCCGCGCCGAACCCGCCCGCGCGGCTCCCCACGACGAGCGCGAACGCGCCCTCGGGGAGCGCCGACACGGAGACGTCCGGCGTCGAGAACGCCGCCTTTCCGTCCGGCGTCGCGAACGACTCCGCGTAGAGGGTGTCCGTCCCCGAGCCGCTCCCGGTCGGCGGCCAGCGCTCGCCGTCGTCGAGGTCGCCGTGAAGCGGGCTGACGGCCGCGAGCTCCGTCGCCGTCTCCGCCACGTCGCCCGCGAAGCAATCGGGGTCGGGCGCGAGCCGGCGGGCGAGCGCGCCGAGAATCGCGTGGTCCGAGCGGGCGTCACCCGGCGGCTCCGCGACCGGCGTGAGCGTCTGTACGCGCCGGTCGAGCGACGTGACGGTTCCGCCCTTCTCCAGGCCGACGGCCGCCGGGAGGACGACGTCCGCGTGCGCGGTCGTCTCGCTCTCGAAGACGTCGAGCACCACGAGCGAGTCGAGCGCGTCCAGCCGGTCCGCCACCCACTCCTCGTCGTACTTCGACACCGCCGGGTTCTCCCCGACCACGAGCGCGCCCCGGACGCGCTCGCCGAACCCTTCGAGCGCCTCCCGCTCGGTCAACCCCGGCGTCTCCGGCGGCGCGACGCCCCACGCGTCCGCGAGACGCTCGCGAGCGGCCGCGTCGTCGAGAGCGGCGTGCCCGGGGAGGCCGGTCGGCCGGCAGCCGACGTCGCTCGCGCCCTGCTCGTTCGCGAGCCCGCGGAGAATCGCAAAGCCCGTCCCGGGCTCGCCGACGTTCCCCGTGAGCGTCAAGAGGTCGAGGAGGGCGTTCGGCGTCGCCCCGTCGTCGTTCTCTACGCCGGTCGCCGCGAGCACCGCGACGCGCTCCGCGTCCGCGACGGCGTCCGCGAGCGCGTCCACCGCCTCCGGCGGCACGCCCGTCTCCGCCGCCGCCTCCGCCGCGTCGACGTCCGCGAGCGCCTCTCTGTATACCTCGTCGCCCGTCGTCCGCGCCGCCACGAACGACTCGTCGACGTCGCCGCGCTCCGCGAGGCGCGCGCAGACCGCCTGCAGGAGGAGCGCGTCCGCGCCCGGCCGCGGCGCGACGTGGTGGTCGGCGAGCCGCGTCGTCTCGTTCGCCTGCGGGTCCACCTGCACGAGCGTCGCGTCCCGTTCGTTCACCGCCGGCCGGACGAACGAGTCGAAGAACACCGGCTGTTGGACCGCCGGGTTCGCGCCGACCGCGAGCAAGAGGTCCGTCTCGAGGACGTCCTCCGCCGCGAACGACGTCGCCGGATACCCGAACCGGGCTTCGAGCGCGCCCGCCGCCGCGTCGTGGCACGCCCGCGCCCGATTGTCCACGTTGTTCGTCCCGAGCACGCGCGCGAGCTTCTGCAGCCGATAGTTCTCCTCGTTCGTGCAGTGCGGCGCACCCAGGAAGGCGAGCGCGTCCGCCCCCGCCTCCGCGACGACGCCGCCCAGCCCGTCCGTGGCGCGGTCGAGCGCCGTCTCCCAGTCCGCCTCCACGAGCTCGCCGTCCTCCCGGACGAGCGGCGCGTCCAGCCGGTCGTCGTCGCCGAGCACGCGCGGCGCGCGAATCCCCCGCCGACACAGCGTTCCTTGCGGGTTCGCCGGCCCCGCCCGCCCCGACGCCCGCCCGGCGTCTGGCGAACCGCCGGAGACGGTCAGCTGACACCCGACGGCGCACATCGGGCAGACCGTGGACTGTTCGTCCGTCACGCGGCCACCTCGGGTGCGCGCGGCGGCGTGGCTGTTCGAATCGAACGCGGGACCGTCGTCGGCGAGAACTGCTGGTGCTGTGTCACTGTCGCGGAGTAGAGGCCGAGAGTGATCGGAGAGCGTTACCTCGGGAGGCGCGAGCCGATGCCTTTCAGCACGGAGATGGCGTAGCCGAGGCCGGCGCGGCCCTCCGCGGAGGAGAGCGCGCGCATCGCGCCGAAGAGCCCCGTCGGCTCGGACTCCTTCTCGGCCTCGTCGACGGCGTCGAGCACGCGATTGAGCGTGTCGATGGTGGTCTCGTCGATGTCGAGTTCCGCGAGGAGCGGGGCTTTCTCGATGAGCGCGTCGAGGTCGCCGCTCTTCTGGAGTCCGATGACGGAGTCGAGCGCGTCCGCGAGCTCGTCGCTGTTCTCGCCGACGCCCTCCGCGAGCGCGACCGTGCCCTCGTTGGAGATGGCGTCCGCCGACTGAACGAGTGTCACGACGGAGTCCGTGACGTAGTCGACCTCGTCGTCGTCCGCGCTCGCGAGCACGAGAACCGCGGTTTCGAGGATGTCCTCCAGCTCGTCGGTGTATTCGGCGGCGTCCGCGTAGTCGCCGCCGTACGTTTCGAGGACCGCGCGCAGGGCTTCCTCGCCTTCCTGCGGGCGCTCCGTGTCGACGTTCCGGGCGCTGTCCGGAATCTTCGTGGTCGGTTTCGCCATCTCAGTCGTCCCCCGAGATCGGCTCGACGTTGTCGTACGAGACCTGTTCCGCGTCGCCCTCGTAGGGCGACACGCGCACGGCGGAGAACTTGAACTCCGGCGTCCGCGCGTCCGGGTCGAGGCGCGTCGAGTCCGTGAGCTGATTCACGCACGTCTCCGCGAAGTGAATCGGCGCGAACACCACGCCCTTCCCGATGCGCGCGGTGACCTGTGCGGGCACCGTAATCTCGCCGCGCCGCGACTCCAGCGTCACGAGGTCGCCGTCCTCGATGCCGTAGTTCGCCGCGTCCTCCGGGTTAATCTCCACGAAGTCGCGGTCGTTGTAGTCCATGATTCCCTCCTCGGGGTGCGTCATCGTCCCCGTGTGGTACTGGTAGAGGACGCGGCCAGTAGTGAGAGAGAACGGGTACTCCTCGTCGGGGAGTTCGCCGGGTTCGCCGTAGCCGACCGGCTGGAGGTGGGCCTTGCCGTCGTCGGTGTTGAACTCCTCTTCGTAGAGGCGTTCGGTGCCGGGGTGGTCGAGGTCGTAGCACGGCCACTGCAGGCCGCCTTCCTCCTCCACGCGCTCCTGCGTGATGCCGCCGTAGATCGGCGTGAGCTGCCGCATCTCCTCCATGATCTCCGAGGTCTCCGAGTAGTCCCACTCGCGGCCCATGCGGTTCGCGAGGTCCTGCAGGATCTCCCAGTCGGCCTTCGCGTCGCCCTTCGGCTCGATGACCTGCTTCACCATCTGGACGCGGCGGTCCGTGTTCGTGAACGTCCCCGTCTTCTCCAGGAAGGAGACGGCGGGGAGGACGACGTCGGCGAACTGCGCCGTGTCGTTCAGGAAGAGGTCCTGCACGACGAGGAACTCCATCTCCTCCAGCATCTCCGACGCGTGGTTCGAGCCCGGCTCTGAGAGCGACGGGTTCTCGCCGATGCAGTACATCCCGCGGAGGTCGCCGTCGTCGGCGGCGAGGAACATCTCCGTCGTGTAGAAGCCGGGCTCGGGGTCGATCTCGCAGTCCCAGGCCTCCTCGAATTTTTCTCGATTGTCGTCGTCCGTGATGGACTGGTAGCCGGGGAAGTTGTCGGGGAGCGGCCCCATGTCGCCGCCGCCGCCCTGCACGTTGTTCTGCCCCCTGAATGGGGATACTCCTGTCCCGGGCTTCCCGAGGTTCCCGGTGATGGCGGCGAGGTTCGCCATCGCCATGATGTTCTCCGTGCCGTGGGAGTGCTCGGTCAGGCCGAGCGTCCACCCGAAGAGCACGCGGTCGTTGTTCGCGATGGTCTCCGCCGCAGAGGCGATGTCCTCCTCGGAGACGTCCGTCACTTCCTCGACGTACTCCGGCGTGAACTCCTCGACGGACTCCTTCACCTGCTCGAAGCCCGTCGTCCGCTCCTCCACGAACTCCTCGTCGTAGAGGTCGTTCTCGATGATGTACCGCGTCAGCCCGTTGATCCAGACCTGGTCGAAGCCCGGCCGGACCTTCGTGTACTGCGTCGCGTACTCCGCGATCTGGACCTTCCGCGGGTCGAAGACGACGAGCTCGTTCCCCTCCTTCGCGTGCTGTTTGATGCGCGTCCCGAGCACGGGGTGCGCCTCGGTGGTGTTCGATCCGGTGAGGAAGATGGCGTCCGCCTGCTCGAAGTCCTCCGTCGACACCGACGCCGCGCCGTACCCGTACGTGCGCGCGAGGCCGGCGACCGTCGACGAGTGACAGAGCCGGTTGCAGTTGTCGACGCTGTTCGTGCCCAGCACCTGCCGGGCGAACTTCCCCATCAGGTAGTTCTCCTCGTTCGTCGCCTTCGAGGACGCGATCATGCTCATCGCCGACCCGCCGTACTTCTCCTGAATCTCCTGGAAGCCCTCGACCACGCGGCCGTAGGCTTCCTCCCAGGAGGCCTCGCGGAACTCGCCGTTCTCGTCGCGGACGAGCGGGGAGGTGAGGCGGCCCTCGGAGTCCACGAAGTCGTAGGAGAACTTCCCTTTCACGCAGGTCGAGATGCCGTTCACCGGGGATTTCTCCGGCTCCGTCGGGCGCGTCGCCAGCACTTCGTCGCCGTCCGTGTAGACGTCGAAGCGACAGCCGACCGCGCAGTACCCGCAGGTCGTGTCTTCGACCGTCAGGTCGGCGAGGCGCTTATCACTGATCTGCGTCGCGATGTCGAAGAGCTTCCCCTCCGGCATCGTGCCCGCCGCCGTCCCCTCGGCGACGTGCTCGACGTTCTTCAGGGCTTGCTCCTTCGCGCCCTGCATGAAGCTCGCGACACCGTTCTTCTCGTCGTCGTCGGTTGTGCGTTCGTCTAAGTTCGTCATGGCCACTGGCGTTCTTCCGCGTCGCCGCCGGTCTCCCGCGACGTCTCGGTCACCTGGTCCGCCTTCATCGGCGTCATCGGACCCTTCTCGACGTCGCTGGACTCGATGACTTTCCCGACGCTGTTCTTCTGATTGAATCCGGGGATGGGGAGCGTCGCCGCGTCCTCCAGTCCCTTCTCGACGAGACTCCCGGTCGGGCAGACGGTGACGCAGTGCCCGCAGGAGACGCAGGTCGAGCCCTCCATCGTCTCGGCCCCGTTCTGGAAGCCGATGCGCGTGTCCTGCCCGTGGCCCTCCATCCGGAGGACGCCTTCGACCTGCACGTCGTTACAGGCTTCCACGCAGCGGTTACAGAGGATGCATTTGTTCCGGTCGATCTGGATGAAGTCGCTGGAGTCGTCGATGGGCTCGTAGGCGTCGCGGTCGTCGAAGACGCCGTATCGCGGCTCCTCCACGTCGTTCTCGATGGAGGCGTCCTGAAGGTCGCAGCGACCGTTCTTCCCGCAGGTCGTACAGCGGAGGTTGTGGTCGGAGAGGACGAGGTCGAGGTTGACGTCGCGCGCCTCGGAGGCGGCCTCGGCGTCCGTGGAGACCTCGAGGCCCTCCTCGGCCGGCGTGCTACAGGAGGGAACGATGCCCTCGTTCGTCTCGACCATACACGTCCGGCACTCGCTCCGCGGGCCGATGTCCTCGCGGTCGTAGTTACAGAGCGCCGGGACGTACTCGTCGGTCTCGACTTCCTCGACGGCGTCGAGGACGGTCGATCCCTCGGGGACCGTCACCTCGTGGCCGTCGACCGTGAGGGTCGTGGTCTCCGCGCTCTTCACGTCCGGGTCCGTCGCCGTTCCCGGCGCGATGGTCTCCGTCAGTGGTGGTACGTCGAACTCCGCGTGTGGGTGTTCCTGTGAACTCATAGCGTAGCCGCCTCCGCTTCCGTCTCCGCCTCGGCGTCAGCGTCCACGAGACACTGCCCGGACGGACACTCGCCGTTCGCGTGCGCTTCGAAGTGGTCGCGGAACTCCCGCAGGCCCGTTCGGACCGGACGCGGGGCGTTCCGGCCGAACGCGCAGATGCTCGTCGACTCCATCACGCGCAGGAGCTCCGTGATCTTCGCCTCGTTGAACTCCCCGTCGTAGATGTCGCGGAGGAGCTCGCTCAGCTGCGTGGAGCCCTCGCGGCAGGGGACACACCGCCCGCAGTTCGAATCGGCCGCGAACTGGCTGCGGCGACCGACGAACGCGACCGGACACGCGTCGGAGCCGAGGACCTCGAGCACGCCGTCCGTGCCGAGGTCGCGTTCGTCGAGCGCGATCGGCGTCGGCGCGACGTCGAGTTTCCGCGTCAGCCCGCCGAACCGCCCGCCGACGAGCACGCCCGTGTAGTCGGTGGCCCCGGACGCCTCGACCGCCGAGCGGACCGTGTCCGTCTCGCCGAGTTCCACCGTCACGTCCTGCGTGTCACCGGTGACGGAGAGCACGCGCGTGCTCGTGTCGTCGCCGCGCACCGCGCCCGCGACGTGCGCGAACGTCCGCGCCGTGTGGACCACGGTGGGTTCGCCGAAGACGCCCTCGACTTCGGGGCCCGGCGGCCGCAGGCGCGCTTCGAGCCGGTGATTGCCTTCCACGGCCTCGATGGCCATCGTCGGTTCGGCCGCGCGGTACGCGCTCGGGCCTTCGACGACGGCGACGTCCGTCGGGAAGTCCGGATACGCGGCCGCCGCGGCTTCGAGGGTGTCGCGTGCGCGCTCGTCCGTCTCGCTGACGTAGACGAAGACCTGGACGGCGTCGACGACGCGCGCGACGTGCGCCGCGCCTTCGAGCACGGCGAAGGGGTCGCTCTCCGCGAGCAGTGCGTCCCCGGGGTTCCCGTGCGCGTTCACGACGACCGCCGGGCTCCCGTCGCGGTCGCGGACGCCCTCCCAGAGCGCGCCCGCCGGCTCGTCGGCGTTCCAGTCGCCCCAGCCGCGGCCGAGCACGCCGCCCGCCGCGTCCACCACTTCGTCCGCCGCCGCGTCCGTGAATCCGACGGACTCGGCGTAGTCGTCGGCGCTCGCCGGGCGCAGCCACCCGCAGCGCGCGAGCACCGAGCGCGACCCCGAGAAGCCGTCGAGGTCGGGAACCGGGAGCGCGCCCGTCTCGTCGTGCGTCACCGTCGCGTCGGCGTCCGGGAGCGCACGCGTCGGTTCGCCGATGACGGACGCGACGGACTCCGCGTCGTCCGGCGTCGCGTTCGCGTAGAACGCGCTCCGCCCGTCGTCCGTCGCGACGACGAGCGGCTCCACGCCCGGCACGCCCGTCGACCCGACGTCGACGACGGGGACGTCAGTCCGCTCGCGCGCGGCCGCGGCGACCTCCTCCGCGCCCCGCCCGGCGACCCGTACCACCGTCGATGCAGTTAGTATACTTTCAGACATCACGAATCATTTGTGTTCCTCCTTCGGACCCCATCCCAAAATAAGTAACTCGTCTCGAACGGCCGAACCCGGTCGAACTCGCCGCCACATCCGAATTGCCGTCAGCTCGCCAATACGACGACGGAGGCTTATCTCCGCGGAGCGACTACTCCCCGCTGTGACCGATTCGACCACGCGGGGCGTCCTCCTCGCCGGCGGGAACAGCACCCGGTTCGCCGACGGCGACAAGGCCCTCGCCCGCCTCGACGGCACCCCCCTCATCCGCCGTGCCGCCGACGCGCTCGCCGACGCCACCGGCCGTCCGCCCGTCGTCGCCGCCGGCGACCACCCGCCCGACGCCTACCGCGACGCCCTCGACGACCCCGACTTCCTCCCCGACGCCCCCGACTTCCGCGGGCCGCTCGCCGGCCTCGCCAGCGCCGCCCGCGCCCTCGACGGCGGCTGGCTCCTCGTCGTCGCCTGCGATATGCCCCGCCTCGACGCCGCCGCGCTCCGCTGGCTCGACACTGAACGCCGCCGCGCCCCGACCGGCACCGACGCCGTCGTCCCCATCGCCGACGGCGTTCCCCAGCCCCTCTGCGCCGCCTACCGCCGCACCGCCCTCCGCGACGCCCTCGACGACCTCTCCGAAACCGCCGGCCCCCGCGCCCTCCTCGACCACCTCCGCACGCACACGCTCGGCCCCGACGACACACCGCCCACCGTCGACCTCCACGCCGCCCTCACCAACGTCAACACCACTGACGCGCTCGAAGACATACTGAGAGAAGAAGGTAGGCGTTAGTGTTAGCTAAGAGTTAAAAGTACGGCCCAGAAGCCTAACTCCCCCTCAGAATCCGTCTCACCGAGCTAAAAGACGTATCGGGAAGCGAGTCCGGCTTTTAGCTGGAAGCGAATTCTCACGTAGCAGAAAAGGGATTTACGCGAGGTAGCGGACCCGAGGAGAATCGATCGTCGGGCTGGCGTCGAATAGATGGGGGTCTGACTGGTCGGGCTTGAGTAGTATGTCTCGCTCAGAGAGGTTGGTGCTCGTCGCTGCGGGTTCGAGTGGGTCAGTAAGTCGTCGGTGGGTGGTCGGTGAGTCGTCGGCGACTGAGTGGATTTCGGGTGGAGGTTTGTCCGGTACCCGACGGTTTTAGACCGGGGAGGTGGAGGGTTGGGTCGAGGATGAGTGTTTACCGCGTCGTCACGCTGATACTCGGGTGGCAGGTGGCGGCGAGCGTGTGTTACTACGCGGTGTTCGCGGCGACGCCCTTCTTCCGGGACGAGTTCGGGTTGGGTGGTGCGGCGGTCGGGCTGGTGGTGACGGCGCTGACGCTCGGGTACGCGGTGTTCTTGTTGCCGCTCGGGGCGCTGACGGACCGGTTCGGCGAGCATCGGACGCTCACGGCCGGGCTGCTCGGGCTGACGGTGGGGACGGCGCTCGTCGCGCGCGCGGACTCCTACCTCGTGTTGCTCGTGAGCGTCTTCCTCCTCGGGTCCGTGTACGGGACGGCGATGCCGGGGACGAACAAGGCGATTTTCGACCGGACGCCGCCGGGCCGGCAGAACCTCGCAATCGGCGTGAAGCAGGTCGGGGTGACGGCGGGGAGCGGCGCGAGCGCGCTGCTCGTGACGGGGTTGGCGAGCGTGCTCTACTGGCAGGCCGGGTTCTACGTCGCCACCGCCGTCGGCGTCGCCGTCGCGCTGGCGTTCTGGGTGGCGTACCCCCGCGGCGAGCAGACGGGGGAGGCGTCGTATCCGGACTTCCGACGGCTGCTCGCGAACCGACCGTACCGCTCGCTCGCCGCGGCCGGCGTGTGTCTCGGCGCGGGGCTGTTCACCACGACCGGCTACACGATTCTCTACGTCGAGGAGTCGGTCGGCGCGTCGGTGGCGTTCGGCGGCGTCGTCCTCGCCGCCCTCCAGGTGTCGGGGAGCGTCGGCCGCGTCGTCACCGGCTGGCTGAGCGACGCGCTCCCGGGCGACCCGCGGCGGCGCATCGGCGCGATACTGCTCGTGCAGGCCGTCGCGAGCGCGGCGCTGTTCGTCGTCGCCGCGTTCGTCGAGGGGCGGCTCGCGGCGGCGGCGACCTTCGTCGTGCTCGGCTTCTTCGTCCTCGGGTTCACCGGCGTCTACTACTCCTGTATGGCGACGGTCGTCTCCGCGGAGGAGATGGGTGGCGCGACCGGCGGCGGCCAGCTCGCGCTCACGTCCGGGGCGCTGGTCGCGCCGCCGGTCTTCGGCCACCTCGCGGACACCGTCGGCTACCGGTGGAGCTGGCTGTTGCTCGCCGGTCTCGCTCTCGTCGGCGCTGGGTTCGTCGTCCGCGTCATCCTCGCGGAGTCGACCCCGGAGTCCGCCGCGTCGGCGGAGTGACCGGGGAGCCGACGCCGCTTTACTCGGGGGAGTTCCTACGAGGAGTCGATGCCGTACCTCGCACTCGACACGACGGCGACGCCGGACGACGCGGCGCGCCGGGCCTTTACCGACGCGGTCACCGCCCAGTACACAGAAGAGATGGCGACGACGGCCGGCCACGTCGCGGTCGCCGTGCGCGAACACCCGCCGGCGGCGATGGCGCTCGGCCGCGCCGTCGACGGTCCAATTGCGGTGTTGAACGCGGACGTGCGACGCGGGCGGTCCGCAGAGCGGCGGCGAGCGTTCGCGCTCGCCGTCATCGACTGGCTGCACGGGGAGTGGGAGCTCCCGCGCCCGAACCTGAAAGTCGTCTTCACCGAGCACGACGGTGACGAGCTCATGGGCGCAGACCGCGTCGGCGGGGCGTGGTCGCCGCCGGACGAGTGAGCGAACATTAATGATGGACGGTTCGGAACCCGTGGGTGTGTATCACGTACTCGCAGCGGTCGACGGGAACGAGGAGCGCGCCGCGAACCAAATCGACGCCCTCCGCGGGCTGCCGGGACGGGACGAGCTCGAAGTCACGGTGCTCTACGTGCACGAGGAGATCGACGTCCCGGCGGACGAAGCCGGCCGGTCCATCATCGAAGCCGTGAACGAGGAGATCGGCGAACTCCAAGGCGTCCCGGACGCGGTGTACGACGTCGCGGACGAGCTCCGCGCGCTCGACGTGCCGACCGACGTCGCGGAGCTGACGGGCGAGCCGGTCGAGGAGATACTCAGTGCGGCGGCGGACGCCGAGGCGGACGCGGTGCTGGTCGCCGGCCGGAAGCGCAGCCCGGTCGGGAAGGCGGTGTTCGGGAGCGTCACGCAGGGCGTCGTTCTCGACAGCGACGTCCCGGTCATCGTCGCGAAGTAGCGACCGCTGACCGCCGACCGGGGTCGGACTAGTAGATTCAGGGGGCCGGCACGAAAGCCAGTTGCGTGCAGCGCTAAACTTAATATGGGCCATTATCAATCGTGTAGTTGCATGGTTAGTGATGACATAGACAGGCGCGATGTGCTGAAAGGAGCCGCGACGATGGGCGTCATCGGGATGGCCGGCTGTTCCGGTGGCGGCAGCGGGGGAGGCGGTGGCGATGGCGGCGGAGACGGCGGCGGTGACGGTGGCGGCGGCGGTGGCGGTGGCGGTAACTACCAGATCGTCATCGCCGGGACGTCGTCGGGGAGTTCGACGCAGCAGGCCGGGCAGGCGCTCGCCCGCGCGGCACAGCAGCACAGCGACATCCTCGACATCAGCGTGCAGGTGACGGACGGGTGGACGGCGAACCTCTACGAGTTCGACAGCGGGAACGTCTCCTCGATCGGCGTCGACAACAACTCCCTCTCGAAGGCGATGAACGACGAGGGGCCGTTCGCCGAAGAGCCCGTGGACAGCCTCCCGATGCAGGGGTACGTCTTCACGAACCTCGAGATTTACTGGGTGGCGACGGAGGAATCCGGAATCGAGTCGACCGCCGACCTCCAAGAGGGCGGCTACACCATCTATCCGATTCAGCCCGGGTTCGGGACGCGCCTCCTCACCGAGGAGGTCATCAAGGAGGCCGGCCTCTGGGAGCAGAACGACATCCTCAACGTCGGAACGAGCGACATCTCTGGCGCGGTCGAGGAAGGCCGCGTCGACGCGCTCTGTGTCTACGGGGCGAACGGCGTCGCGCTCTCCAGCTGGGTGCAGGAGGTCGACGTCCGTAGCGGCGGCGGGCTGAACATCATCGAGGTCGACGACAACTTCGAGCAGGCAATCGACAACGTCCCCGGCGCGATTAAGAAGACGCTCGAACCCTACGGCTGGGAGCAGAACGTGACGAGCATCACGGACACGACGACGTCCTGGGTGCTCTCCGGGCAGTGGGCGTTCGGTCCGGACGTTCCCGCGGAAGCGACGCACGAGGTCGCGCGGCTCGCGAGCGAGCACTGGGAGACGATTCAGCAGGCCGACCCGACGACGCTCGACCACTCGGACCCGGAGTCGATGACGACCGCCGTCATCCCCGACCTCGAAATCCACCCGGGCGTGGCGAACTTCTTCAAGGAGAACGACGTCTGGAACGACGAGTGGACGGCCGGGTCGACGAACGAGTAGCGTCGCCGACCCCGCCTCCATGAACCGGCTTCTCGTAACTACTCTTTCGAACGCAGCACGACTATGAACAGATACAATACATTGAGCGCGCCGCCGGTGCGCGGCGTAACGGATGTGGTGTCGGGTGAGTGAATCGAACGCGGACGCGGCGGATGCCGCGGAGAGCGCGACCACCGGAACCGAGATCGAGCGGGAAGACCCGTGGGACGCGGAGCTGGTCTCCCTCCGGAACGTCCTCATCGGGCTCTCGGTCGTGTTCTGGGGGACCGCGATCTGGTACGCGTACGCCCTCCCGTGGCCGCGCGCGAAGTACGGCGTGCTCTTCCTCGGCAGCATCCTCGAACTGTACATTCTGACGGAGATCATGGACCTCGCGGGCGGCGGGCGGGAGAACCTCGTCGAGGACGTGCGGCGCGCGTACGGGCCGGGGAACCGCATCGACGCGGCGTTGCTGTCGTTCTCGGCGATTGACGTCGCGGTCACGGCCATCTACATGCTCGTCAACTTCCAGGCGCTCTACGTGGAGCGCTCCGGCCGCGCGCTCCCGCACGAGTACGTCGGCGCGGCGGTGTTCACCTTCGTCATCATCTACTTGACGTGGCGGTCGTTCGGCGGGACGTTCCTCGCCGTCGTCGCCGCCGGTTTCCTCTACGGCTACTTCGGGATGTACGCGCCCGGGCCGCTCCAGCACGGCGGACTCGGCATCGAGCGCATCCTCCGCACGGTCGTCATCAGCGTCGACGGCTTCTTCGGGTTCCTGACGCAGCTCGTCGCCGCGTGGATCGCGCTCTTCTTGCTCTACGCGGGCTTCCTGAAGGGATACGGGGCGTTCGACCTCATCATGCGGGTCGCGTTCCGCTCCGCGAAGTACATCGACTCCGGTATCGCGCAGACGGCCGTGCTCTCCTCTGCGGTCATCGGCTCCGTGAACGGGAGTCAGACGGCGAACGCCGGGATGACGGGGTCGTTCACGATTCCGCTGATGAAGCGGAACGGCGTGAAGCCGGAGACCGCGGGCGCGATCGAGGCGGTCGCGTCCACCGCCGGGCAGGTGCTCCCGCCCGTCATGGGCGCGGGCGCGTTCATCATGGCGTCGCTCATCACGGGCGTGACGTACGTCGACGTCATCATCGCCGGTCTCATGCCGGCCGCCATCCTCTCGCTCACCATCTTCGTCGCCGTCCACTACGTCGCCGCGCCGCAGCTCGACAACTCGAACGCGGACGGCCTCCTCCAGGAGAAGATGCCGCGCAGCGAGTTCGCCATGGAGAGCCTGAAGTACGGCATCCCGCTCGCCGTCCTCATCTACAAGCTCGGCGTCGAGCAGGTGACGGTCGGGACGGCGGCGCTCTGGACGGTAGTCGCGATGTTCCTCACGGGCGTCTCCTTCCCGGTCGTGAAGGCCGCGTTGACGGACGTCGACGAGGAGCCGTTCGACGCGCTCAAGCGTACGCTCTGGGAGACGCTGGACGGCGCGCGCGAGGGCGTCGTCGTCCTCGCGCCGGTGACGATTATTCTCGCCGCCATCAACGGCGTCGTCGACATCCTCACGGCGACCGGCGTGCCGACGGCGATCTCCCTCACGCTCCTCGACCTCTCCGGCGGCGTCCTGCTCGTCGCCGCCATCCTCTCGATGATTATCTGCATCATCCTCGGGCTGGGGATGCCGACGACGGCCTCCTACACCATCGTCGCGCTCCTCGTCGCGCCGACGCTCATCAGCCAGTTCTTCCTCCCCGAGTTCGCCGGGCACTTCTTCGTGTTCTACGCCGCGATTCTCGCCGGTCTCACGCCGCCAATCGCGACGTGTGTCGCAGTGGCGTGCGGTATCGCGGGCGCGAACTTCTGGAAGAGCTGCTGGGAGGCGATTAAGATCTCCGCGCCGCTCTTCGTCCTGCCGTTCGCGTTCGTCTACCACCCCGAGCTCGTCTCGGCGGCGTTCGACGCGCCCTCGCTGACGTCCGGGGTGCTCGCGATGTTCGGCGCAATCGCGATTATCCACGGCATCAACTACCGGTTCGTCTTCGGGCGCGCCATCACGGCGGCGTCCCGCGTCGCGTTCTTCGTGACGGGAATCCTCGCGATGGTGCACCCGTCGCGGACCGTGCAGGCAATCGCGGTCGCTATCGCGGTCGCGATGTACGTCCTGCAGTCCGTCGTCGGCCGCCCGAACCCGGTCGCGGTCGCGATGGGCGCGCTCGGCGTCGGCGGCGACTCCCCGCCGGCCGCCGGCACGCCGGACAAGAAGTAGCGGCTCCGATTCGCGCGTAACCGTTTTTTCGCCGCCCGACCCAGTAGTCGTATGGATATCGCTATCGTGGCGTTCAACGGCGTCGACGAACTGGACGCGGTCGGGCCGTACGAGGTGTTCGCGAACGCCGCCGACGAAGGCGTCGACCTCGCGGTGACGCTCTGCACGCTCGACGACGCGCCGACGGTGACGGCGAGTCACGGCCTCACGTTCGAGGCGCAGGGCCGCCTCGACGACCGCGACCCGGACCTCCTGGTCGTGCCGGGCGGGCAGTGGAACGCACGCGGGGAGACTGGCGCGTGGGCGGAGGCCGAACGCGGCGTCCTCCCGGCGCGCGTCCGTGACCTCCACGACGCGGGCGTGACCGTCGCGGGCGTCTGCACCGGCGGGATGTTGCTCGCGCGGGCGGGCGTGACGGACGGGCGGCCCGCGACGACGCATCGCGGCGCGCTCGACGACCTCCGCGCGTCAGGGGCGACCGTGGTCGACGCGCGCGTCGTCGACGACGGCGACGTGGTGACCGCGGGCGGCGTGACGTCGGGCATCGACCTCGCGCTCTACCTCGTGGAACGCGAGTTCGGCGCGAGCGTCGCGGACGCCGTGGCGTCGCGCATGGAGTACGAGCGCCGCGGCGAGACGTACGTCAGCGACCAGTGAGGCGGAGGGAAACCGCGGGGGACAGCGTCAGGGACGGAGCGGGGCGAGGAGCGCGGCGACGTCGGTGTCGGGGTCGGCGAGCGTCCGGAGCGCGGCGAACGTCTCGCGGGCGGTGTCCTCGGGGACGGTGCGCGACGCGGCTTCGAGGAATTTCGCCTCGAGTTCGTCGGCGGACGGCGGGTGGTCGTGCGTCCACGGCGGGTGTTCTCGGACTGTCTCGTAGGTGTCTCCGTCGGCTTCGATGCGGACGGTCGACGCGTGCGAGTCGTAGTGGAGGGAGTCGTCGACGGCGAAAGTGACGCGGTCGCGGAGCGCGACGAGCGACGGGTCGTCGACGGCGTCGGGGGCGAACCAGTCGAGGGAGACGCGGTCGGCGGTGAGCGCGACGGCGACGGCGTGCTGCATGGAGAACTTCGACTCGAGCGCGGTGTCGGGGTCGGGATAGGCGAGCGCGTCGCCCGCCCCGCCCGCCGCGGTGACGCGGACGGACTCGACCTCGTCTGGGTCGACACCGTGATCCGCGGCGAGGTCGCGGGCGGCGGCGATGGCGGAGTGCGTGAAGTAGCAGGCGGGATACTTCTTGATGTGGATGCCGCGCTCGGAGAGCGTCCAGCCCTCGGTGGTCGGCGGGGCGGCGAGTGCGGCGTCGTCGCCGGTGCCCGCGCCGTAGAGCGACCAGAAGCCCTTCTCGCCGTCGATGGCGTTCGCGCCCGCGGTGAAGCCTTCGCGGGCGAGGAGGACCGCGGTGACGCCGGAGCGCGCGGCGAGGCCGGCGTGCAGCGGCTTCGTCATGCTCCCGAAGTTCTCCTTCACGCCCGACGCCGTCGACGCGGCGACGTTCAACGCCGTCTCGACAGTTCCCTCGTCGAGGTCGAGGAGGGACGCGGCGGCGGCGGTCGCGCCGAGCGCGCCGAACGTCGACGTCGCGTGCCACCCCGCCTCGTAATGCTCCGGGCTGATTGGCTCCGCGAGCGCGCACGCCACCTCGAACCCGACCGCGTACGCCGTCACGACGTCCGCGCCCGACGGGTCCGTAGAATCCGCAAGAGCGAGGATGGGTGGGAGCAGGACGACGCTCGGGTGGCCGTCCATCGCCCAGGAGAGGTCGTCGTAGTCGAGGGCGTGCGCGGCGGTGCCGTAGAGGAGGGCGAGTTCGGCGCGCGACCCGCCCGTCTCGCCGCCGGCCGGGAAGCCGTCGGTGTCGAAGCCGGTGACGCCGCCGGCGATGCTGGCGCTCTCGTGTCCGAGGCCGGCGAGCGTCACGCCGACGGTGTCCGTAATGGCGCGAGCGGCCGTCTCGCGCGCGTCGGGCGGGATGTCGTCGAAGTCGGTGTCAGCGACGAACGCCGCGAGCGTCGCCGCCGGCGTCTCCGCACGGGCTGGTGACTGCGAAGGCATACCACACGCGTGGGCGGCCGCGATGAAAAACGTTCGCGTCGCGGCCGACTAGTCGAGCCAGTCGTAGGCGGCGTCGGGGTCGTGGGGGATGTGGCCGCGCTCGTCGGTGGCGTGGTCGAGGTAGGCGTGGAGGCGCTCGCGGTAGTCGGGGTGGGCGCAGTCCGCGACGAGGGTTTCGGCGCGTTCGACCGGGCTCAGGCCGCGGAGGTCGGCGACGCCGTGTTCGGTGATAACGACGGAGACGTCGTGTTCGGGGTGGTCGACGTGGGTGACGGCGGGGACGATGCGGGAGACGTCGCCGCCGGCGGCGGTCGAGGGGAGCGCGGTGATGGAGAGCAGGCCGTTCCGGTTGAAGTCGCCGCTCCCGCCGATGCCGGAGAGGAGGCGTCGCCCGTCGACGTGAGTGGAGTTCGCGTTCCCATAGATGTCGACTTCGACGGCGCTGTTGACGGCGACGACGCCGAAGCGGTCGACGAGCTCGGCGCGGTTCGAGACGTCGGCGGGGCGGAGGACGAGGTTCTCCGTGTACGCCTGGATGTCGTCGAAGAGGCGTTCCTGGCCGTCCTCGGAGAGCGCGAGCGACGTCGCGGAGGCGCTCTGGAAGGTGCCGTCGGCGAGGAGGTCGAGCATCCCGTCTTGAACGACTTCGCCGAAGTATTCGACGTCGCGGCCGCCGTCGTCGAACGCGGCGAGCGCGCCCATGAGCGCGTTCCCCATGCTGCCGACGCCGAACTGGAGGCGGATCGTCTCGCACATGGCGGGGTTCCGGCGGAGTTCGGCTTCGAGGAAGTCCGCGAAGTGGTCGGCGATGCGTTCGTCGACGTCGGTGGGTTCCCGGAAGCTGTAGGGCGTGTCGGCGTCGTCGGTTTCGACGACGGCGACGAGCTTCTCGGGGTCGAAGTCGAGGCGGGCGTCGCCGATGCGGCCGTCCACGCTGTCGAGCGGAATCGGGTCCCGGTCCGGCGGGAGGCCGGGCCGGTAGACGTCGTGGAGGTCGGCGAGGTCGAGTGGCTGGGCGTGATTCACTTCGACGACGAGCCGGTCGGCGGCGGCGACGTACGCCGGGGTCTGCCCGATGGACGTCGAGGGGACGAGCCAGTCCTCGCCGACGGCGACGGCTTCGACGACGGCGGTGTCGGCGTCGGCGAGCGCGCCGAGTTCGACCTGGTCGCCGAGCCGGGCGATGTGTGTGTCGTGGAAGGCGACGTCGCGGTCGTTGATGGCGCGCCGCGATTCCTGTCGCCCCTGGAAGGGGTAGCGGCGGGCGACGGCGTCGGCCTCGAAGAGCCGGGTGTCGATGGGCGCGCCGGTGCTCCCGCCGGAGACGACGGTGAGCGAGAGGTCGCGGCCGGCTTCGGCGGCGTCGGCGAGCGCGCCGGGGACGGCCTTCGGGTCGCCGACGCTCCCGAAGCCGCTGACGACGAGGGTGTCGTCGTCGCCGACGTGCGCGGCCGCGGCGTCCGCGGGGGACGTAACGGGGAGGTCGCCGACGAGCCGCGAGTCGGGGACGCCCGTCATAGGTCGTCGGGCTGGGTGCCGATGCCTTCGGGCCACCCCGGCGGCTGCGCGGCGGTCGGCTGCGCGTACTCGCGTTTCAGGACCATCGGCGTGCGTTCGAGGGAGAGCACGAGTTCGCCCTCCTGGTTGTACGCGCGGAGCTCCGTGGTGACGATGCCGACGTGGTCGCGGCTGCTGCTCTCGCGTTTCTCGATGACTTCGGATTCGGCGAAGATGGTGTCGCCGTGGAAGACGGGCGCGTGGTGGCGGATGTCGTCGTAACCGAGGTTGGCCGTCGCGTTCACGGAGACGTCGATGACGCTCATCCCGACGGCGAGCGCGATGACGAACGTCCCGTCGACGAGGCGCTCGCCGAACTCCGTCTCGGCCGCGTAGGCCTCGTTGAAGTGCATCGGGTTGAGGTTCATCGTGAGGTTCGTCATCCAGACGTTGTCCGTCTCCGTGACGGTCCGCCCGAACGGGTGTTTGTAGATGTCGCCGACCTGGAAGTCCTCGTAGTAGCGGCCCTGCCAGCCGGCGGCGAGTCGTCGGTTCGAATCTGCGTCGTTGGTGTCAGTCATGGAGTCGTGTGAGCGTGCGTCGAGTGGGTTCGTGGTCGTTCGTGGGTGTCGGTATCACTCTGACTCGGTCCGTCAGGCGAGTCAGCATCAGTACGATTTGGGGAGGCCGAGGACGTTGTTGCCGAGGTAGTTGAGGACGAGTTCCTGGGTGATGGGGACGAGGCGGGTGAGGCGGGCTTCGCGGAAGTAGCGCTCGACGTCGTACTCGCGGGCGACGCCGAATCCGCCGTGGGCCTGCACGGCGATGTCGGCGGCGTCGAAGGCGGCGTCGGCGGCGAGGTATTTCGCGGTGTTCGCGCGCGCGCCGGCCTCGGTGCGGTCGACGTCTTCGAGGACGTCCGCCGCGCTGTACGTCACCTGCTTCGCCGCGCGGAGGCGGGCGTACGCCTCCGCGATGGGGTGTTGGATGCTCTGGTTCTTCCCGATGGGGCGGTCGAAGACGACGCGTTCGTTCGCGTAATCCACCGCGGATTCGAGGGCGGCGAACCCGAGGCCGAGCGCTTCCGCCGCGATGGCGAGGCGCTCCTCGTTGAGGCCGTCTAAGAGCTGGTAGAACCCCTCGCCCTCGACGCCGACGAGGTTGCGCTCGGGGACGCGGAGGCCGGAGAACCACATCTCGAAGGAGTGGACGGGCCGGCTCGCCGTCTTCGGAATCCGCTCAATGTCGAGGGCGTCCTGGTCGTAGGCGTCGTCGAGGTCGACGAGGAACATCGAGATGCCCTGCGTGCGCTTCTCTACGTCCTCTTTCGGCGTGGTGCGCGCCATCACGAGCGCGTAGTCGGAGTGGTCGACGCGCGAGATCCAGATCTTCTGCCCGGTGATGACGTACTCGTCGCCCTCCTTCTCGGCGCGCGTCTCGATGGACGTCGAGTCCGACCCGGCGTTCGGCTCGGTGAGACAGAGCGACTGGAGGGCGATATCGCCGCTCGCCATCCCCGGGAGGACTTCCGCTTTCAGCTCCTCGCTCGCGTAGCGGATGAGCGGGACGGAGTTGTAGATGCCGCCGTGGATGGACTGCGGGCCGCTAAATCCGCCGCCGCTCGCGCCGAGTTCCTCCATCATCACGGCGACCTCCTTCGTCCCCATGCCCACGCCGCCGTACTCCTCGGGGATGAGGATGCCGAGCCAGCCGTGCTCGCCGAGCGTGTCGACGAGTTCGGTCGGATACTCCGCCTTCCGGTCGCGTTCGCGCCAGTAGTCGTCGTCGAAGTCCGCCGTGATGTCGCGGATGCTCTCGCGGACCAGGCGCTGTTGCTCGTCGAGGGCGACGGTGTCCCGCCAGTGCGTGGGCATACACGCCATCACTCGACAGTCTCCAGTATAAAGTATCGGGTCGCGGAGCGACCACGAGCCGTTCCCTCACGCCGAACGCAGACGCCGCGGCGGCGTCGAGGATTCCCCGTAGAAACCCCCTCGATGGCGTTTTCGGTCTCGACCGCGATAATTCCCGGTGGACGTGTTCGGTGCTGGCGAACGAACGGCGGGGAGCAGTGGGTGGTGTTCGGGGTTAGCTGTAGGCGATTTTGAGTTCGAGTTCGTTGGCGATGCCGAGGAGGAGTTTCGGAACCTCGGACTCCAGTCGGTCGCCGTCGAGGCGGTGCGCGGGCGCGGAGACGCTGAACGAGCCGCTCACCGAGCCGTCGGGACGCGTGATAGCGACGCCGACGGCGTTGAGCGACTGGATGTTCTCCCCGCGGTTGAAGGCGTAGCCGCGCTCCGCGATCTCGTCGAGCTCGGCGCGGAGCGCGTCCGCGTCGCCGACCGTCTCGTCCGTTCTCGCGGGGAGCCCCCAGCGGTCGATGATTTCGTCGACGCGCGCCTCGGGGAGCGCCGCGAGAATCGCCTTCCCCGCCGCCGTCGAGTGGAGAAAGACCTCGCGGCCGACCCCGGACTCCGTGTGGACCGCGCGCTCGCCGCCCTCGCAGTAGAGGTAGATGCCCTTCCCGTGTTCCTCGGTGATGAACTGCGCGCGCTCGCCGGTCTCCGCGCAGAGCTGCGAGACCTGCTCCGCGGCGAGCTGGTACTCCTTCCGGCGCGTGCGCGCGTACTCGCTCAGTTCGAGGAAGCGGTTCCCGACGTAGTAGACGCCGTCCTCCTGAACGACGTACCGGTGGGCCTTGAGCGTCGAGAGATGGGAGTGCACCGTGCTCTTCGCGAGGCCGAGGTCGTCGGCGAGCGCCGTCACGCCCGCGCCGTCCGCCTCGCGGAGGCGGTCGAGGATTCTGAAGAGCGTGTCGGTGGCCTTCACGTCGCCGTCTCCGGTCATACGTCGACGCACGACATCCACCACCATAATCGTTCGGAATGAGCGAACAGAGGCGGGGGTGAGGCGACGGGGAAAGCGACGGGGAGAAGCGGAGGCGGAGCGGCCGCGGCGGGTTAGATGTCGGTGATGCGTTCGTAGTCGTCGTCGACCGCCCGGGCGTCTTCGGGGAGGAGGGCGACGACGAGGGAGGGGGCGTAGGCCTCGAAGTATTCGACGACGGCGGCGATGCGGTCGGAGTCGATGGCTTCGAGGCTGTCGAGGAGCATCACGGGGACGGTCTCGTGGACGTCGTGGACGAGGTAGCCGGCGAGCGCGAAGACGAGGCCGACGACGTTCCGCTCGGATTCGGAGAGGTGGTCGACGGTGTCCTCGTAGGCGACGCCGTCGTCCGTGCTGCGGACGACGTGGAGCGCGAACTCCGTGTTCGTCGCGCCGGTGCGTTCGATCCAGACGCGCTCGAGGTTGTCGTAGCCGAGCACGCCGAGGAGTTCCGCCATGTGCTCGTTGAACGCGTCCACGGCGGTCTCTTCGAGGTGGTCGATGCGCGTGCGGAGTTCGGTCAGCTCGTCGGTGATCTCCTCGCGGCGCTCTCGGAGGTCGTCCTCGCGGTCCGCGCGTTCCTCGACCTCCGAGATCTCCGCTTCGACGTCGTCGAGGTCGTCGCGGAGGCGGCCGAGTTCGAACTCCAGTTCGTTCGCCTCGCGGTGGCGGTCGAGGAGGTCGCTGTAGACGTCGGATTCGAGCGCGTCCACCTCGGATTCGAGGCGTTCGATCTCCGATTCGAGCTCTCCGCGGCGCTCCTGGAGGTCGGCAATCGCGGCTTCGCGGTCCTCGACCTCCTCGGCGAGCCGGCGGCGGCGTTCGCGCTGGCGTTCGCGCTCCCGGCGCTCGTCGCGGAGGTCGGAGAGTTCGTCCTGACGCTCGGAGAGCTCCTCGTCGAGGTCGGCGCGCTCCGTTCGCGTCTCCTGGAGCACCGTCCGGAGTCGGTCGAGCGACTCCTCGAGCTCGCCGCGCTCGACCTCGCTCCCGCACGTCCAGCACGTCACCGCCTCTACCTCCTCGTCCGGGAGGAGACCGGCCGTGACGTCCTCGACGCCGCCGTCACCGTTCTCGCTGTCGCCGTCCGCGTCGACGCTTCCGGCGACGTGCCCGCCGGCGTCGCCGGCCGACTGGAGGATGTCCAAGAGGGCGGTCTCCTCGCCGGAGACGAGCTGCTGGGTGACCTGCACGAGCGTCTGCAGGCGGTTCACGGCGCTGTCGAGCGTCCGCTTTCGCTCGCGGAGGTCGTCGATTTCGGCCTCGACGGACTCGATGTCGTCGAGCGCGTCGCCCTCCTCGGGCGCGTCGAGTTCCGCGCGTTCCTCCCGGACGGACGCGAGGCTCTCGCGCTGCGTCTCGATGCGGTCGCGGACTTCGTCGAGTTCCGCGCGCGTCTCGCTGAGCGCGTCGAGCGCCTCGTCGAGTTCGTCCTCTTCCTCTCGGGTCTCCTCGACGGACGCGTCGGCTGCTTCGAGCGCTTCCTGTGCCGCTTCGAGGTCCTCGCGTACTTCGGAGATTTCGTCTTCGAGGTCCGCGCGGCGGCGCTCCAGGTCGGGGAGCCGGCTCTTCGCCGACTCGATATCCGCTAACTGCTCGTCGACGGATTCTCGCTCGCGTTCGAGGAGGTTGATGTTCGCCTTGATTTCGGCGGTGTCGACGGGTCGCATGATGAGGTCGCGGAGGTCGTCGCCGCGCGCGATAGCCTGCCGCGCCTCGTTATCCTCTAAGAGGAAGGAGAAGAGGTCTGCGACTTCGGGGTCGTCGAGGTAGGGGTCGCCGCCGAACTGGACGCCGTTCGCGGTCCGCGTGAGCGTCCGCGTGTAGGTCTCTCCGTCGACGGTGAGCTCGACGCGGCCTTCGTCGGCGTCGCCTTTGAGAGAGACGTTCCGGCTGCCGAGTCCGGCCATAATCGCCTGCAGGAACGACGTCCGGTTCGTGGCGTTCCGGCCGACGAGGACGGTGATTCCGGGACGGAATTCGACGTCCGTCTGGTCGATACCGCCGACGTTCGAGGCCGCGACGCGCAAGGGGGACGAGAGCTCAGAGGTCGCCATCTACTCGTGACTCAGACACCCCGAGCCCATAACCGTTTCCACGCGGTGGGTATCGAAACGGTGTGAGCCGGAACGACGTGACGCGAACCTGAGCCGGAACGACGTGACGCGAAAGCCCGGTTCGCGGGCGGAGTCGACTCCGTCAGTCGAGCTGGCAGGTGCAGCCGCCGCGGTCGATGAGCGCGCCGACCTCCTGCTGGCGGCCGCAGGCCTCGCAGACGACTTGGATGTCGACGAACGCGTCGACGTCGTCGAGCGCGAGTTCGTCGCCGGCGAGCCGGGAGAGGGAGTCCTCGACGACGGCCTCCGTGCGACTCTGGAGGGAGAAGATAGTGCGGCGAGCGGATTCGACGCGGTCGCGGTCGGCTTCCTCGCGGGAAACGTCGCGGCACTCGCGGAGGTGGGTGTGGACGGTCTGGTGGGAGACGAAGTCGGATTCGACGGCGTCGACGTCGACGCCGGCGCGTTCGAGGCGGCGTTCGACCTGCGTGCGGTCGCCGGCGCTCGTGTCGCTGTCCGTGAGGAGGCGGTAGGTGTTCTCGACTTCGCCGTCGATGACCTCCATCCCGGCGTCCCGCATCGCGGAACGCAGGACGCGGCGGTTCGCGTAGTCGGCGAGCGACCGGAGGCTCTCGCGCTCCCGGCCCTCGCCGAGCCACCGGCGTTCGAGTTCGTCGTCGAGGTCGTCGAGGCCGTACGCCGCCGCCACCCGCCCGGCCTTACAGTCACACGCCACGTCCCGAGTCGTCTCCACGGACATACCACGTCGTTCGAGAGGGGGGCGCAAAAACCTTCGCTTCGTTACGCGCATACGGCCGTAAAGCAATCGCGGTCCCCGCGGAGGAAGAGGCGTCCGAAGAGAAACCGAGGGGCGACGGAGGCGACGGGAACCGCGGAACAGCGGACAGACCGGTGTCGGTTACTGCGGACACGGTGGTGTCCGGTGGGACGTGGCCGAGATGTGGGCGCGAGGAAGGCGTTTAGGTGGCTTCTAGTCCGAAATCGCCGCGTTTCGCGGTCGATAGAAATGGAGAGCGGACCGTTTGGACACACCACCGCGTCCGCAGTTCTTCGGATTTCCCGGAACAGCGGACACGGAGGTGTACACTCACACCACCGTGTCCGCAGTAAACGGGCGCGAAGGAGGGAGGGGGGAGAGAAATGCGGGATTTATTGCCGATAACGGCGGGCGGTGAGGGGACGTCGACGTCGGATCGGCGAGAGAACCGACGAGAACAGGAGGAAGAGAAGAAGGGTCCGCGACCGAACGGCTACTGCGCGCCTCTCAGACGGGCTAGACGACCGACACAGTCAGACCAGAGGGCCGAGGCGGTCGACAAACAGCGAGGGAAGGTTGAGCGGTGAGACGAGTGCCGAGACAACGTGACGAGACCGAGGAGGAAGCGAAGAGGAACGACTGGCGAATGACCGACTGACTGACTCTGACTGACTCGCTGACTGAGAGACGAAAATACGGCTACTCTAGGCCTAGACAGGTTTCCTCTTCTTAGCCTTAGTCTTCTAGTGCGGTTTTGGTTGTGGTGGTTTTGACTTAGCTCTGTCGCTTCTAGTAACCGCTCGTTAGCTTCTTCCTCCCACCCCCTCCTTCGGAGCCTCGTTACTCCGGACAAAGTGGGGGGAGGGTCATCGGCACCTCCCGTATATATCTTTGGAACAGCGGACGCTCCGGACACTGCGGACGCTCCGGACGCGGTGGTTTTATGAGGGTCGCCGCGAGTGAGGGTGGCATGGGACTCTTCGAGCGGGATACCGATATCTATCGGGACCGGGACGCGCTCAGGGAGGACTACCAGCCGAGCGAGCTCGTGGGCCGGGACGAGGAACTCTCGACGTACACGAGCGCGCTGCAGCCCGTCATCAACTCCGAGCAACCGAACAACATCTTCCTCTACGGGAAGACCGGCGTGGGGAAGACGGCGGCGACGCGGTACCTCCTCGACCACCTCCGGGAGGACGCGGCGCAGTACGACGACGTCGACCTCGACATCATCTTCCTCAACTGCGACGGGCTCTCCTCTTCCTACCAGGTCGCGACCCACCTCGTGAACGAACTCCGCGCGGAACACAACCAGATTTCGACGACGGGCTACCCGCTCGCGACGGTCTACGAGATGCTCTGGGAGGACCTCGACTCCCACGGCGGCACAGTATTAATCGTCCTCGACGAGATCGACAACATCGGCGACGACTCCATCCTCTACCAGCTCCCGCGCGCCCGCGCGAACAGCAAGCTCGAGTCGACCCAGGTCGGCCTCATCGGCATCTCGAACGACTTCTCCTTCCGCGACGACCTCTCGCCGAAAGTGAAGTCGTCGCTCTGCGAGAACGAGATTCACTTCCCGGCGTACGACGCGACCGACCTGAAGGCCATCCTCGAACAGCGCGCGGCGGTGGCGTTCCACGACGACGTCCTCGAACCCGGCGTCATCCCGCTCTGCGCGGCGTACGGCGCGAAGGACGCCGGCGACGCCCGGCAGTCCATCGACCTCCTGATGAAGGCCGGCGACGTGGCGCGCGACGACGAAACCGCCACCGTCACCGAAGAACACGTCGACCGGGGGCGCACCGCGCTCGAACGCGGCCGCATCGAGGAGGGCATTCGGGGCCTCACCGAGCACGGCCACCTCGTGCTCTACGCGCTCGTCACGAACGCGCTGGAGGGGGAGACGCCCATCCGGTCGCGGGACGTCCGCCCGCGCTACACGCGCTTTGCGGAGCTCGCGAACCGCGACCCGCTCGTCCCGCGGCGGATGCGCGACCACCTGAGCGAACTCGCGATGCTCGGCATCATCTCCGTCACCGAGCGGAACGAGGGGCGGCGCGGCGGCACCTACCGCGAGTACGAACTCGACATGCCCGTGGAGCAGGTGTTGAGCGCGCTCTCCGAGACCGTCGAACTCGTCGGCGTCCACGAGTCCGTCGTCGAGCGCGCCCTCGAAGAAGCCGTCATCAGCGACACGCCCGACGGTTCGGAGAACGCCACGCACGCGGACGTCGCCACCGCGGCCGACGAATCGGAGCCGACCGCTGCGGCCGACGAACGGACGGAGACGCCGTCCGATGCGGCAGCCACTCCGGCTGACGAACGGACGGAGACGTCGCCTCGTGCACCGGCCGGGGAGTCGCCTGACGCGACGGCGACGCGGGCGAACGACGCTGAAACGCCGTCCGAAGCGGTGGCGGACTCCGGGAACGGGGCCGGCTCCGACGACGCCGCTGCGGACGTTCCGGACGTGGTGGACGCGGCAGACGCGGTGGATGCGGCGGACGCCGGCGACGCCGACGAGCGCAGCGGCGACGACCCGGACGCTCGTCTCGAAGAGGACGGGAGCGGAGAGGGCGACCACGAGGACGCGACGATTTCGTCGTTCGACTGAGCGGCCGTCGACTCCGCGGAGCCGTCGACGGGGGTTGCTCGTCTCGTCGGCTTCTTCAGTTCGCCTCCGGCGTTTCTCCGGACGCGGTGGTGTGGATCGTCCGCCGAGACTATAGCGACGTGACGGAGCGAGACGCTCGGGGCGAGCCGGAAGCAGTCCGATTTCGGCACTTTACTCCGGACGCGGCGGTGTGCGCCGTCGTGCTGGTCGGTAGATAGCTGTGGTACTGGTCCTCGGATGGCGTTCGCCGCGCCTGTGGGCGGTCACGGGTGGGACAGCGGGGACAGCGGACGGCGCGGAGCGCCGCGTGGGGTCGCGTGGCGCGTCGAACTCCGGACACGGTGGTGTACGGAGAGACGCGTGTGGACGGCTCAGCCTTCGGCCCGAGTCGGTCCGATAGACGGCTCAGTCGTCGTGCGGCTGATCTCAGTCGTCGTGCGGCTGATTCGTGTGGTGGTCAGCCGTTGAGGACGTTCTCCTCCATTTCGGTGGAGAGGCCGCTGGTCGGGCGACCGCCGGTGGAGAGTTCACCCATCACGAAGCGGCTGGAGGTCTCGTTGACGCCGTCGATGGCGACGAAGGCGTCGACGAGCTCGTTGAGCTGGTCGCGGTTCTGGACGCGGGAGAGGACGACGAAGTCGACGTCGCCCATGGTGTAGTAGACCTGTTCGACGCCGGGGACGTCGGCGAGGTCGGCACCGATATCCTCGGCGTAGCCCGTCTCGTGGACGACGGAGATCTCGGTGATGAGGAGGTGGTCGAGGCCGAGCGCGAGCGGGTTCACGTCGGCGGAGACGGATTCGACGACGTCGGCGTCCTTGAGCTTCTGGAGGCGGTAGTGTATCGCGGATTTCGACATGCCGAGGTCGTCGGCGAGGTCGCTCAGGTTCACGTCGTAGTCCGCCTCGACGCGCCGGAGGATGGCGATATCCATCTCGTCCAGGTCGACGTCGAACGAATCGGTCATACTCGCGCTTTCTCCGGCCCCCGATTAAATGTTTTCCACAGTTCCCCGGGATGGTCGAACCCCGTTCGCATCTCGTGGGCGTCCGGCGCTCGATTACGTGCCACGAGCGTCGGCGTCCAGCGCGTCGGCGTCTGGTACCGCGTCGCCGTCGTCGGTTCCGGGGAGGCGGAGCGTGACGGCGTTCCGACCGTCGTCCCGTTCGTCGACGGTGACGCTCCCGCCGCTCGCGGTCACGACCCAGTTCACGAACCACGTTCGGATGCCGGTGCCGTGTTCGAGCGTGGTCTCCTCGCCGTGTTCGAGGACGCGGCGGTCCTGGTCGCCGATGGGGCGGCCGTCGTCGACGACGCGGATCTCGACGAACGGCTCGTCGTCGACGGTGACGCGCTCGCACTTCACGGTGACGGCGGGGTCGGGGTCCGCGTCGTCGGCGGCGCGCTCGACGACGATTTCGATGGCGTCGCCGATGAGCGGGTCGGTGTACGCCCAGCGGTCGCCCTCGATGTCGACCGTCCACGTCGCGTCCGGGTAGCGCTCTCGGACGGCGGTGACGCAGGACGCGAGTATCGCGCTCACGTCGACGCAGGTCGTCTCGTCGATGGCGGTGATCGCGTGGTCCAGCGTCCGCGCTTCGTCGCTCATCTCCGCGAGCGAGCGCGCGCGCCGCTTGATGGTGTCCGCACGCTCGGCGACCGTTTCGCTCTCCGCGCGCTCCGCGATGAGGGTGGCGTTCCCCTCGATGACGTTCATCGCGTTCCGGACGTCGTGGCGGAGCACGCGGTTCAAGAGGTCGAGGCGGTGGGCGTCCCGCACGCGCTCCGTGACGTCCTGGCTCGTGATGACGACGCCGCCGAGGAACGGCTGGGAGCGGAAGTCCTCGCCCGAGGATTCGAGGCGTCGCCACGCGCCGTCGCCCGTTCTGAATCGGTATTCGATACGGGTCTGGTCGGGTTCGTCGTCGTCGAGCAGGCGTTCGAAGCGCTCGACGGCGTGCTCGCGGTCCTCCGGGTGGACGAAGGCGAAGACGCTCTCGCCGACGAGGTCCCCGGGGGCGTGTCCGAGGACGGATTCGTGGGCGGGGCTGGCGTACGTTATTTCGCCGTCCGCGGACACGACGGAGACGAGCGCGGCGGAGTCCTCGAGGAGCGTCTGATAGCGGACTTCGGTCCGGCGGCGCTCGGTGACGTCGCGCAGGAGGTAGAGGTGGCCGGTCGGCCTGATGTCGTCGTCTTCGATGGCGGCGACGCGGGCGTCGAAGACGACGTGCTCGCCGTCGAGCGCCGCGGTCAGCTCGACCGCGCCGTCCGCGGGTTCGAGGCCGCGGAGCGTCGGGTAGTCGGCGGCGGCGTCCGCGAACCGGCTGCCGACGATGTCGCCGAAGAGCCGTTCGGCCGCGGTGTTCACGTCGGCGACGCGGCCGGCGTCGTCCACGACGACGACGCCGTCCGGGAGGGATTCGAGGAGTTCGCCGTGCGCCCGCCGGACGAGGCCGCGGTCGTGGAGTTCGAGGAGCGTGAGGCCGAGGAGCGGGACGGTCACGCCGAACGTGACGGGCGTGAAGTCGACGGACTGCGGGGCGAGGACGAGGTGGGTGACGCTCGCGGCGAACGGGACCGCGCCGGCGACGAAGACGAGGCGGTACTGGCGGCGGTCGGTCCCCGTGGCGTCGCGGGCACTGGACGCGAGCCAGCCGAGAGTCACGATGTCGACCGCGAGCGTGTACGCGACGAAGACCACGAGCACGGGGCCGGGTTCGGCGACGACGGTCCCGAGGTCGCTCCCGGTCGCCGTGTCGAGGCCGATGACGAACAGCCCGTGCACGGGGTTCGTGAGCGCCGCGAAGTAGGAGACGGCCGGAATGACGGCGACGCCGAGGACGCGGCTCGCGCGCAGCCACCGCCGGCGGTTCGTGTACGCGGCGACGAAGAGCGGCCACGCGATGGCGGTCGCACTCACGCCGAGCCAGGCGATGGCCGCCCCGCCGAACGTCCCCTCGCCCGTCGTCGCCGTGACGGCGAACGCCGTCCCGGCCGCCCAGAGGCCGACGGAGACCGCGAGCACGACGAACCACCGGGCGTCGGTGCGGAGCCGCTGATTGGGCGTCCGCACGACGAACCCGACGGCCGTCGCGACGGACACGAGAGCGGCGAAGAGCAGCGGGTAGAACAGGAGGGCCTGCTCCCAGTGCATGCTACTCGACTTCGGACACGGACGGGCTTAACGCTGCCCCCGATTCACGCCGGTTCGGCGAGTGAACAAAAGCCGCATATCCCCCCGGCGACTACAGAGAGGATATGACGAACCCTTCTCGGCGTGCGGTCCTCGCGGCGTCCGGAACGGCACTCGCGGGTGCGCTCGCCGGCTGTAGCGGCGGCGGCGGTGGCGGCGGTGGCGGGTCGGAGAGCGACGCCGTGGCGAACGCGCCGCTCCCCGCGGACACGTCGACGACGTACGCGACGATGGGGTCGGCGGACGCCGACGCGCACGTCACCTACGTCGGAAACTGGAAGTGCCCGTACTGCGCGCAGTTCGACACCGGCTGGTTCCCGGAGTTCGTCACGGACTACGTCGAAACGGCCGCCGTGCAGTTGACGTACCGGGCGCTCGCGTACACGCCGAGCGGCGAGCCGTTCCTCGGCGAGGACGCCTCCCGGGCGGCGCGCGCCGGCCTCTCGCTCTGGGACGCCGCCCCCGAGTCCTACTGGCGGTTCCACACGTACGTCTTCGCGAACCAGCCGCCGGAGGACGAGACGTGGGCGACGACCGACCGCCTCGTCTCCATGATGGAGTCCGCGGGCGTCTCCGCCGACGTTCGCTCCACCGTCCGCGCCGACCTCGAGGGAACGAAGTACAGCGAGGCCGTCCGCGAGACGACGACGTTCGCGCAGAACAACGACATCTCCGGCACGCCGATGCTGGTCGTCGACGGCGACCTCTACAACCCGCTTCAGGAGGAGGACACGCGGGCCGCAATCGAGAACGCGACGTCGACGTAGCGTGGCGACGAAGCAGCTCAAAGACCCCGTTCACGGCTACATCGAACTCGACGAGGCGCTCGTGGAGCGCGTCGTCGACACGCGGCCGTTCCAGCGCCTGCGGTACGTCCGCCAGCTCTCCGCCACCTACCTCGTCTACCCGGGCGCGAACCACACGCGCTTCGAGCACTCGCTCGGCGTCTACCACCTCGGCCGCACCGTCTTCGAGAACCTCCGCACGCAGTCCTATTTCACGCGGAACACGGATACAGAGACGCTCGACGAGATACAGCGGACGCTGGAGTGCGCGTGCCTCCTGCACGACGTCGGCCACCCGCCGTTCTCGCACCTCGCCGAGCGCTTCCTCGACACCGACGACCTCCGCGCGCGCCTCGACGACCGCGGCCTGCTCGCGGCGTTCGCGGACGCGGGGCTCGGCGACGGCCCGATTCGGGACGCCAGCCCCCACGAACTCCTCGGCTGCCTCGTCGTCCTCCGGGAGTACGCGGACACCATCGCGGACTTGGGCGCGGACCCGTTCGAGGTCTGCGCGTACGTCCTCGGGTACAGCCTCGTCTACGAGCGCGGCGGCCCCTGGCAGTTCGGCCTCGGCGCACAGCTCCTCCACTCGCCCATCGACGTCGACCGCCTCGACTACATCACGCGGGACAACCGGATGACGGGCGCGGACGTCCTCAGCTTCGACACCGACCGGATGATCGACGCCTACACCGCCCACCCCGAAGAGGGCCTCGCGCTCTCGGACAAAGCGCTCAGCACCATCGGGAACTACCTGGAGGGCCGCATCGCGCTCTACATGTGGGTGACCCAACACCACAAGTCGGTGTACGCGAACGTCCTCCTGCGGGAGATGCTGGTCGAACTCGACGGCGTCGCCGACGCGTCACCCGTCACCGTCGACGCCGTCCTCGACGACGAAATCGACGACAACACGCTCATGGAGGCGTTCCGCACGACCGCGCGCGACAACTCCGACTCGACGCTCGCGGCGCTCTACGACCGCTTCCGCGCGCGGCGCTTCCCGAAGACCTGCTGGAAACACCGCATCGCGTACGCCGACCGCGTCGACGCCGACCTCGACGCCTTCGGCGACTGGCTCCTCGATAATCGCTCTCGGCTCCGCGACGCTCTCGCCGACCGCCTCGACCTCCCCCGCTACGACGTCTGGATCGAACGGTCCTACGTCCCCGAGTACGAACCCGCCGAACTGAAAGACATCCCCATCGCCTACGGCGGCACGACGCGCTCCGTCGGCGACTGGGGGCTCTACGGCGAACGCGCCTTCGACACCCCCATTCCCTTCGTCTTCGTCCCCGACGGGTCGAAGGACCGCGCGACCGAACTCCTCGTCGAACAGTTCCACGCGGAACAGGAGTGAGCACGGGAGCGAGACGGAGACGGCGCGCTCACCGGGTGCTCGGCTCTCGTGGGCCGAGTCGTCAGTCCGTCAGTCGCTCGCGCTCGCCGAGGCTGACCCGCGGGAGCGCCAGTAGGCCTGGGCGTACGCGCCGACGAACATCCCCAGGATGGCCCAGAGGATGGGCCAGTTCCCGAGGCCGACGCTGGCGTACGCCGCGCCGGGGCAGATGCCCGAGACGCCCCAGCCGACGCCGAATATCGCGCCGCCGACGAGGACGTTCCGGTCCATCGACTTCACTCGCTTCGTGTATCGCCGCCCGGTGAGCGGCGCGCTCCCGAGATAGCGAGTGGCGACGGCGAAGACGAGCATCGTCACGCCCGCCGCGCCCCCCATCACGAAGAGCAGGCCGAGGTCGTCGAGCTGGAGGAAGTCCAATACTACTTCGGGTTTCGCCATCCCGGAGACGGCGAGGCCGACGCCGAAGGTGCCGCCGCCGAGGAGGACGACGAGGTTGAAGAGCGCGCCCTGCCCGTCTTTCCCGGGGTCGCTCGCGGGTGGTTCTCGGGTCATTACGGAGTCACCCCGACGGCGGCGACGAGGAGCGCGGTGCCGACGGCGAACGCCATGAACGTCGCCACGTTGACGATGCTGGTCTCGGAGAGCGAGCCGATGCCGCAGACGCCGTGGCCGCTCGTACAGCCCTTCCCGAGGCGGGTCCCGACGCCGACGAGGACGCCGCCGCCGAGGAGCCGCCACGGCTGGACCTGCGTGGTCCAGGGGTCGGCGAACGCGAGCGTGTAGGCGGCCGCGCCGCCGACCATGCCGAGCGTGAAGAGCACGCGCCAGTCGCGAGAGGCGAGGTACTTCGGCTGGTTCAGCCGCGAGACGCCGGAGGCGTAGGAGAGCGTCGTTTCGAGGAAGGTGCTCGCGCCCGCGATGATGCCGGTGGCGAGATAGATGACGGAGACGCCGAGCCCGATGAGGACGCCGCCGAGGAGGTAGGGGAGGACGCCGCGCGGGAACGGCTGGTCGAGCGTGAGGACGAGTGGGAGTGTCGTCATTCGGTGCTGACGGCGCAGTTGTTCGGCCCGAGTTCCAGTTCGAACGCGTCCTCGGCGGACGCGTCGCGCGCCCCGAGGTTGATGTCGATGATGGCGGCGTAGTTCGCCGGGCGCGGCGTGACGTCCGCGAGGACGAAGTCGACGAACGCGTCCTCGCTCATGGAGAGCGCGTCGAGGCTCGCCGCGAGGTCGCCGAGCCGCCGCGTGTACGTCCCGTCAGCGGCGGGTTCGGTGTCGCCGCCGACGTGCGCGGGCGCGACGAGCGTGTCGTCGGCGCGGTCGAGGAAGGACCGGAGCGTTCCGTGGAGCGTCCGCGCGGCGGCCGCGACGGCGTCGGGGTCGTCGTCCTCTAAGTCCGGGCGGGCGACGGAGTCGAGGAAGAGGCTGTCGCCGGTGAAGAGCACGCCGTCGACGCGGTAGGCGGTCATCCCGGAGGTGTGGCCGGGCGCGGCGAGCACGTCGAGCGCGGCGGTCCCGACGGCGAGGGAGTCGCCGTCGGCGACGGTCTCGTAGGCGTCGTCGTAGTCGACACCACGCGCGTCGGCGCGCTCCGGGAGGACGACGGTCGCTCCCGTTCGGGCGGCGAGGTCGCGGACGCCGGAGACGTGGTCGGCGTGGATGTGCGTGTCGACGGCGTATTCGATGGAGACGCCGAGGTCGCGGGCGTCGGCGACGTAGCGCTCGGTGAACGCGCGGAGCGGGTCGACGACGGCGGCCTCGCCGTCGCTCGCGACGAGGTAGGCGAGACAGCCCGAGGAGGGCCGGTGGTACTGGCGGACGAGGACGTCCCCGCCGGTGTCGACGTCGTTGGCCTCGTAGACGCGCGCCCACTCCGTCATGCCGCCGTCGAGGTGTTCGGCGTCGTAGCCGGCGGCCGCGAGCTTCTCGACGACCAGTTCGCTCGCGCCGCCCTTCGCGCAGACGACGGTGAGCCGCCGGTCGTCGGGGAGCGCGTCGACGCCCCGGGGGAGGTCGTCGTCGAGGAAGGTGAAGTAGGGGATGTTCACCGAGTCGACGGTCGGGCCGTCGATGCGCCACTCCTCGTAGTCGTCGACGTTCCGCGCGTCCACGACGAAGACGTCCTCGCCGCGCTCGATGCGCGCTCGGAGCGCGTCCGCGGTGACGGTCGGAACGCCGCTGTCCGTATCCTGCGTCATTACTCCCACGTAGCCGACCGTCGACCAAAAGAGTTCGGGTAGAAATACACGAGTGACACAATACCGAATCGCGAGGGGAGACCTCTCTGAAACCGGATGGAGGCTGACGAATCCGTTACATCGGATTAACCGTCTGGTGGCGACCGATGCGCTTTTCACCCGCTTCGTATTATTGCTTAGTGCGTCCAATACAATACAATACAATATGACGTTCGAAGACACTCCCACCGAGACGCTCGACGCGAAGGGCCTCAACTGTCCGATGCCGGTCGTCGAAGCCAAGCGGGCCGTCGACGACCTCGACGACGGCGACGTCCTCGAAGTCGTCGCCACCGACCCCGGCAGCGTGAACGACGTCGCCGGCTGGGCCGACAACACCCCCGGCGTCGAACTCGAAGCGCAAGACGAAGACGAGACGGGCGGCGACACCTCGTCGTCTGACGAACCGACTCGTACCATCTACACCCACTACGTCCGCAAGACCGAGTGATGAGCGCCGACTCAGACACAGAACCCGACGACGACCGCCCGTCCCGCGAGGCGCTCGCGGCGCGTATCGAGGCGCTGGAAGCCCGCCTCGACGAGGTCGAGGACGGGACGAAGAAGATGAGCATCATCGCGACGAAGGGCACGCTCGACATGGCGTACCCGCCGCTCATCCTCGCGAGCACCGCGGCCGCGTTCGGCTGGGAAGTGACGGTCTTCCACACCTTCTGGGGGCTCGAACTCCTCCACGAGGAGCGCTCGAAACACCTGCAGCTCTCCTCGGTCGGCAACCCGAACCTGCCCGTGCCGAACCTCCTCGGCGCGCTCCCCGGGATGGACCGCGTGACCACGCGCATGATGGAGAACCGCATCGCGGAGAACGACACCGCATCCGTCGAGGAGCTCGTCGAGACCTCCCTGGAGATGGGCGTCGACCTCCAGGCCTGCCAGATGACCGTCGACCTCCTCGACTACGACAAGGCCGACTTCTACGACGGCGTCACCACCGGCGTCGGCGCGGCGTCCGCCATCACCGACCTCGCCGAAGCCGACGTCCAACTCCTCGTCTAACACTATAGCCCTCCCCCTCGAAGACCACCTATGGGTTTCCACACGTTCGACCCCGAGAAGGCCGCGAAGCTCGAAGACGCCGGCGAGCGCTACCGCTACTGTTCCCGCGAAGAGCTCCTCGGCGCGCTCGCTCCCGAAGCCGACTGGGACGTCGCCGACCTGGGCTCCGGCACCGGTTTTTATACTGACGACGTCGCCCCGCACGTCGCGCACGTCCACGCCGTCGACGTCCAGGACGTGATGCACGACGCGTACCGGGAGAAGCACGCTCCGTCGGGAGGGTCGGAGCGGAACGAGCGAACGCGGCGCGACGCGACGCGTGAGCCGAACGGCATCCCCGACAACGTCGACCTCGTCACCGCCGACGTCGCCGACCTCCCGCTCGACGACGCCAGCCTCGACGGCGCGGTCTCCACGATGACCTTCCACGAGTTCGCGAGCGAGGACAGCCTCGCCGAACTCGCACGCGTCCTCCGCGACGGCGCGCGCCTCGCCGTCGTCGACTGGTCCGCCGCCGGCGACGGCGTGGACGGCCCGCCCGTCGACGAACGCTACGACGCGACCGACGCCGACTCCCTCCTCACCGCCGCCGGATTCACCGTCGAGCGGGCGGACGAACGCGTCGAGACGTTCGCGCTCACCGCCGTCCGATAACTCGGACCTCCCGTTCAACCCGACGACCCCGCAGTGGACGCGTCCGAGACGTCACGTCGCCGCGGTGTGGTCGTGGCACCGGCGTTCAGTCGAGGTTCGAGATCGCGTCGTCGATGTCGAAGTCGTCGGTGGTCTCTTCGCCGTCCTCGCCCCGGTTGACGGGCTCGCCGTCCTCGTCGACCTCGACGTCCTCGGTCTCGTTCTCCGTGAACTCCGTGTTGACGCCCCAGGGCATCGGGGGTCAGTAGGCCTCCTCGACCGTCGCGAGGACGCGGTCGAAGCGTTCGGCGACGTCCTCGGAGACGCCGTCGAGGTCGGGGTTCTCGGTGACGCTCACGAGCTTCTCCGGGTCGACGGCGGCCACGACGACGTCGTCGCCGTCCGCGTAGACGGCGACGTTACACGGGAGGAGCGCGCCGAGCGCGGGTTCGGCGTCGATACCCTCTTTCGCGAGCGGGGGGTTGCACGCGCCGAGGATGCGGTAGTCGCGGAAATCGACGTCTAGCTTCGCCGCGAACTTCTCCGTGACGTCGATGTCACAGAGGACGCCGAAGCCCTCGTCGGCGAGCGCGTCGGTGGTCGTCTCGACGACGTCGTCGAACGCGCCGCCCACCGTGATGCGGGTAGTATAGCTCACAGACTACAATACTCGCTCCGTGGTGATGAAGCCATCGGCTCCGAAGAACCACTCGGAGCCGACTATCCCGACGCTGCACGTTCCGCCCCGGTACAAACCCTTAACAGCGGGCCGAAACAAGGGAGGAGACGTATGGAAGACATCTTCGTCGCGCGGCTCATGTCCTCGGAGGTTACGACCGTCGAGCCCGACACCCTCGTCGAGGACGCGGCGCGTACGATGCTCGACAACGGAATCGGGTCTGTCGTCGTCGTCGACGGCGACGGCCGACTCGAAGGGATTCTCACTACGACCGACTTCGTGCGCATCGTCGCCGAACGCCAGCCGAAAGACCAGACGCCGGTCTCCGAATACATGACTACGGGCGTCCGCACCGCGAAAGCCGGGGACTCCATCACCGAGGCCGCCGAGACGATGCTCGACGTCGGCATCCACCACCTCCCCGTCGTCGACGACGAGAACCACGTCATCGGCATCATCACCACCACGGACCTCACCGCCTACGTCTCGCAGATCGAAGCACACGCCTAACCCCCTTCACTCTCGGTCTTTCCGCAGGTCCTCTTCTCGGAGCTCGTCGCGCGCGTGCCACGTCCGCGGCCGGAGCGCGACCGCGCTGAGGAGCGCGTAGTACCCGACGACGACCGCGCTCACGAGCGTCCCCGGGACGGGGCCGATGGCCGCGCTCGCCGGCCACGACGACATCTCGAACGCGGTGACGTGGATGAACCAGGAAGTGCCGAGCACGGCGAAGAGCGGGAGGTAGACGCGGCGCAGCCGGTGTGCGATGGCTTCTTCGGCGGTGATTTTCACGGTCGGCTGCGCGTAGTCGCGGCCGAGGCGTTCGCGCCAGTCCGGGTCGTCGACGTCCCGCTCCGGGTCGAGACCGACCGCCCAGACGTTCGCCTGGAGCGTGCGGACGCGCGACCGCCAGATGTCGTAGCCGCGGAACCGCCGCGCCTCGATGACGAGGAAGACGGTGACGGCGGCGACGCCGACGAGGATGATGTAGTGCGGGTTCGTGCGGCTGGAGAACGCCCACGTGAGGAGCGCGGCCATCACGACGACCGCCCAGTTCGTCGTGCGGTCGAGGCGCTCTCGCCAGAGCTTCATCCGGTGTATCTCCCCGCGGTAGAGGTGGGCGAACGCCGAACTCGGCCCCATATCCTCGTCGAGGAGGCCGACACCCACGCGGGCGTCCCCCGCCTCGCCTTCGTCCGCCGACTCGCGTTCCATACTGCACATTATTGTGGCTGATACAAAATACTGTTGCGCCGACCGTTCCTCATCGGAGCGACGCGCCCACCTCGCAGATTCATCTCTCCGGCTACCTCCGGCGACTCTCACTCGGCCCCCACCGACCACCCCCGGCCTTCACTGCCGACCGCTCTTCCCGGTTCTCCGACGCCCTGAACCCGCCGCAGTCCGGTGTTTTTCTCCGTTCGGCGATAAGGCCTTTGAGGGTTCCGCCCCTACTCAGCCAGTGATGGCACGAGACCCGTTCTTCGACGACCTGCAGCGCACGCTCGACCGACTCGGCAGCCAGTTCGACCGCGACCTCTCCTCGCTCGGCGAACTCGGCGGCGTCAGCGTCGACGTCTCCGAGACCGACGACGCCTACGAGGTCACCGCCGACCTCCCCGGCTTCGACAAGGACGACATCGGCGTCAGCGTCGACGACGGCGTTCTCCGCCTCTCCGCGACGCACAGCGAGGAGACCGAACGCGACGAGGACGAGGACGTCACCTACCACCGGAAGGAGCGAAGCCGCCGCTCCCTCGTCCGCGACGTCCGCCTCCCCGGCCCCGTCGACGAGACCGAGGCGAACGCCACCTACCAGAACGGCGTGCTCACCGTGACCCTCCCCAAAGCCGGCACCGGGAGCGGCCACAGCATCGACGTCGAATAACCCTCCGACCGCATCGCACGGTTTTTCCACGCCCGCGCCCCCGTTCCAGGTATGACCGTGGTCCGCGTCGACGAGGACGACGAGCGGTTCGCGGACGCCCGTGCCGTCCGCGTCGCCGTCTTCGTCGAGGAACAGGACGTCCCCGAAGCGCTCGAGTTCGACGAACACGACGCCGACGCCCGCCACTTCGTCGCCTACGACGACGAGAACGGCACCGGCGAGCGCGACGGCGGCGAGCGCGGCATCGACGAGAGCGATGACGGCGGGAACGGCCGCTCGGAGGCGATCGGCGTCGCCCGCCTCCGGGAGTCCGAGTCCGCGGACGGCGAGCGCGTCGGGAAGGTGGAGCGGGTCGCCGTCCGCGAGGCGCGCCGCGGCGAGGGGTGGGGTGACGCGCTCATGGACGCCGTCGAAGCGGCCGCACGCGACGGCGGCTACGACGTCCTCGAACTGCACGCGCAGACGCACGCCCGGGGGTTCTACGCGCGCCGCGGCTACGCCGTCGAGGGCGAGCCGTTCGACGAAGCCGGCATCCCGCACGTCCACATGGTCCGGCGGCTCGACGACTGACGCACGTATCGAGGGCCGATTCGACCCGGCGGTTCTTGACGCTGGCACGCCTCCCGTCGGGTACGGGTGGCCGCGTCCTCCCCCTTTCGCGGCCGCCCGGCCCCCACCCCCTGCTCTGCAGGCCGAACCCTTCTTACGCGGCGCGCCCGAACGTGCGGGCGAATGCCGAAAGTCGAAGTCACCATCCCCGACGACCTCGAAGTCGAACTGGAGCGTATCGTCGACCAGGGCGAGTTCGTGAACCGGAACGAGGCCGCAGAGGAGATCCTCTCGCTCGGCCTGAACGCCTACGAGACGGACGCCGGCGCGGAGGCCGAAGGCGACTTCTACGGCGAGGAGATGCAGGAGACCGCCGACCGCCCGCTCGACGACGACTACGAGTTCTAGCCCGGGACCGCCGTTCGGCGCGCGGCGGTCGCGCGCCCGCTACGGGGCCCGCTGGAACTCTCCACAACGTTCATATGCGATAGGTGAGAAGAACGTCGCAACTGAGGGTTTCACGCTGGGAGTCGAACAGCACCACGATGATTCGCGCGACGATGTCCCCGTTCCGAGCACCGCTTCCAACGTCCTCCTCCTCGACGACGACGAGACGGCCTGCAACGCCCTCCTGACCGCGTCCGAACCCGGTGACGAGGACGTCGTCGTCGTCTCCTGGGACGGCCGCGTCGACGAGCACCTCGTCCGGTGGCGAGCGGAGCACGAACACCAGCCGAAGAGCGTCTTCGCCGTCGCCGTCGGCGAAATCTCCCGATCCGCCGCGGCGCGCGCGGGCACCGACGACGGGCCGAGCGTCCGCACCGGCTCGACCGTCGACGTCCGCGCCGTCGAGGACCCCGCCGACCTCACGCAGGTCGGTATCGCGCTCACCACCTTCCTCGACAACCGCCTCGACGGCGAGGACCGCGAACTCCTCGTCTGCGTCGACTCCCTCACCGAACTCCTCGCCCACGTCCCCTTGGAGCGCGCCTTCCAGTTCCTCCACGTCATGACGGTGAAACTCTCCCGCGAGGGCGCGGTCGCCCACTACCACCTCGACCCCGACGCCCACGACAAACAGACCGTCGGCACCCTCACCCAGCTTTTTGACGCCGTCCTCGAACGCCGCGACGGCGAGTGGACGCTCAGAGAGCGCTGACGTTTCGGCCGGTCGCCGAACGATTTTTCTCTCCTGTCTGTGACGTCCCGGTATGGACTCCGAGCATTTCCTGTTCATCTCCGCCGACGCGGCGCTCATCACCGACCTCGCGTGGCAAGTCCACCGGGAAGGCCACGACGTCAAATACTACATCGAGGGGGAGAGCGACAAGGAGATCGGTGACGGCTTCGTGCCGAAGACCGACGACTGGCGGGCGGAAGTCGAGTGGGCTGACGTCATCATCTTCGACGACATCTGGGTCGGCTCCGACATCGGCACCGGGAAGCTCGCGCGGGAACTCCGCGAGCAGGGGAAGGCCGTCGTCGGCGGCACGCCGAACACCGACCACCTCGAAGAGGACCGCGGGTACGCCATGGAGATTCTCGAAGAGCACGGCGTGAACACCGTCGAGCACCACATCTTCCACGACTTCGACGCGGGCATCCAGCACGTTCAAGAACACCCCGCTCCCTACGTCATCAAGCCGCTCGGCGAGGTGCAGAACGTCAAGCGCCTCCTCTACGTCGGAAACGAGGACGACGGCAGCGACGTCGTCGACGTCCTGAAGGCGTACAAGAAAGCGTGGGGTCACCGGATGAAGGGCTTCCAGCTCCAGCGGAAGGTCGAGGGCGTCGAAGTCGCCGTCTGCGGCTTCTTCAACGGCGAGGAGTTCATCGACCAGGTCAACTTCAACTTCGAGCACCATTTCGGGGATCTATTATATAATCCGACCGCGAGTGTTGACGCACAAACCGATATTACCGCGGCTTAAACCCTAACAATGGAATCCAAGAATTTCCTGTTCGTCTCCGCCGACGCTGCACTGATTACCGACACTGCGTGGCAAGTCCACAAGGAAGGCCACAGCGTGAAATACTACATCGAAGCCGAACACGACAAGGAGATTGGGGACGGCTTCGTGCCGAAAACGGATGACTGGCGCGCTGAGGTGGAGTGGGCTGACGTCATCATCTTCGACGATATCTGGGTGGGTCCGGATATCGGGACAGGCAAGCTCGCTCAGGAACTTCGTGAGCAAGGCCACGCTGTCGTCGGTGGAACACCGAATACCGATCACCTGGAAGAGGATCGCGGGTACGCGATGGAGGTGCTCGAAGAGCACGGTGTGAATACGGTTGAACATCACATCTTCCACGACTTCGACGAGGGCATCAAGCACGTCCAGGAGAACCCCGCGCCCTACGTCATCAAGCCCCTCGGGGAAGTCCAGAACGTCAAACGCCTGCTCTACGTCGGCAACGAAGACGACGGCAGCGACATCATCGACGTCCTGAAGGCGTACAAGAAGGCGTGGGGCCACCGGATGAAGGGCTTCCAGCTCCAGCGGAAGGTCGAGGGCGTCGAGGTGGCCATCTGCGGGTTCTTCAACGGTGAGGAGTTTATTGATCAGGTCAATTTCAATTTTGAGCATAAGAAATTATTCCCAGGGAACATCGGGCCATCCACTGGTGAGATGGGGACGTCGATGTTCTGGGCAGCTCAGAACAAGCTCTTCGAGGAGACGTTCGGCAAGATAGAGGGCTGGCTCGCCAATGAGGGGTACGTCGGGAGTATCGACCTCAACTGCATCGTCAACGAATCCGGGATCTATCCGTTGGAGTTCACGCCGCGCTTCGGCTACCCCACCATCGCGCTCCAAGAGGAGTCCTTTGAGTCCGGCACGGGGGAGTTCTTCTACGACCTCGCGCACGGGAACGACCCGGAGCTCAAGGTCCACAACGGGTATCAGATCGGCGTGCGGGTCGTCCTGCCGCCGTTCCCGTTCGATGACGACAAAACGTACGATGAGAACTCGCGGAACGCGGCCGTCGTCTTCGAGACCGAGAGCCGTGAAGGCATCCACCTGGAGGACGCGAAGAAGATCGACGACCAGTGGCGTGTCGCGGGTGACAACGGGATGCCCATCGTCGTCACCGGCAAAGGCGACACGATGCAGGCAGCGCGCGAACAGGCCTACGACCGCATCGATCAGATCGTGATGCCGAACATGTACTACCGGGACGACATCGGCGAACGGTGGATCAACGGGGACGGCGACCGCCTGCAGGCGTGGGGCTACCTCGGACCTGCTGATAGTTAGACACCGAGCCCGAATTTGTAGATCTCGTCAAGGTATCGGTCTTTGATGTCTTCGTAGTACGTGTGGACGTATGTGGCGAGTGAGTCATGCTCGTCGCTGTCGTAGCTACCTTTGTGTCCTGTCATGTACTGGACTTTTTCTTCCTGCCAGTGCCGTTCGTTTCGAAAGAGCGTTGAGAACCGGTGACGGCCGAAGTGCGAGGTGATACTTCGGTACGGATCGTCCTCGTCAAATTGGAATTCCGGATGGAAGTGGTCTTTCCAGATCTCGTTCACCATCGAGTTGTTCATCTGGTTGTGGCGAGTCGGGGAAAGGAACATCCAGGGTTTCCCGTTGTCAGGTCTCACGAGAAGGTACTCGATGAGGAGAAGTCGCAACTCGTCGTCTAACGGGAGTACCCGAGGGACACTCGACTTGTTCATCTCCCGATCTGGTGGAATGTAGACCGAGTTTGGTCGGTCGCGGACTCGCCTGTGCGTCCCCATCTCGTCGTAGTGATCCTGCAGTTCTTGATGCCGGATATTGATCTCGGACAGCTTGATGTTACATAGCTCGCTTGCTCGGAGACCAAGCTTCAGTTGCGTCACGATGACGCTCCGATCTCGCCAGTGATTCACGTCTTGCAGCACGTCGCGGAGTTCCGGAACCGTGACTCGCGGCGGTTCGTCCGCGTCCTCCGGCGACAGGTATCCCTTCTGTAACTCCTTGGCAAACGGATTGAATGCGTCGTCGTGGGGGAACGCCGCGTCGGACTGCCAGTATTCGAAGACGCTATTCAAATGCCGGATCTTCGGTTTGATCGTCGCGTCCGAATTTTCGCGTTCGTTTCGAAGGTACGTGATGAACTCGACGACATGGCGTTCTGATGGGCACGCAGGGTGGCGATCCTGGCGTTCCATAAAGGTCTTCCACTGTCTGATGGGCGTCGTGTAGTTGTTGATGGTACCCTGGGGGGTCGTTTCGTAATCGATGAGATCGTCGAGTGCCGCATCGAACGGTTCGAGTTCGTGTTCGACGAAGGTCCGCTCGAACTTCGAGAGCGGATCTAAGTCTTTCTCGAACGCCTCAGCGATCTCTCTGCGTTTCTCGTTTGTCATTTGAACGACCTCCTGTCGAACGACATGACGTGATCCCAGACCTCCCTGCATGCCGGGTAGTTGGCTGAAGCCATGAGGACCGGGTTGTATCGATGTGGGTATTCAGTATGCCACACGAGCCAGTGATAGAACCGCTTGAGGAACAGCCAGTACGGCTTGTACGCCCGCTCAAGTTGAACCTCGTCGAGGAGCCCATCGATGAACGACTCGACATCCTCCGGTGTCGCTGCTGCGTAATGCCTGCCTGTGCCATCGAGATGGTCGTCCCAACGGTCTTTGACGCGACGGGCCTCCGCACGCTTCCACTTCGAATCAGAGTGAATCTCGTTCCACTCCGACCAGACGTCCTGGCCATCGATACCGGCGGCAAACGACTCCAGACGATACTCTGCCGGCACCTCGGACAGCGACTTGTACACCCCTAACCGCTCCTCGATTTTCGTCGAAACCACTATTCGTCGCCCTCAGTTGGATAGAACGTGTCTCCATCGCGCTGTACCCGTTCACCCTCAAGAACATCCAACTGACGACTCACCCGTTCGGGCGTCGAATTCATGAGGTGCTGGACGATCTCGCTATACTCGACACCGGGGTTGTTTTCGACGTACTCGGCTATCGCTTCGCGTTCTCCTTGGTAGAGCGCAGTTTCCAGCTCCCGGACGCGCGTCCGCGTGGCTTCCAGTTCCTGGCGAAGGTCGTTTCGTTGTTCTCGGAGTTCGTGAGCGTCTTCGTCGCGTTCAACCGTCGGGGTGAAGTTCTTCATCCCCGCCTCGACCATCCCCTGTACCCATTCGGAGAAGGACATGTCCATCTCGTCAGCCTCACTCCGCCAGCGCTTCAACTGCTCATCAGTTGGGTAGGTCGCCACGTGGTTTGGCATGAAACTAATTTCTAAGAATTACTTTCCCGACAACGAACATAGTTCTTGTCGACAAGCCATATCCGGGTGAGTTCAAATCACCTGTTGAAGCACGCTATCGAGACGATGCAACACCGCTTCACAATCACCGTCATTTCTCGCAGTCTCGCGCAGCTCATCGAATAAGTCAGCCAGCGTCGTTACGATTGGGTTCGCCAGCGAGGTCGGATCGATTACCGGGAGGCCATGCAGGGCGCTAATGCTGAGTTTTTCGTAGCCGCCTTGCTGCGTTTGCGTTTGGGTTTGAATCACTCGTGCTGCGACGGGACTATTCAGGTACGCGAGTAATGCCTTCAGTTCCGTTTCGTCGAGATGTACGTCAAAGAACCCACGGAAGTTATTGATGTTCCGCGCCGAGGTCTCGTTGAGGACGAACCTGAATCCGTCCCGCCCTGCGTCTTGCACTAAGACTTGTGGCGAGGGTTGTCTACGTGGCCGATACCAGTATTGACGCTTGTCGATTACGTTTGCCCTGAGGGACTTGTGTACACTCTCCCGTAGGTACGACACGATATTCAGTACTTCATCGTCGCTGTTCCTCGGGAGCGAGTCCGGGTCGAACAGTACCTGATGCTCGAAGTCGTATTGACAGTTCTTGATTTTTGGCAGCTCGTCTGGGTCGAGCAGCCACACCTCCTCGCCAGCACCTCGTAAGTTCTCCCAGTCTTCGGCGGTGAAGTCGTAGCCAGTGACGACCGCTGGTTGACGAATGAGTCGTGACAAGTGTTCTTCTGAAATTCCGTACTCATCAACGTCGTTTCTGGTGAGGCAGAAGAAATTCACATCACCGGTGGATTTCCCGCGATGGATTGTGGCGAGCTCGTTCAAGGACGTGAGTGCGCTTGTATCGACGTCGCACGGCGCGAATAACGCCGCCCAGTTTTCTCTGTCCGCGAGATCCGCTTGCGGCACGTGATTGATCGTTCCCCACTCAGTCTCACCTTGGTCACCGTTCCGGACCGCGTCACGAAGGGTACTCGCATCAACAGACTCGTCGACACGAATGAACCGCGTGAGGGACTCCTCGCCGGTGGCGCTCGTTTCTAAGAAGCTAAGGAGGGCAGTGACCTGCGCGTCCTCAAAAACCGAGTCACCGTCGGGGTTGAATTGGACGAGTGCCTTGATCGAGAACTCATCAAGCAAGAACTGTTTGAGTGATGTGCCATACGCCCTCGTGAGGAAGCTGTCCGGTGTAAGGAACGCCGCACGGTCACCCGAGGACAAGAACGAGCGAGCGTGGTACAGGAAGTACGTGTAGAGCGGTGACCGAGCACTGATCTCGATCCCCGTTGATTCCTCTATGTTCGCGTTAATCCGGTCTTTGTACTGCTTTGGTAGCGCGTCACCGCTTGTGTACGGCGGATTGCAGACGACACCCTCGACGTCTCGTTGTAGGTCGTCCGGCCGAACATCGAGGAAATCGCTTGTCTGTGGTTTATTCGCCTGTCCGGAGAGGGTTAACGCAGTCGCACCCATAACGAGTGAGAGAGGGCTGCGGTCGATTCCGTTGACGTGCGCTGGTTCAGTGTTCAGAACCCAGCGTGGATGGTACGAACTCGACAGTATTCCTGCCCCCATCCCCGGATCGAGGAGGTGACAGTCACCGCGGGCGGCCCAAGACTGCATGGCTTCCGCGATTTCGGGGGGTGTCCTGAACTGCCCCAGCGACTGTCGGTATTCGCTCGGTGTCACTGCCGCGTAGATCCGGCCGATGTCTGCAGCTGGTTGGTTGGAGTAGAGCAAGCGATCCCTGTGAGTAACTACGGAGGCAAGTACGGTCTCATCAGCTAACTCGGCGATGTCGTCGAGAACGAACGTATCGAACGCCGGGTTATCTGTTCGCTCACTCGCGTTTCGAAACGCCTGTTGTATCGTCTCTGAAAGAGGCGGAACATCACCCCGGTGCTGATACCATTCGTACAATGCCGCTTTCAGTAGAACACTCAGGACGGCGTGCCGCGCGACAGTTCTCTGCACCGTCCCGGTTTCGAACGTATCGAAACCGTGGAGATCGCACCACGCCTCAACTCGTGTGCGAAGTGACTCCGACAATTCCGTATCGAATGACGGGGTGATGGTACTAGCTGCTAGTTGAATGTCGTCGACGAGCTCCTCCGTGACTGCAGGAATGAATGATTGGGAGACTGGGTCCCATTCGTAGTGGAGTTGATCAAGCACTCGGTCAGTGAATCGCGCCTTGACGTCTGGCTTCCACACTGCAATTCCGACGTCGGCGGCAGTGCGGTACAGTTCTCGTTTCGAGAATGGTGACGGAATGTTATGACCGTCTCTCGTGAGTTGCTGGATCACGGCGTCTATCTGTTCGTTCCGACGTGCGTCTCCTCCCACTGGAGTGACTGGAGAGTGTTCTATCCCGCCGCTCGTTACTAGGGACGGGATAGAGGTCGATGGATATCGACGAACATTGCAACCCGGCCTTCGACGGTGAAGGTGAGGGCTTTCTACTGGGTCTCCCATATACCTCGCTGCGGGAACGATCCGCAGTACGCCGACCACTCAGAGAGTGGGTTCCGAGGCAGCCGCTCGCACTACGTTTCGATCAACTCGCCGAATTCCTCGACGATGATCTCGCCGTCGATGGCGCGTTCCTCGCACCAGTCTAGCGCGGTCTCTGGATCGACCAGGTTGAGTTCTTCTCCGCTGGTCCGGCCGCCTTCGTACGGGTCCGAGTATTCGGTTGCTGCACCGCCCTCGCAGTGGAGGAAGTACTCTGGCTCCTCATCCGAGGTTTTGTACAGCGTTTCGATGAGGTAGTGGTAGTCCCCTCGGTCCGTGTTGGGAGCGTGTTGTGCGATCTGTTCGGCTTCGTCGGTATCGTACAGTTTCCTGTTGATGACGCGTTGCATTGCACACCGGCACAACCGCCAGTTGTATTTAAAACCTCGCCCTCGGAAACCCTGATTTCTACCGAGGCAGGCCGTTAGAAGCCAAAATCCGGACTGACAGCACGGGCAGCCGACTGACAGTACGACCATATCGCATATCATGACAATATACGTACCTCTTCACCCGCGAAAAGACGGTGAATCACTCACCACACCGCGCGCACCACCCGGAATCCCCGCCATCCTCGATGAAACCTTCGTAATCCCACTACATCGCCGAGGATGTACGGACTATGGAAGACGACACTCACACAACACACTCAACGACACGATCTCCAGGACCTAGAGACAGGCGCACTCACGCTGGCGTGAGGAGATCGTCGATATCCGTTACGCTGAGCAGTGACCAGGAGTCGTCGAGGTGTTCTTCGAGCCCGTCGACGAACCCGCTTTTGGAGAACAGGGCGAACCGTTCGTCTCGGTCAGCCGGTCCCCACCGGACGTGCTCGGCCTTCGCTCGGAGGCTCTCGACGAGGTCTTCCCCAACTGGATCTGTCGTCCACTTACATTCGGCGAGGAGCACTCGGTCCTCGTTCGGTGCCAGCCCGACGATGTCGATCTCTTCCTCCCCGTACCACCAGCGACCAACCTCCGAGTACGTGTCGAACGTGCCGCGTCGAATCCCTTCCCAGACGGCTTCTTGACACACGTCTTCGAACGTGGTTGCGACGTGCGTTGGGAGGTCCGGCTGGATTGTCCCGTCGTATACGATCTCCGGTGCCTCCTCGATACTGGATCGATTCGGCTCGACATACCGAAACCAGAACCGAAGGAATTCGTCGGCCACCCGGTACCGCGACCGCTTCGATTTCTTCCCCGAAGCCGTGACTGGGACGTCTCGCTCGATGAGCCTGAGTCGGCGCAGTGTCTGGAGATACTTCGAGAGAGGTCCCGCGTCAATCCCCGTTGCGCCGGAGATCTCGTTCGGTGTCGTATGACCGAGCGCGACCGCTTCGAGAATGCTCATGTACCGCGCCGGGTTCCGAAGCTCGGTCCGCAGAAGGAACTCCGGCTCGTTGTACAGCACCGCAGACGGTGACAGCACGTGCGACCGAATGTTCGCCGCGAGCGACTGCGTGTAGTCGAACAGCGTGAGGTACATCGGGGTACCACCCGTGACGGCATACGAGCGAATCGCATCCTGGATGTCGTACGAGATGACCTCTCGGGCTTGTCGAAACGAAAACGGCGTCACGTCGAGCTGCGCCGTTCGTCGCCCGTACAGTGGACTCTCGTGGCCCAGGATCTCTGACTCCATCGTACTCACGCTCGACCCACAGAGGACGAGCATCGAATCCGTCCCGTCGAGCTCCTGGTCGACGAACCCTTGCACGTACGACGGGAGTGAATCGTTCTCTGCAACGAGATACGGGAACTCATCGATGACGATGACGAGATCCTCCTGCTGGAGTTGCTCCCCGAGATACTCGAACGCCTCGTCCCACCCGTCGATTCGCGGGACGCGCTCGTCGAAGTGGCCTGCGATCTGGTCGAGGAACTTCTCTCGCTGTCTATGCTCGGCCTCCTGCGCGGCGAGGAAGTAAATGTGGGGACGGTCAGCACAGAACTCTTTGAGGAGCTCCGTCTTCCCGACGCGACGTCGCCCGTACACGACGATGAAGTCCGAACCAGGGGACTCCCTCGCGTCGGTGAGTGTATCGAGTTCCGCCTCCCGGTCGTAGAAGGTCATACTCTAGATAATGATTACTACGATAATGACTTAAGCGTTCGGTCACCCAGCCCCAACCGCCCGTTCCTCGGACTGCGAACAGCCTGCCGAACCACGCCCGGCGACAGATTCAGACGAAACAGCACTGGTCACTCCTCAAATCCAGGACCGACAGTGAACGACCCCGGCGCACAAGTCAGTTGGTTGTGTTGGCACCACTGGCAGTGCTCACCAGCAGTGTACCGACCGAACGTGAACTCGGCAATGCGGGTCATCGACGCCGTCACGTCGTCCCTGACTGCCGCCAGGTCATCATCGCTGAACGTTCGGGATTCGATCTTCGGCCCGATTTCGCCGACGTACGCGTACCCAGCACGCGTCACTGGCTCGTCGTACAGGTCACGGCACGCCAACAGATAGATCGGGAGCTGCTTGTCGTCGTCCAAATCGCGGTGCCGTTCGGTGGCCTTGTAGTCGATGACGACGAGCTCATCGTCCGGCGTCCGGTAGACGGCGTCGATGTACCCGACGAGATCGTGGCCGTCGATATCGAGTTCGAACTCCCGCTCCGCGTCAACGATCTCGTAACTGGGAAGGTCTAACTCGAAGTACCGGTCGATACACTGTTTTGCGGCCGGGAGCGCGTCCTCGACGCGGCGCTGACTGGCGAGACGGTCGCAGATCTCGTACCACTCCTCACGCTGTTTCACGTCTTGGTTCGCGGCTTGCTCTGCGGTGTCGTGAAACAGCAACCCGATGTCACGTTGTGAGACACCGCTCCCGGCATCGCTCTTGGCCGCAGGCTCCTGATAGTCGGGGAACGCGTTGACCACGTAGTCCAGGTAGTGACTCCGCGGGCACTCCTCGTAGGCTGCCAGCGACGTGTAGCTGTGCGAGATCGATGGTGCTGGCGTCGATGGGCCGGTCAGCGACGCAACGTGGAGTGTCTCCCGCTCTGCTCTCGGGGAGAGATCCCCGTTGAGGGTGGCTGTTGCGAGAGCTAGCACGCGGTCGCGCCCCGTCTCGACTGTTAGTTCCTCTCCGTCGTGATTGACGGTCCCACCAACCTGCCCGACAGTCTCGCTCGCCAGCGTGTCAGTCCAGTCTCCCGCAGCATCGGGGAGACACTCTTGGACGTCAGTCCAGAGCGGTAGTTGCCCGCGCTCAGGCTGCCACGGAATACTGGACGGGATGATCTCGTCGACGGCCTCCGTAACCGGGTGTACGTCCGCGGCATCGTCGTCGTCCTCACTGCCGCCCTGCAAGACGAGGACGTCTTCGGCGCGCGTGATTCCGACGTGGAATACGCGTCGCGTCTCACGGGCGTCACGCTCGACGAAGTCCTCAGCGAACGCCGTCTCCGGGCCGTCCGAGAGCCCGGTTTCGAGCGCGTCGTACGCTCGTGAGCTTGGCGCCCACTCGTCGGCCGTGACTTGCGGGACGAGGACGACCGGGAAGTCTAGGCCCTTGCTCTTGTGGATAGTCATCACGTTGACCGCATCGTCGGCGACATCCGGCTGACTCGTCGGTGTCGAACCGCTCTCGTCGAAGAGGGAATCGTAGTGGTCGAGCGAGTCGATGAACTCCGGGGTGAGCGGCGGTTGGACCGCACTGTCCCCGTACTGTTCAATGACGTTCTCTAACTGGGCGAGGTCGCGGCGTTCCTGCTCACTGAGATACCACTCGATGTTCGTGATGTCCGTGAGCTCGCGGTACAGGTGACTGAGAGACGCCGAATCCCGGATATCGAGAAGTTCCGTGACGTGCTCGCGGGCCTCTGCGACGCGGTCAGGCTCCTCGAAGTCCTTAAGCGGTGTTTCGCGCAGTGTGTCGACGAGCGGCTCGTCACCGGCATTGAGCGTGCGGAGGTCCGCGTCACAGAGCCGATAGCGCATCAGGAGGACCCGGTTCCAGCTCACCTCGTCCTCGGGTCGTGCGAGCGCTTTCAGGTAGGCGGTGACGGTGCCGACGCCGACCGATTCAGAGGCCAGATCACCCGCTACTTGGTACGGGATGCCCGCGTCCTCGAACTCCTCGATGATGGGCGTGGCGTGCTTGTTCTTCCGGACGAGGAGCGCGATGTCGCCCGGATCGTACGCCGCATCGAGGTTCTCCGCTTCGCCGCTCAGGAGGTTCTGCACGACCGTGCGGAACTGGGCCGCCCCGTCTGCATCGTCGTCCTCGGCAGGGAGTTCGACGGTGGCGACGGTATCCCCGTCGTAGTCGGGTTCGTCGACTCGTGTCAGTGTCTTGTGGCGTTCCCGGTGATCGAGCTTCTGGATCGCTTCGTTCGCCAGGTCGAGGATCGGCTGTCGGGAGCGGAAGTTCTCCTCTAAGGGTTCGTCGTCGAGCGCGGTGAACGCGCGGTCGAGTTCGTCGGTGATGTTGGCGACGTGCGCGCCGCGCCACTCGTAGATCGCCTGGTCGTCGTCGCCGACGACGAACAGGTTGTCGTCGGTGACGAGCGACGTGACGAGGTCGAACTGGAGGCGGTCGGTGTCCTGGAACTCGTCGCAGAAGACGTAGTCCCAGCGCTCGGCGATCTCGTCGCCGACCGGCGACTCCATCAGCGCGGCCGTCTCGACGACGAGGCCGTCGAAGTCGATGAGATTTCGCTCGTCGAGTTCACGCTCGTACGCGGCGTACCCCGCCGTCAAGTCACGGGCCGTGAGGCAGTCCGAGAGGAACGAGTCGAGATGGTCCGTGAGTTCGAGGTCGAGGTCGTCCGGGATACCCGTCGGTGCGCCGCTCGCGTATCCACCGAACAGGTACTTCGGGAGCTTGTGTGCGTTCTCCGGGAGTTCCCGCTCACCGGCCTCGTGCGCGTCGAACGCGGCTTCGAGCGCGTCGCAGAGCTCCACGAGCCGGTCCAAGAAATCGCGTGCGGTCGCTTCGATCCCCTCTGTGCCGAGCGCGTCGCGTTCCGCGACGAGGTCGGCGCGTACGTCCGGGAGCGAAGCTCCGACCGTGGAGACGGACTGGCCGCCGAGGTGGTCGCTGGCGATGGCTCCGATGCGCTCCGGGAGCTCCGCGAGGTCGTAGACGCGCTCGGCGGGACCGAGGAACGCGTCAATCTTGTCGGGCGTGATGCCGCTCCGCTTCATCGATCCGATGAAGTTGAGGAGCTTCGACGCCGCGCCCGACGCGTACCCGTCAGAGCCGTACACGTTGGGTTTGACCGAGCGGTACTCGATCTCGTCGAGGACGTCCAGCACGATGGCGTACTTTTCTGCGTCGGTGGCGACTTCGAAGTCCGGGTCGAGCCCGGCTTCGTAGGCGTAGTCGGTGAGGATCTCGTTGCAGATCGAGTGGTAGGTGTAGGCGTCGATGTCGTAGCCGGCGGTGCCGAGTTTCGCGTTGAGCTTCTCGCGCATCGAGTCCGCCGCGTTGTTCGTGAACGTCAACGCGAGGATGCGGTCGGGCGAGACGCCCTCCTCGTCGATGAGGTGCTCGACCTTCCGAACCATCGTGAACGTCTTCCCGGTGCCCGCGCCGGCGAGCACGCGCATCGGATATGCGTCCGAATCGATGATCGTCTCCTGTTGGGGCTCCGGCGAGACGTCCTCCTCCGGCGTCGGGTACCACGATGGGTACTCGACGTCACCGTCGTTCATTGCTGGACCTCCGTGGAGAGGCGGTCGGGACACATCTCTCGGTAGTCGCAGTCCGGGCACGCCTCTTCGCCGATGACGTCGAACGGCTCCGGTGCGAACGCCTCGCTCGTGATCCCGTCGTGTGCCTCCCGGATGAGCGCCCGAATCGTGTCGTAGTGCTCCGCGTAGATGTCTGTCGTCTCACGGGGATAGCCGCGAGCGGACACCTCGTAGCCGTCGGGCGTGCTCTCGAACGACGTGCTGTTGAGGAGGCCGTAGAAGCTGAACTGGACCGTCATCCCGTCCTCGTAGAACGGTTCGTTCTTCACGCCCTCGACGTACGTCGCCGTCTGGAACGCGTTCCGTGCGCGCTTGGGCTCGTGGGCCTCACCGTCGAGATGGTCGGAGAGTCGCTCGGCCGTTCGGCCGGATATCACCCCGCGCGTGTTCCGCTTGTAGTCGAAGACGTGGAGTCCCTTGTCCGTCCGGATCACGTTGTCTGCTTTGCCGTGGAGGGCGCGCCCGTCGATCTCGCATTCCACCCAGACCTCGGTGGCGACCGACCGGCGCGCGTGCTCGATGCCGTCACCGCCATCGGGGTCGAAGAACGCGTCGATAGCGGCGCGGTTCTCTGCACGCTGGTACTCCCGGTGCGCGTTCGACTCGTAGTCGTCCGGACTGCTGTGTTCGTCCCACTTCGTGTCGAACACCCGCATCGCTCGGTTGTGAATTGTCTCCGGGTCGTCGTCGCGTTCGGTCGCGTCACAGACGTCCTCGATGGTCTCGTGGTAAATCGTCCCCTGGTTGAGGTAGAGTTCCGTGCGGTCGGGCGTGGTCACATCTTGGACGTAGCCGTAGTCGTACTGCCGCGGGCACGCCGCGTACGTCGCCAACCGCGATGGGGAAAGCGCGCGTTCACTCATCGCCGCACCTCCCCGTTGGCGAACTCGACGCGCGCACGCAACGCCTTCCGTACCTCCTCACCGCGCGCCCCGCTCTCGTCGAGTAGCTCCTGAATCTCCCCAAGTTCCGCCTCGATGTCGTCGAGCGACACCGTCACGTCCTGACTGTTCGCGCGCCGGACCTCCGCGAGCGCGTCGTCCACCCGCGAGAGGAGATACTCTTCGGCGGCCTGCTCGCTCGTGATTCCAGTGTCGGCAGCCTCGTGCAGCCACGGGAGCGCGTCGTACGCCGCCGTCAGGAAGCGAGAGGCCTGCGCGCGCTCTTCGAGCGCCGTGTCCTCGTACTCGTAGAGACAACAGTACAGCCGCTCCGTTGCGACGCCCGCACCGACAGCGAGCCGCCTGCGCGCGTGCTCGGCATGATAGCGCGCGAACGGCCGACTCGACGCCGTTGACTCCGTCGGGAACGTCGCTTCGACTGCGTCCGCGTCAAGGTCCGTCACGCCCGGGTAGTCCGGCATCGCCGCGACGCGCTCAGTCGGGAAGAGCCGCGTGAACGACGGGTCACCGGGATACTCGGCGTCCGTGAGATTCACGAGAAACACCGCACGATATGACTCGTTCTTCAGCGCCTGCACGTGATCGACGCGGACGCCACCACTCAGGTCCGTCGCGCTCGTCTGGTTGTGCTGCGGCGCGTACTCGTGCGCGCGTTCCAGCATCTCCTCGTACGACGCCCACGTCGCCTCCAGGAAGCCCGTGTCTTCGAGGAACGCCGCCATCCGGAACGCGCGACGGACGTTCCCGAGCTGCGCACGCGCATCGAGCGGGGACGCGCGCTCCGCGATCCGCTCCTTCAGCCCCGCGTCGGTCGCCCACCACCGAACCCCGTCGTCGAGCCGGTCGAACGCCGCGACGCGCTCCACGCGATCCGCGTCGAGTTCCGGCCCGTGCTCTACCGGCTCCTCGTCCTCGTTGGCGGCGAGGTGTCGAACGACGGCGAGCAGCTCGCGGATCGCGGGATCGTCGCCGAACCCCGTGACAGTCGCCGACTCCGTCGGGAGCCCGGCGCGTTCGAGCGCGTCGATAGCGTCCGTCACCGCACTCCCGCTCTGCTTGGTGGCGACCGCGACGTCCTCGTACGTCCAGTCCGGCCGCGAGACGAGCGCCTCGATCTCGTTAGCGACCGCATCGAGCTGGTCGTCGCGTGAGTCCGTAGCGAGCACGGAGACGGAGCCCGCGTCCGGCTCGTCCGGTGCCGTTCCCTCCGCAAAGTACGTCGCCGTCGCGGCCGGTCGCGCTGGTGGTGGCGCCGCGTGTCCGCGTCGCGTCTCGGTGAATGAGACGTACTCCGTGACGGGGCCGGGGTCCATCCACGTCCGCCGCACGCTCGCGTTCTCCTCCGCGATGCAGACCAGCTCGCGGTCCGCCGCCAGCGCGTCGAGGTACGCGCGGTCACCCGGGAAGAACTCCTCGAACTCAACCGCCAGCACCGCCTCCGCGTCCACGACGTCGCCGCGTGCGTCCGACGCGAGGACCTCGTGCGCCTCCGAGATGAGTTGGCCGCGCTCCATGTGGTCGTGGTCGGCGAGCCAGTCGTGGAACGCATCACACGCGCGTCGGAGATCGCGGAGCTCCGGCGTCTCGTCGGGGTGGGAAGATTGCCACGAGAGCGTATCGATCACGGTCGCCGCGTCCTCGACGAACGATGGCTGTGCGGACGCGCGCTCCAGATACTCCGAGTTCCAGTCGTACCCGTCGAGGAACCGATGGAGGAGTTCGCGTCGTAGGGCGTCGGAGAGAACGGTACGGTCGTCCGTCTGGTCGAGTACGTCCGTCGCGTGCACGACGAGCGACGTCACCCACGGCGTCGCCGCGCCGGGTAGTTCTGCGTCTAAGGACTCCCGGAACGCTTCAGTACTCGTCGGCGCACCCGTGATCACGAGTATCTCCTCAGAATCGTGCTCGTCGAGGAGCGTCCGGTATTCGTTCTGCGCTGTTCGTTCGACGTTTTCGCTTCCGAATGGTACCGTTACTAACGTTCCATCGAACTGCCGGGGAGATATGTGATTAGACATGGTTGTTACCCTCGGACGAATCGTGTGACCCGGGACAGAACACCGTCGTTGTCAGCTCTTGTTTCGGTGTCGCGTCGTGCGTTTTCGATGATACTGGGTTCATCAATCCAATTCTGGAACCTGTTTGCGCTTTCAAACTGGACTGCCGGCCCGTAAATACTCGCCCGGATGTGGGGTGGCGTGGCTTTCTGGAACTCCCAGCACTGCTGTTGATCCAGATTCGCTGAGAAATCAGCGATGATGCGTCCATCGTCTTTGAAATCGAGTTCACACAACCCGTCGGATAGCGCGCTGATCCATTTCCGACGCCCTGGGTCGTGTTCCTGCTCGGCGGGTTTCTCCAGCGGCACGTACTCTGGTGGTTCCTTCTCGGCGTACGCGTACAACTCTGCGAACACGTCCCGTGCATCCGCGAGCCGGTCCGACTGGTCCGGGAGCGAGATATCCCGCTGCAAGAATAGGTGAGCGAACCACGCGAACAGATTACAGCCGTCCGCCTGCCCTGCGATCTGCGCGGCGGCTTCGCGTTCGTCCTTCTCCAGTTCGGAGAAGTTCACGTTGAAATCCAACGTCTTCATGCGAGTCCGGAGTTCGGATTTGGGCTTGGTTGAGTCGTTCGAGGAAAAGATGAACGTCGGCATTTGGATGGAACCGTCCCACTTCCCTTCCCAATACGACTTGATGATGTCCCGGTCGATTTTCGACTTCGCCACGTCGTCAACGATGTACGGGAAAACTGTGTCGGACGCACGAGCACGCTCGATATTGTTTTTGACGAAGTCGTCCCCGGTTGTGACCTCCTGCACGTACCCGTTCGAGATGAGTCGCGCTCCGAACCGCAGGAACATGCCTTTCCCGCTGTCGTTGTCGCCGTGAAGGAATAGGAACGGTAGGTCCTTGTCGAGCTCCGCGGATTCGTATTCGGCGTAGTGATGGGCGCAGTAGTTAGCGAACGGAGCCCAGCAGAAGTAGATAATCCCCTCGTAGAAGTGTGCCCGTGTCTCCTTCTTGGTCCGTGTTTCGCCGAACTCACCGACTGTTTCAACGTAGTTTTCGATCAGGTCGAGCGCGTCAGCGACTTCCTGCGGGTCATCCGGAAGAGGAGCCGTTAATTCGAGGACCGAGTCGTCAACCCGCAACCCGACCGTCTTCTCCTCCCTGTCGACGTTCAGGTCCGGGTATCCGGTGAAGGTTTCTTTGTACCGTGCGATACCGGCTGGCGTCGCTACGATTTCACCGTCGTTGATACGGATGTTATTAGCGGACAGCGTGTCGTCCAGATTCGAGATAGCGTCTTCAAGCCCCTGCGGAGAGAGGCGCACACGCTTGTCCGGACTGATCTCTGTTGGGTCAGTATCCGTATCTTCGGCGGCAACCACAGCCTTCTCTGCTTCTTCGGCGTCTGTGACGACGTTGTACGTGTTGACTTGGTCGTCGTCAACCGCTTCGTCAAGACGGGCGTTCAGCTCGGCGACTGGGTCGTCACTGAACTCGTCCCCGCCCAGCCAGATGTCGTAAATCTTCGCCTCTTCGTCTGCCGTTTCGGCGTCTTCGATCTCCTCCGTGAGGTCTTCCATGAACGGCGTCGCGTAGTCCTTGTGGAACGCGTAGAGCTGCTCGAACCACTCGTCGACGGGCGTATCCCCGTCAGTACGCCACGCCATGTTGACGTTGGTTTGTTTGCTTCCTTGCCAGGCCTGCTTGGAGAGGTTCGCCGACCCACAGATGAGTGTACGAGACCCGTCCTGATTCTCGACGATGTAGAGCTTCGTGTGGAGAAGGACACGCGCAGAATCAATGGTCTGGATGCGGAGATCACCGTCTCGACGGAGTGACTCCAACTGTGCGGCGATTTTCTTCGCGTTGTTCGTGTTCTTCAGCGACCGCCGGTAGTCGTCGTGCTGGTTGTCTCCAACGATAACCTCCAGTGAGTCAACTGCGAGGTCCCGGTTCTGAAACATCTTGTAGATGAACGCGGGGGACTGACTGTACGTAACGCAGTAGACGTGTTGGGCGTCACCGAAGTAATTCAGGAAGCTACTCCACGATTTGTCGGCAGCCATTTCCAGATCGGCGGTGCTGCCGTCGTCGAACTCGACCGTTGCTTCGAATTCTGTTTTGGTCATGTGGAAGTCACCGGTGTGTTGAAAGTGGATATGTCAGCCTGTACTGGCGTATGGTCAGATATACGGAACACCGCGAATGACGCTTCCCTTGGTGAGGTAGCCTTTCATGGCGAAGTCAGCGCACTTGTCGGCGTAGTACGTGGTGATGGGTAGCCGGGTGGAGCGGCTCAGCGACCCGACGTGCGCTTCCGACAGCCAGTAGGCCTGCTCCGCGAGCGTGTCGAGGTCGGTCGATCCGTGACGTTTCACGATTTGCAGTGGCCGCGGCGTGCCTGGACTGCCTTCCTTCCCGCCGGTCGTGGTCAGGTAAGAGTGGTCGCCATTGTGGACGTGGAAGGCGACGCCTTTGTCCGCGATATCAAACCGCGAGTTCGATTCGTCGTACTCGGCGATCCGGGGGTTCCCGGATTTCCGGATCTCGACGAGGTCGAACCGCTGGATGAGATCGCGGGCTTTGTCGAGACGGGTGATGAGGCTCTCGACGTCGAGGTAGAACTTCCCGTCCCGATGGATGACCACGTGTCGCGGCGGTCGGCCTTCCTCTTCGGCGAAGATCTCCAGGACGTGCTTGATGACGTTCGCTACGTCGTCCTCGTCGAACGTCTCGCCAGACTGCTTCGTGACGGCCTCGGACGCGAGGATGGTTCCGTCAGCCATAATGACGTTCGCGGCCGCACCAAGGTGCTGCTTGGTCGCGTGGTCGTACGTTACGTCGAGACCGACGAACGCGTCAACGCCCCCGGGAACGTCGTCGATACGCCACGGTACACCCCCTGCTTTCCCGATGAGGGACGAGCAGATGTTCCCACGGTAGTTGTCGTTGCCGAGATTGTCGACAGAGATCATCTGACTCGGCACGCCGAGTTGCCCGAGCCGCCGCTTGAACTCAGGATACGGGTCGTCGTAGTCCGCTGCCGCAGCCTCATCTGCATCCGGCACAACGATCAGCGCGGCATCGTAGTCACTCGCTTTCTGCGCGTGCGAGGAGTAGTGGAACTCCGAGCCGAGTTCGTAGGTGTCGCGGTCGAACGCTGTCGGACTCGCACCGTACTCCGCGAGCTTATTGAGCAGTGAGAGGACGTACGGCCGCGCGTCACCCGCTTCATCTTCAGGGGACAACGCGATGATGTCGAACGACTCTGGTGCCTTGTACACGCCGTAGCCCTTCCGTTCCAGGCCACCAGCCCCGTAGAATCCTGTCTGTCCGTCACCGAACCGCAGGTTCGGTCGGTTCCGGATCTGGTGTTCTCGGTACCCGGCGTTCGTGGGCTGCGGGACAGGATCGAAGTCGAAGTAGGGAGTCGGGCCGAGCAGGTCGACGAACGACGTGACGACGTTGAACCGTTCTTCGGGTTTCATCCGGCTCTCGTTGTGGATGACGTTCAGGAACGTCTCGTCGACGCGACCCAGTTGGTCGAACGTTGGGATGACCTTACAGTATTCCAGAAGCTGCGGGAAGATCGAATCCGCGCCGCTCCCGTACTGCAAATCGGCGATAATCGGGTCGCCAGCCCGCATCGAGTCGATGACGTCCTGCTCGACGTGCTTCTTGTGGTACTCCGACATCGGGACGCCCGGGCCATCGAGTACATCGTCGTAGTCCATGTCGACGACTTCCTTGACGGTCGCTGTCCGGGGGCTATCGTACAGATCGGTGTCGTGCTCAACAGACACCTCGGCGATGTCGTGACCACGTCGCACCCAGTCCGCGGCGGAGAACGTCGATTCTAGGTGGTATGAGACGTTCACGCCGCAAATTACGGTTCCGTCAGCGTCGACGCGAATTCGGCACTTGTACTTCCGATATGCCTCGAACAACCCGCTGTTCGCAGTGCGCTGCGGCGTGGGCTCGATGATTGAATCGATACCCGATACCTCGAAACGGCCAGTGACGGCGCGTTTCACGTCCTGCTTGACGAACTCTTGTAGCGGGCCGTCGTCCGTGTACGAGCGCGCTTCCAGCGTCGTGTCACCCTGGTATACCGGCTGGACAGTGTACCCGTGAATTGAGAGTGTATCGTGGAGTTTCTCAGTCGCGTAGATCCGCCGCCGGGACGCATCGGCCGTCGTCACGGGGCTCCTGATCCGTGATTGGTAGTAGTTCGCTGCTTTCGCCGTGAATCCCTGAATCCCGTTTGTGAAGTCATCGGGATCGATCCCGCTACTCTCGGTCGCTTGGAGTTCGTACTCGTGGACCGTTAGCTCCGGCAGTTCCCCGAGTTCGAACTGTAGCAAGTAGTTCCCGTCCGAGAGCGGCTGTTGATGCAGGAGTTCCCCACCGCCATCGGCTGTTGGGCGCGGACTACTATCGACCTCGCGTCCGCGAACGAACCGTTCACCGTCGGGCGCGGTTGAAGCCGGTGTGGACGCACTATTCGCCTCCTGCCTTGCCGCCCGCTCTGCCGGTGCTCCTGAGGCCTCATTACTTGCGGACGTGTTGTTCTCAGCAGCGGCCGGCGGGTCATTTAATCGCGTGACGGTGAGGTCGTACCCTGGGTTAAGTTGCATCTCACCCCGGTATTCGTTCCCGACGACGTCCTCCAGGAGATACCACTCCCCGGTCCGCCACTCGAAGTCCGCCACGTCATTGTTGTGGAATACGGTCAGGTCTACCCCTGCACCGTTGACGTCTTCCAGTTGGATTTTCCGAGCGATGGCATCGTGGTTCCACTCGTCAATCCCCGTGACGAGCAGCGCGATGTCGATCTCTTCCCCATCCTGGATATCGGCCTTCACTGCCATCTACGCCAACCAACTCCCGCCTAGAATAAATAGGTTTCCACTAGGCGAATCCAAAACACGGTAACTAGATTTTAGCGCTAATACACTCAGAGAACACGCGTTGGTCCTGTAAGAGAGTTATCTTTGAGACCGGCACGAGCGGGTTCAACAAGCGGAAATCCGCCACACAAGGGTTCACAGACAGTTCAACAACAGCAGAAGACAAATAGGGACATCAAGATGCATGAATATATGTGCTAGGCCACGATAATCAGCGCTATGCTTGGGACAGGGAGCGCAGAAGAGTTCATCGACGACGCCGAATACCACAACGAGTGGTGGAGTAACGGGGAATCTCCAGAACTATCGCAAGTCACAGACCTCACCCCTCGATCTGATTTCCACCGCGTTCTCAAAACGACGAACACCCACTACACGGACGACACCAAGAGCCTCGTCTACGCAATTCACGGCCAGACCGGAATCGGGAAAACCACACTACTTCACCAACTTGTCGCAGCCCTCCTCAACACGACCGACTTCCCGCATCAAAACACAGAACTTGAACTCGTCTCCGCAATCGAGCCGCGGCAAATCCTCTACATTCCTCTAGAAGACTCTCTCTACCAGCTTGAACGCGCAGGCGACGACATCAACCGTCTCAAACAGGTCATCGACTACTTCCAGACGCACGTCGCACCCCGCCAAGAACGAACGTTCATCCTCCTCGACGATGTCCAAGCCCTCGCCCTCGACGACGAGGAGAAAGGGGAGTTACTCGACATCGTTGACGAGAACACCTACGTATTCCTAACCGGGATCGTCGGCTCTCAAGTGGATCTCTCCACGACCGAATCCGCTGACAGCGTCGAGGAATTCGAGCTATGGCCGATCCTCCCAATGAAATTCATTGACACCGTTCAAATCGGCGCCGGTCTCGGCGGCGATCTCGACGAGGAATTCCGAACCCGACTCGAACAGTACCAATCACCCGACTTAGACGGGCCATCACCAATCAAGACGATTCGAACTGGGCTGTCCGGAAAGGACCCCGAGACCACGCTCGACACGGCAATTGAGACGCTCTCTGAGCTCTGCTTCGACATTTTCAACGCAGACGACCGAGATAACCTTCACGACGCCGCGCGCGCATACCTGCGCACTGGCGGGACCCTCCATCAAACGGACGACCCAGCGATCCGGAACGAACTCTCCAAATCACACTTCCTCCTCTTCCTCTACAAGGAACTCGCTAAGTACCGATCCATTCAACAACCCGAAAATCTCCACCGACTCAGTTCCATTGCCGCCACGAACGCCGGTGAAGAACTCCAGTACACAGCCCTCAGTGACCAGATTGGTGTCGATAGACGAACCGTCGATAGCTACCTCGATGTTCTCGACGAAGGCATCGCCGTGACCGAATCCCAGGACTACTCTCTGCGACGTCACCGCCGCACCCGCCTATATCTCCGCAATCCACGCCATCTCGTCCTTCTCTCCCAACGGCAGGAACACCACGGCTTCGAAGTTCACGACCAACAAGACACCCTCAACCACGAATTCGAATACAAACTCGCCCGCACCGTCGCCTTTGACCACGCCAAACGCCTCGCCTTCACTATTGGAGCATACGATGTCGAATACACGGAAACCGAATCCGGCCTCGTTGATTACATCCTCCAGCGCGACGGGCACGTCCTCCCCTTCATCCTCTCCTACCACCCACACACGGGTAACGCCGAACCAATCGCTGAAGAATTCGACGCCGACTCCGGCCAACATACCAAATCAGATAGCGAAGACCTCCGAGACTTCGACTACAACGCACCATACAGGTTCATCATCAGCGACAGCCTGCCAAAGGACGTACGAGAAAATGAAGAACTAGTCGTTGAAAACGACGAGTGCAGTATTTGCTATCTACCATTCTGGTTATTCCTCCTGATCTGCTAAAACAGCCTCTTCTGTCTCTGTCGTCAGTCCATCCCAAGTAGCGGTGGCTTGACAGCCCTCAAAGGGCTGAATTCGTTCTTGCATGCGTTCGTCGGCAAAGCGTCTATACCCTCGCGCTGAGTTGTCCAGAGATGATCGGATGACTCCGACAGACGACTTCCGGCAGGAGTTGCAGACGCTTACACGCCGGTGGGAACAACTCACAGCGGTCCCCGACACGCCCCGATCACTGATGGACGTGATCGAATACTCGCTCGGATCACAACGAAAGGCCGAAGTCTACATCAATCGGCTGTTCGCGTACTTCCTCGACCCGGACCAACCACACGGGATGGATGCGGAATTCCTTCGCGCATTCCTCGACGGGCTGCCCGACACCTGTGGATTCGAGGAGGATACCTACGATCTCTCTGACGTCGTCGTTGACGACCAAGTACGACTCACTGAACAGGTCGACGGCAACACCGAATCGTCGGGGTTCGTCGATCTGAGCGTTCAGGTTCCGAACGAGTGGTTCCTTCTCGTCGAACTCAAGTTCTCTGCTGAGGATACCCAGACCAAGTTCTATCGACGAGACGTCACCCACATCGACGGAGCTCCCAAGACCGACTACGAATCCGGTGCGTACTACCTGTACCTCCATCAAGCAGACCGACCCGATGCGAATGATCCAGAGTTCAGCAACTGGACGTGGACCGGATTTCTCGATGCTGTCCTGACTGACTTCATCGTCGAGAACGCCCCCCGGTATCCACAGCGAACAGTGGTACAGCTCTACGAATTCGCGGACGATATCCGCTCGATTACCGGCATGTCAGAACCCACCGATACCGTTGACGAGAAGGTCGCACTGTATCTCGACCACTACGACGCCATCACTGACGTCACTGCCACGTTCGAAGAGCAGTGGGAATCGTTCACGCACAACTGGCCAACACGGCTTGCGAACCGTCTCACAGCCGCTGGCCACGGATCGATTAAATCGGAGAGCGAGCACCACGTCCGCTTCGGGTGTCGGGACGACGCTGTCGGCGACTGGTGGTTCCGGGCAACAAGCTCAGATTGGGGGATGCTCTTCAAACACGGGTGGTGGCGGCACACCGACGACCTCACCGACGTGCTCCACGACCGCCCCGACGACCACAACGACGCCAGAATCGGCTTCCACCACCGCCTCGAAAACGACCGCGAGAACGCCATCCGAGACCGGACACTCACACTGTACTTCCGGAACATGGGCGCGAACGATCAGTCGTTCATCGACGCCGTCTGCGAGCGCTTCGATGAACGCGCCGAGGCTATCGACGCTGCGCTCCCGGGGACAGCCAGTCGCACCGGCAACAAACGAAATCTGCTCTCAGCGGAGTACGACATCGTCCCCGACGAACACGACGATTTCTTCGCCGCGTACGTCGCCGCACTCGAACGAGGCGTCTGCGATCTGATCATCGAGAATCCGGAACTGATCGCTATCCTCGACGGCATCTACATTGAGGCGATTGCAGACGTCTATAATTCCGACATTCGGATGTCCGCCTCGAAGTAGGGGGACAACACCGATCCGAGAGCTTGACAGCAGGTCAATCTCACAGATACCTCGTACGCGAGCTTATCAACGACGCCCAGGAGCACGGTCGGTTGCTGTGTACGACTACTAATATCTTGATTGAGGCGGTATGTTCAATAACCATACACGCAACGTGAAGGTATCTGATGGATTCGACGAGTCAAACACCGGACCTCACTACTCACCAACGAACTGTTCTCGAACAGTGGCAGGAGGTAGCAAAAACCCAGCAGACCGGTGCCGAGTTCGACTTCAGTCAGTACGAGCGAACACAGGACATCGTCGAAAGAGCAGACGAGTTCATCGAAAATCCCACAAGAGACGGCTTCAAATCGATGTGGGACCGGATGAATGCGGCCAGCCAGCGGGGGAGTGCGGAACAAATCCTCTCAAAATGGGACGACTCTATCGCGGACCTCGCTAGTCTAATTAAATCGGTCCGCGATGCCGACCAGTACGATAGTAACTGGGAGACTCAACTAGGAGCAAAGGCAACGATTCGAGAGCTTTTCGGCCACCTCCACATCGACGAATATCCGATCATAAATGCCGCCACCGAGAGCGGGCTTAGGTTCTTTGGGCTTTGTTGAAATCCTAATCCTTTGATGGTTTTGAGCTGGAGAAGCAGTCGAGTAGATATATCATCGAGACGGGTTGGGGTGACAATTTCAATACGTACAATCGGTGCTTGACTCACAGAAAGAACTTACCAGTGAGTGTGCTAAACCAAACATATGCGTCCCCGAATCGCCCTCCTGTCGTTGCTAATCTTGAGTAGTGTTTCCTTGGCTGGCTGCACGGGAACACAGAATGGGGCTGGAACGACTCAAATGACGACGACACAGACGCCGACGGATACACCTGTGACGACTACCTCCACCTCAGCGATAACCCAAAACAACGAGTCTGTCCCACCGGCTGAAGTCAACATCTCAAATGTAACTGTTGAATCCGGCGGGTCTACTGTCCTCGTCGTTCACGCTCGAAATATTGGAGAATTACATCTCAACTCAAGCAATCACGACGGTATCGTGTTTGAGTATGAGAATGCAACTTTCACACCTGCCGCAACCTCCGCTGTTGCTACGTATCCGCCATATTGGGTGTGGAACCCGGTTCAGCCTACGGTGACGATTCGCTTACCGGTACACACGACCGGAAACACCTCTGTGGGGAAATACCAATTCAGCGCGAATGCGTGGAACACTACCAATCACACCCACGAGAACGGGGATGCCGATACATTCGTTATTCACGTAAAAAGCACGACCTAATACGCGCTGCATTTTGCACGGCTCCGCGAAGTCTGCATCAACCCCGGTCACTCGCAGCCCCCCACATCTCTCTTTCAGAGTGCTTTGTCGATGTTGTGAGCGAGGCAGCTGATAACGAGTTCACGGAACTGCTTCCACCAGTGTCGTGAGCGGACAAATGCGCCATATTTCCGTTTAATCCGAGAGTTCACCGTCTCATTCTGACTCCGTTGACCGTAGAGATCAGCATCCAGCCGAGCGTTCCACGCCTTGTGGAGCGACGAAAACTCGCGGTGCTTGATGAGCGGTCGAACACCATTACCACGAGCTAACGCGCGAACCTTCTGGTCATCGTATCCTTTGTCCCCAAGGAGAATAACGACTTTTCGGGCATTCCGCTTGATGAGCGATGGCGCGATCTTTGAGTCGTGCTTTCTGGTCGTCGTCACGTGTACGTCGAGAATCGCGTTTGACCTCGTGTCTACGAGGAGTGTGACTTTCAACTGCTGAATCGTCAACTTCGTTCGTTTCGTGTAGTGCTTCGAGGCGTGATTCCGGTCGAAGCCGGAAGCGTCGATACCGACGACACCGTTGGTTGGGAGAAGTGTGGCCGAGAGATTGAGAAGAACCCGCCAGACAGCCATATTGAGTCGATTGAACGCTTTACACAGCGTGGAGGGCGACGGGAGTTCCTCAAGGTCGATGGCGCTCCGAATCCGGGGCATTTCGATGAGTTCGTCGAGAAGCGTTCGGTACGTCGTATTCTTCCGAACCTTGAGACACAGCAGGACGATGTGCTGGTGGAGTGTATAGCGTCGTTTTGAGAACTTCGAGGAGTAGCGGGCGACAGCTCGCCGGGCCAAGTGGAACGCCTGCTCAACGAACCGGAGTAACCGCGACTTCGGGAGGGCCTGCATCTGGTCAAACTACCGGGCGAACGTGTGACTCTCTGAGGATTTCAACAGAGCCAGCAAAACAAAATCCCTCCGCAAAGGCGCTACTCTAGCCTGAAGACGCCCCTCTTCACCGAAAACCTCCTTTAGAGTGGATCGTCAAGTGGTGGACGCAAATCACGCCACCGGAAATCAGCTGTTTCACCTGAATCAAACGCGATCCGGTAGAACTTCGCGTCTCGCTCATCATCGGTGACCGAATTCGCATCATCACGCAGCACTGCAACAACCTGCCCGTGCTCGCCGTGATACTCCTGATGATCGGGATCCGTCTCATCTGGAATATCGATCCGGACGCGATCCCCCTCAGAGAAGCGCTGCATTATCGGATCAGACGGTAGTGATGGTTATCAGCACTGGGGTATCTACGACCGCCCAGTCATACCGAGTGCCGCGTCGTCGTTACTCCTGCATCAGAAATCGAGAGTTCCGTCACGAACGCGTCGTGATCACGGTACGCCGGCCCGACGCGTGCGGCCGGTCCCGTGTACAATACTGGCGTTCCATCCTCCGTCTCGAACGTATACCCGGTCTCGAAGTCATCGTACTTGGGTCGATGCTCATCACCCACTAGCACACAGTCGAACGAGACGCGTGACTGCGCGAGCAACTCATCGAGATCGACATCCGCAGTCGAACGAGCCCGGTACGGCGTCACCCCATCGTGGAGACACAGCACATTCGGCCCCGGCGACGCCGCGCCGAACGCGATCTCCGACGGACGCCACCCAAGCGACTCGTACTTCCCGACATCGTCGATTCCAACATTCTCCGCTGAGACCCCGTATGCGTCAAGCGGACCGCCAGCAACCGACGTCGGCCTGGCCGATAACTCGATTAGATGCCCGTTCCGAACCTGGTCTTTCAGCCAAGCAATCCCATCAATGGAGTTCGAATAGTACGGAATCGCCGCGTTGTGATCGTGTGTACCGAGAATACAGTACACTGGGATATCACTAAGAGCCAAGTCACGCAAACTCGACTCAGCAGCGTCGAGTGTCACCGCATCCACCTCGTGATCCAGCACATCCCCGGTGTGAATCACCGCATCAACGTCACGCTCCATCGCAATCGTCCGAATCCGTCGAATCGTATCCCGACTATCAATCTCGTCAATCCACGACACGGTCTTCCCACTCCCAGTCTCCGCACGGTTCTCGTACCCGAGATGCGTATCACTCACGAACAACACAGTCGTCGATTCACCACTTCTCCCCAGTCCCGCCCGGTCCCTCGCCCTGCGAACACGCCCTTGATCAAGCAACACGTCAACCCCGTCACCAGGCCGATCAGCCGCAGGCTCAGGTGGGAACTCCGACAGCAGCGAAATCGCCCAATCAACCTCTGCCGACGAGACGTTTACCGGAAGTACTTCTCTTGACTCCGGCGCAACTGGTAACTTCGCACCCGCCGGGACATACCGGTGATCCTCCTCTCGCGGCTCTGCCACCGTGATCGCCGAAAACTCTGTTACCCGATCCCCATTCCCATGATGCCGCGCGTAGTCCTTCCGTTTCCCCAAATTCCGCTCTTTCTGCTGCGCCCCGTAACACGACGCCTCACTTGCAAGCAGGTCGCCCCCGTACAACACAGACCGCAACGCAACCCTCCACTCCGAATCAACTCCAGAAGGCAGCGATCCATACAGAACAGAGAGAGAATCGTAGAGTTCAGTCAGCTCATTCCCGGAACCCATCGTATACACTATCCAACCTCTGTCGGGCGATATTAAACCCGCGATGTGCTGGATGCACAGTTTCCCCTACAGAAAACGGGAGGCGTTGGTTCTAAGCCACCACCTCTTGTGGATGTAAATATGACTTCAACTGATTTCGCCGATGCGTTTGTCTCGACTAAAGAGGCCCTCCACGAGGCGGGTATTGATGACGAGTTCTTTCTTGACTTGATCGCCTCACGTCTGTTGATAGAGCGTGTGGGTGAGTCGAACAACCAGGGCTGGTGGGACTCACGGGTCCTGTCTGAGACGGGCCGGGCACGACTCGACGAAGTAACACCAAAAACGCAACTCCAATCTCGAATCACCCTCGCATCGAAAGTCGGTCGCAAAGCAGAATCAGACCACCTCCCTGCAGATACTATCTCTCTGTTCTCGTTCGGCCCGCGAGTGGAATCACGCATCTCTGCAGCCATTGAAGAAATCGATGCTTCGGATGACCAGCCCCTGGAAGCCCTTGAGAGCATCTCAGTTCAATCACTGAGTGAAGGGTGGACAGACCGAATCATCGAGCAAACTGGATCAAACATCACAGCAGCATCTACTACCCTTAACGACCCAGGAAGCGGTGATTCATTCTGTGTCGGGGAAGATGGGTACACCCAGTCCAAGATTGAACCCGAGAAATGGCGGCTGCTGGCCACCCTCTTGCAGGGGTACGGTCAGAACACCGACCGCCTCTGCGTACCGTACTACCCCCTGAAGTCAGAACTTAAATCGGAAAGCGCGTGAGACATCCATATGAGTAACGAGCATATCGAGCCCAAGGATGACGAAGAAACAGACGTGGCGGCGAGTCTCGATCCGAAAATCGCCCATCACAGTACGTACATTGACGAGACGAAACGCATCCTTCGCACGTATGTCGATTGCGAGTCGTACGAAGAACTGGAGCGACGGGTCGTCGAAGAGAACATCCTGAACAAGAATACGGACGAGTATCGAACAAACATTCTCCGCGAGGTTACACGTCGCCACATCCCTGATAAAGAGGAGTACACAGAGACACCGCTGATGAAGATCATGTCGGCTGATGTCCAGAGCGACGTAACCGACTGGTGTCTCTACTACGAATTCGCGCAAGATCCATTCATCCACCTCGTCACCCTCGATTTCCTGTACCCTGAATTCGAACGGGGAACCCTCTCCGTTCAAGCTACGGACATCGTCACGTTCATCGAATCGATTCAAGAGGACTACGCCGACCTGCGTGACCGGTCCGAATCGACGATCAACGAAGCCGCCACGAAGTACCTCACCGCACTCCGGAACTACGGGCTTCTAGAAGGCACCCAACGCAAGGAATTCGCCGTCACCTATGTCCCCGACGAGACTGTCGCGTACGTCGTCTACCGGCTCTTTCAGAAGGGAGCGAAGTCCGCATCAGACGTCATCGAACACGACGACTGGAAGTTATTCCTGATGAACGAATCGGAAGTCCAGCGCCGGGTTCGAGACATCTCACCGCAGTATGTGAGCTACGAAAAGCGCGGCTCGACAGAACGACTAATTACAAAGCATGACAGCATCGAGGACCTAATAGATGCTTTCTGACTTTCAGGCACGGCTCGAAGAAGTAGAACGACTCGTCAGAGATGATCGAGACGAAGTCGGAAAGCGCGCTGGGGTCCCCTTCATCGTCTTCACCTACGACCCCGGTGACGAAATCGAAGTCGACGAAGAGGTTCGAAACCTCATCGAGAAACTGGATTACCACGACCAAACCGTCGCAGGAATCGATATGCGCGAACTGGTCTTCAGCATCCTCGAAGACCGCGGTATCTTGGAGAACGTGATCCATCTCGAACGTCGGGATCGAGACCGTTTACTCGACGGACTGAAATCGTCGCTTCTTGATGATGGCGAGATGGGGCAGTTAGCGTCCGCCATCGCAACGGCTGCAGAAGACGCTGACACGGTGATTATCTACCGGATGGGTATTCTGTACCCGTTCGCCAGTGCCTCCACACTCATGGGTCAATTAGAGACGAATACACCGGACGACACGCCCATCGTGTTCTGCTACCCGGCGAAAGTCGATGACAAGAGCTTAAGATTCCTCGATGAATCTGAAGGAACATATTACCGCGCAAGGGTGATCGGACATGAGTGACACTACCACATCACACCAGATTCACGAGATCTTCTACCGGCCGATCAATCGGAAGATTGACCGGGTCGTCAAAGTCGATAACGACGATCCAAGCGTCGTCAAGAAGGAGCTCGAAGAGTACATCCTCACGCCACAGCTCGAACGGCACTTCTCGGACGCGTTAGAGGCCATCATCGATACGGAACACGCACAGACCGAAGACGTCGGGATGTGGGTCTCCGGATTCTTCGGCTCGGGGAAGAGCCACTACATGAAAATCCTCGGGCACATCCTCGAAAACCGTGAGTTCGAGGATACACACGCTGCCGAGATGTTCCGGGATCGAATCGAGGGCAACGAGATGCTCGACGGAGCGGTCTCGTCTGTCACCCAGAAGTTCGATTCCGAGGTGCTGATGTTCCAGATCGGCGCGAAAGCCGACGCATCCGGGAGCGAATCCATCACGGAGATCATCCACCGCGAGTTCAACATCTCCCGTGGCTACGCCTCGATGCCCTGGGTCGCGCAAATGGAGCAGGAACTCGAATCACGCGGCGTGTACGACGAATTCGTCGACGCTATCGAAGCGAACACCGGGAAAGACTGGACGGAAGCCCGCAAGGACGCCATGTTCGTCCGGTCGGACATGGAGACCGCATTAGTCGAGGCCACCGATGAGTTCGACGATGAAGACGATGCGGCCCGCGCAATCGACGACGTTCAGGACAACGTTCTGATCAACGCGTCCACGCTCGCCGAAGACATCGTGGACTACGTCGAACAGCGGGAAGCCGAGACCGGCGACAACTGTCGGTACTTCGTGTTCATCGACGAGATCTCGCAGTTCATCGGCGACGACGGGCAACTGCTCTTGGAACTCCAGAGCATCGTCGAGGAATTCGGGCAGAAAGGCAAAGGCAAGGTCTTCCTCGGAGTCACCTCACAGGAACAACTCCAGCAACTCATCCCCGGTGTCTTGGAGAAAGAAGCCGAGGAGTCGAAAGTCATCGACCGGTTCCCGCACCGATTCGATCTCACCTCCGAGAACCTCGACAAGGTCGTCCGCGACCGCGTCCTCAGCAAAAAAGGCGAATTCAGAGGCATTCTCGGCAATCTGTACGACCAGCACGAGGGTATCCTGTCCGCGAGATACAAACTCGACTCCAGTCAGAGCCTGAAGCCGATTACCGAGGAGAACTTCATCGACTGCTACCCGTTCCTTCCCTACCAACTCGATATCCTTCCGGAGATGTTCAAGGCTCTCGGGAAAGGCTCGGACGACCAGCTGGCAGGGAGTGAACGCACACTGATCGATGTCACCCAGAGCGTCCTCAAGGACGAGGACCACCTCTACAACGACGAACTCGGGGCACTCGTCACGCTGGACATGATCTTCGACGAGATCAGCAACGACATCCCCAGCAGTGACGTCAAATCGATCCGCGAGGCGCGACCGAAAGATGCCGATCCGGAAATCGCACGACGTGTCCTCAAGTCGCTCTATCTCCTTCAGCAGCTTCCGTGGATTCCGAACACGGCCGACAACATTGCGACGTCACTCCAGACGGAGCTCGGCCCCACGCAGCAACTGGAAGGTGACGTCGAAGAGACGCTGGATGCACTCGTCGACGCCGGGTACGTCGGTCGGAGCGAAGAAGGCTACCGGTTCCTCCGTGAGACTGAGCGGGAACTCGAAAACGAAATCAAAGGGATCGAAGTCGGCCCGGGCGACATCCGGCGCTCGTCCAAACGCTTCCTGAACGACATCCTCGACGAAACGTCCCGCGTCAACTACCAGGGGAAGACGTTCCAGGTAAACCTGAGCATCGACGGCGAAGAAATCACGTCGAAGGGCTACATCGACCTCAAAACGTACTCGCCGATCTACCAGCGGTACGAGGACCTCGACCCGGACGGTCTGAAAACGCAGAGCTTCAGCGAGGACGGCACGCTGTATTGGATCGCCGACAACGAGAAACAGCACGACATCTACGAGAAGCTTAAGTCGATCTTCCAGATCAACACCGTCGTTAAAGAAAAGCGTGGCAACGAACTCAGCCAGGAGGAACAAGAAGCCCTCGGCCAGAAGCAGGAAGACCTCCAGCGCCTCCGCAACGAGGTCGAACGCGAGTTCAAACGCAGCTTCCAGCGTGGGGTTCTCATTTACAACGGCGACACAGAGGAGTTCGACACAACGAGCACCTCCCTCACTTCACTCGTCGCCCGAAAGACGGACAACGCTATCCCGAAGGTCTTCACCAGCTTCAAACACGGCTCCGCGACGGTCAAAGACCGACACATCGAGCAGATATTCGGCGACCTCAGCGGATCGTCGAACCCGTCAGTCTTCTCCGATCTGGGTGTTGTGCAGGACGGCGAACTCATCGCCGAAGCCCGCATCTCCTCAGAAGTCGAAGACGAGATCCAACGCCGTGAGAAGGCAGGCGAATCCCGTACCGGAAGCGACCTGATCGACCACTTCGCCGAACCGCCGTACGGGTGGAGCCGCGAAGTCGTCAGGCTCGCCGCGGCTGTGCTCTTCCGCAACGGCTCGATCATCCCGACGTACAAGGAACGAACCTACGGGACGTACACGGAAGACGGCGCACAGGAGCTGTTCACCCAGGTCACGAAGTTCAAGTCCACTTCCTTCGACGAGCGCGAGACCGTCGACATCGACACGCGAACGAACGCCAAGCAGCTCCTCGACCGCCTGTTCGACCGCAAGGTCAAATCCACGGACCAAGCCGTCGATGAAGGCATCCGAGAGGAGGCCAACGAGTGGGTCTCGACCACCAGCACACTCCTCTCGCAGCTCCGGCGGGTAGACTTCCCGCTCACGGACGACGTCGAGCAGTTCCAAACCAGACTGAAGAACCTACTCCAGCAGCCCACGTCGGCCAAGCGCATCAAGCAGTTCGTCGAGTTCGAGAACGAACTTGAAAGCCTCACCAAAACCGCAAAAGACGTCGCCGAGTTCTGCGGTGAGAACGGCGACGAAAACCGACTGAAAGAGTACGAGACGATACAGCGATTCATCACGACCGAGTGGGAATCGCTCGTCGACGAGGCGGATGATCACGCTGCACTCGTGGACGTCAGCGACGACGCGCGTGACGCCGCCGACCGCGTCAAGAACACGCTGGACACCGAGGGGGTCATCAGCCAGTGGAACAACGTCAAGACGGACTATCGAGCCGCAGCAGAAGCCTTCACCGCGACCTACGAAGCGCTGTACGAGAAACGGCACGACACGTACACAAACTCCATCGACTCGGTGAAAGCATACGCCGGCTCCGACATCGACGAGAGCGATCTCGACTCGGCGCTGTCGGACCTGACGGAACGGCAAGGCGACGGCTCGGTCGATCTGGACATCTCGAACAAGGACCACATCAATCCGGACCCCTCGCTCACTCGCCTCATCGAACACATCCAGACCGTCGACGCGTACGAGAGCGGGGCGAAAACCAAAATCGACGACCTGGACGATGACGACGACGATGGAACGGTCCGCGAGAGCGTCGACATCGACGACATCTTCGGAAGCGTCGTCGTGACTGACCCCGAAGACATCGACGCACCAATCAGCGAACTACGGGGAGAGATTGAGTCGCTCCTCGATCAAGACGGTGACGTAGAGATTCGGTTCCGGTAATCCACCGACTCTGACTCCGGTTTTTCAGGATTTCTCGCCAAGAGAATTGGCAGACACCGGGACAGCACACTCTCCCACAATTATAAGACACGCCGAATGCTTGCTGGTTGTATGTCATCGAGGGCGGGAATCCCGACACAGCGTACTGCCGCCCCGCCCGTTTCGTGGCAGTACGCGACCCTCTGATATCCATGTCCACGACACACGGTCAACCCGGTCTCTCGTCGGATCAGCGCTCGACCATCCGAAGCACCATCCTTAGAACTCGTCATACGCTCGAAGACGAACTTAGACGCCAGCTCGAAAGGTACGGCATATACGAGAACAAGCGACTCCCGCTCGAAGACCTGTCTCACCTCTCCGCAGAAGACCGTCACACTCGACGGACGCTGGATGCCGCTATCGAACGGGAACTCGAATCCACGGAAGGTGATCTGGAGCGGTCGATCACCAACTACGTCCGCGAAGCAACGAAGACATACCTCAACCGGTTTGTCGCGCTGAAGACCATCGAGGTTCGCGGACTCGTTGAGGAAACCATCACCGAGCGCCCGGAGTACGGCAACCGGTCGTATATGCACCACACCGTGGCCGAAATCGCCGGCGAGCTAACCAACGCTCCTGACGACGGCTTCGGTGCTGCACTCGACCTGGCGTACCAGGAGATCGGTGCGGAGATCCGGATGATCTTCGAGGAATCCGAACACAGCGCCATCGACCTTGACGCCCAAGTTCGAGAAGAGGTTCTCGACGAACTGGACGCAATTGACGACGAAGTTTGGGAGAGAGACGAAGCACTGGGCTGGGTGTACCAGTACTTCGGTGAGGAAGAACGTGAAGAGATCGACGACCGCGTCGATGAAGAGAACTACAAAATCGCTGGGACAGACATCGCTACGAAGACCCAGCTGTTTACTCCCCGGTACATCGTCGAGTGGATGGTCGATAACTCACTCGGGCGAACGTGGCTCGAAATGCAGGGTGAACGAACGAATATCGACGATGAAGAGAATTGCTTCTACCTCGCCCCGTTGGAAGATTCCCTGATTGATCGAGAGACAAAGGCAGTTGAGGACATAACGGTGCTTGACCCTGCTTGTGGCAGCGGTCACATGCTCTTCTATGCGTTCGATGTGCTCTATCAGATGTATTTAGAAGAGGGTGAAGTTCCTGAGGAATACATCCCACGCGAGATTCTTCGACACAACCTCTACGGGATCGATATCGATTCTGGTGCAGCACAGATCGCGGCGTTGTCCTTATATCTAAAAGCCAAGGAGGAATCTCCTGATGTGACGATTCCTCGGTTGAACATTGTCTCCGCAGATGCGGTGCTAATCAACGGCGACCGTAAGCAGGAGGTCTTAGAAAGAGCACGTTCGGAGCTAGAGGAAGAAATCTTAGAGCAGATCTGGCGGAGCTTCGACAATATTCGGGAATTCGGTAGTCTCGTGAGGGTAGAAGAACGGATTGACGAAATTCTTGAAAAACACAAGGATGCCATTCAGGCGTCGGGTCAAGTGAAGTTCACCCAAGAGGGATCGTTTGCAACACAGAGCTCCTTCGTATCTGGGGAAGGTGAAGAAGAATCGTGGGAACAAGTCAAGGATCGATTATTGGAGGAGGTTGGTGAACTCGCGTCTGAAGCCCTTGACAGAAATGATCCAATTGAGGAAATGTTCGCAGAGGAAGTCGGAAAAAGTGTAGAAATACTTGACTTATTGGTTCATGAATATGAGGTTGTTGTATCAAATCCCCCCTATCTGAGTAGTGGGAAAATGGGCGAGGTTCTCAAGCAATTTGTGAAAGATAACTATATCGGGAGCCGTGATTTATACACTGCATTTATTGAAAGAAACAGTGAATTTGTTGTTGAAAATGGATATGTGTCAATGATTACGATGGAGACATTTATGTATCAATATAGCTATAGGAAGATGCGGCCCGAGCTCTTGAAGAAAATGAACTTCGTAGATGTTGCTCATCTTGAAAACCGTGATCAAGGGTATATGAATGTCTGTTTCTCGATGAGAAAATATTCCGGAAAGAACCGCGTTTCGTCAAGGTTCAACCGACTTGTGAATCTGGAGGACAAGATCGAAGGCTTACAGGCAATTACGGAAGCGAATCGTAAGGGTGCATCACGATCAGATGTGTTTTTGATAGAACAAGATTCATTTGAAGAACTAAATGGACACCCATTCACTTACTGGTTGGGTAACGAAGTTCTTTCCATATACTCAGATTATTCAAGTATCTCTTCAAAGGCTGAAGTTCTGAGGGGACTAGACACCGGTGATGATGAACGCTTTGTCCGAAAGTACTGGGAGATCAGTCCATCTGATTATAACAATTGGAAATCGTATCTCCTGAGTCCAACGGATCTTCTGTACCATGAGCCAGTAAGAAAGAAGGTGCTTTGGGGGGACGACGGAAGCGAAATCAAGGAGGCAGAAAGTAGTATTGTACCAAGTGAAGATTACTTCTTTAAACCAGGGCTGATCTTCCGCCGATGGGGAGATAATTATAATGTAAAATTGCTCCCCGCAGATTGTATAGCTAGCAAGAGTCCGGGGATATATCCAGACGAATCCGTTGATACTCACTATCTTTTAGGGTATCTCAATTCATCCCTAGTAAGGTATATAATGAAGGCATTAAACCCAAGCCTGAATTTCGGGGTCACTGACACAGAACAAATACCAGTCAAATTTGCTCCGTCTACGGACGATATTTCAAAACTTGCTCAGGAAGGTGCGAACAAGCAGGAAGAGCTCCAGAGGTTAGATGAGATTAATGAAGAGTTTGACCCAGATCAATTTATGAGAACTTTCATGCGAGGTTCTTATAGATTTGATACTGAAATGCTATCTGCCGATATAGAGGTGACACACGGATTGATCGACTATCGTGTTTTTGAGGAATATGATATTTCAGACTCTACTATCGATCTGATCTATAATGATGTGCCTCTAAACATCGCAAATTACAACCACATAGCAAATGCAGGAGAACTTGATCTAGAAAAGAATGAGTTTCGGGCAGAGATCCAAACAGAAGAACTGTCCGAAGAAGAGTACAAATCAATTGTAGATGAAATAGACAACCACAAAGAACAAAGCTTACGCGAGATATCCGAGACTCTCGAAATATCTCCCTATTCGGTTGCGATGATCCGGAGAGATTTTGACCTTTATACTGATGATGAAAAAGAGTCTTCCGCCAGTCGCCTTCTTTCCTATTATCTTGGGTGTGCTATGGGACGTTGGAGCCTCGGTGGTCTCAATCCGGCTACGGACGGAATAATTCCCTTTGGTAGTTCATATGATGGTAGTGTGATGGATGCGATGAGAGAGTGTATCAAAGAAACCTCGACAAAAGAAAACGCAGAGGAAATAGAATCTGAGATTAAACAACTCTTAGGGCGTGATGTGGAAGAGTGGCTCCGAAATCGATTCTTCCGATATCATCACTGTAAGGAGTATCGACGTCGAGGTCAACGAATTCCGATCTATTGGCAATTAGCGAGCCCTGATGGAGCTTTCAGTTGTTTTGTGTATTACCACGAGATCGACTCCAACACGCTCCCCAAACTTCGCGGACAGTATCTAGACCCACGTATTAACGAACTCGAAAACGAACTTGAAACCTTGAATGCTCAGACGAAAGGTGAGAACCCAAAGAAGGAGCTTCTCAAAAGGAAAGAGGAGGTCCAGAACGACCTTGAAGACGTCAGGGAGTTCCGTGAGACCATCGACGAGATGATCGACGATGGCGTCACTGTCGATGTTGAGAAGGGAATCTGGGAAAATGTCAAAGAATGGGACCAGTACGAAGTTCTCGAAACCGGACTTCCAAAGCTAAAATCGAGCTATTCGAGGTAATTCAACATGGGAGATCTCGCGGACAGCATTATCACTGAACTCCGGCAGAAGTTCGACCGACACCCGGTCTGGGTGTGGTACGACGCCCAGGAGAAGTACAAGGGCGTCCTCGACGAGGTCGAAGCCGCGCTCGACGACGTCACGCTCGCACGCTACGACGGCAGCTACTTCGAACTGAAGCGCCGTCTCCACGAGGAGGATCCGAACTACGAGAAGAACTGGCTGTTCTACATCCCCGAGTCCCGTAACGACGCCGAGTGGTTCCGCGATATCCACGCACTGGGACGACAGTACCGTGTCGGTCAGGACATCGACGACACGCCCGTGACGCAGTTCCTCGTCGAGCACGACGAGGAGATCCCCGACGCGTACGAGGACTGGGGACAGAACCGCGAGGTGCAGCGCCTGGCATTCTTCTGCGTTCTCTTCGACACCGCTGGCCCGGCGACCGACGAGTGGGTTCGAACCTACCTCTCGAACCCGGAAGAGTACCGTGAGACAATCGAGGACAACGCGATGGCCGACGCCTGGGACGCCCAACTCCGAGAGGAATACGGTGTCACCGCGGGACTCGATCCGAAGGAGCTGGCAACTCAGCTCCTCTTCGGCGAGGTTGCCAGCCGAGCACCGACGTCCCGGTACGACGAACTCGCGGCTGACGACACTCGTGCTGCTGCGGCGTTCTGCGACGAGTGGCAGCAGTACGCTCCTGCCGAGTTCACGCGCTACGCACAGCGGATCGCGGAGGACTACGACCTTGCGAAGGCGGTCATCGACTCCGACCGGATTCACTGGGACGCGACGGCGTTCAAGGGCATCGACATGGGCCTCATTCGGCTCGTGATGCAACGACTCGCCGACGAGACCTACGCCGATCTCCCCGACATCGCGGCAGACCTCCAGCAGACAGTCACTGAGCGTCAGGACAGCTTCTGGAGCAACGAGGACCTCGTCGATTGGTCGGTCCCAGTCTTGGCGGTCGAAACCCTCCAGCGAATCGGAACCATCGACGCCGACGAAGCCAAGACGCTCTCCTCCTCGGAACTCGCCCAGAAGTACACGAGTGACAACGGGTGGTGGCAAGTCGATGCGGCGTATCGGCAGTACATCAACGCCACGCAGAAAGCCACGTTCCCCTATCCGAACGAAACCACGGTGAAACAGCGGGTCACCCAACACTACATGTCCTTCCTCCAGGGGGTGAACCGGCCGCTTGCGGACATCCTGAGTGATGATCCGACGCTCGGGACACCCCAGACCTCGTTCTACGATGAGTTCGCGGATCTTGAGGACGGAACCGCGATCATCATCTGTGACGGGCTTCGCTACGAACTCGCCGAGACGATCAAACAGAACCTCGGACGACGGACTGACTTCGAGCAAGATCTGAGCGCAGTCAGCGCGGCACTGCCCTCGATCACCGAGGTCGGGATGGCCGCACACCTCCCCGGGGAACTCGGCCTCTCACTCGAAGATGATGACCTCGTCGTGACCAGCGACGGTGAAGAGATGGCCGGGAAAGCAGACCGCGTCGAACGACTCAGCGCCGCTGGCTTCGAAGTGGTGGATATGGACGAGGTGAGCAGCATCTCGTTAGAGGACTTAACTGAGAACGACCCCGTCCCGCGAGTCGTCTACTCCGGAACGATAGACAAACTTGGCGAGAACCTCGACGACGACGCGGCCTTCAGCCAGGTTGCTTCCCACGTCGACGACGTCGAACGGACAGTCCAGCGGCTGAAGCAGGCCGGGTACACTCGGTTCGTCATCACGAGCGACCACGGGTTCCTCTACACGGATCGGTTGTCCGACGACCTCAAAGTCGAATCTCCCGACCTCGCTTCGGTCGTCAAACGTCGGTTCGCAGCCGCCGCCAGTGATGCTCCACTCGTCGATACGGACGAATTCATCGAACTTGATTCCGATGCGCTGGCCGATCTCGGTATCAACGCCCCAGAACTCAAGTTGCTCTTCCCACGCAGTGTCGCCTGCTTCAAGGCCCAGGGAGGGAATATGCAGTACTTCCACGGCGGGATTTCACTCCAAGAACTCCTCGTCCCGTGTCTCACGGTGACCACTGGCGAGATAGAAGAAAGCGCGTCGATCAGTTACGACGTCTCGATCCCAGACCCGATCACGAACTCGATAATCTCTGTCGAGATCGAAGCCAAGAGCGGACAGGTGGCGTTCGACCCAGCGCCGATACTGGAAATCCGCGCGAACATCGACGATGAACCGGTTGCAGACTCCGTGACGATGGAGGTCTCGCCGGGAACCAATAGTGAACGTGTCCGGCTCAAACAGGGAGCAATCTCCGGCGAGAACTCCGTTCAGTTCGAAGTCATCGACACCGACACCCGAGAAACGATCACGCGGAAAACAGTAGAACTCGATTTGCTCTTCGGAGACGACGATATGGGATTCGACGTCTAAGTCTCACAGACGAATCCAACAGCGTCAATATCCCACATGAGGTGAGTGGCTGTTAGCTACGATTCTTGCTTCGATGTGACCGTGATTTTGAACCGATGCCGTTCATCATTTGAGGGAAGAGGCTCAGCTTCACCCAGGTGTTCCTCATCAGCTTCGTAACCGTGCCCCGCCTCCTCAATAAAATCACAAACGTGCCGTGCTGAACCTGTCGCTTCTGCAAGAGAGCCGCTGAACGAAGTTTCAATGCTGACTGGTGGTTCGAGTTTCCCAGTCTTCGCTCCCATCAATATATTAAAATTGTCCGAGATTTCCCCGAACGCCTCTTTCGCGTCTTCTTCTGTAAAATCGGAGTCAGTCATTGGACCCAAATTTACGATTGTCGGTGATAAAGACACCCCCAAAAAGCGATTGACCGACACCAATATGCCCCCGGCTCTGTTTCTCGTAGATAATGACTACTGAGGACGTCGATCAGAAAGCTCTCGACGTCTTTCCCGGACGCGTCGTCCGGAAGGATCTCGTTCAAGATATCAAGTCGGGAGTAAACGTCCCCACCTATGTTCTGGAATATCTCATCGGACAATACTGCGCCACCGACGATGAGGAATCACTGGAGGAGGGGCTCGAAAAAGTCAAACAGATTCTGTCGAAGCACTACGTTCGCCCCGACGAAGCCGAGTACGTCAAAAGCGAAGTGCGCGAGCGGGGGCGATACCGCGTCATCGACAAAGTAACCGTCAGACTCGACGAGCAGCAGGACGCCTACATCGGATCCTTCGTCAACCTCGGACTCAACGATGTCGAGATCCACGAACATCTCGTTAGCAAACACCCGAAGCTTCTGGGCGGCGGTGTCTGGGCCATCATCGATCTGGAGTACCTTCCTGACAACGCGAACAGCCCGAAGAGCCTGTTCGGCATCGAGTCGTTCAAACCGATCCAGGTGTCCAACCTCGACCTCGACCAGTTGAAGGATCGTCGTCGAGAATTCACGCGCGACGAGTGGATGGACCTTCTCCTCCAGAGTGTCGGGTACGACCCATCCGCGTTCAGCGACCGGGAGAAACTCCTCTTCCTGACTCGGTGTCTCCCTCTCGTTGAGTCCAACTACAACTACGTCGAGTTAGGACCCCGAGGAACGGGGAAGAGCTATCTCTACCGTGAAATCAGCCCCCACTCGATCCTTATATCGGGTGGAAAAACCACCGTTGCGAAGCTCTTTCTGAACCTCAACACGGGACGCATCGGACTCGTCGGCCGCTGGGACGTCGTTGCGTTCGACGAGGTTGGTGGACTCCAGTTCAGCGACTCGGAAGCAGTCCAGATGCTGAAAGACTACATGGAGTCTGGGAGCTTCTCACGCGGAACTGAGGAACTCACGGCCCAAGCCTCGATGGTCTACGTTGGAAACATTGACTTGGACGTCGAAGGCGTCCTCAAGAGCTCACACCTCTTCGAGCCGTTCCCGGATGATATGCAGGACCTCGCCCTCATCGACCGCTTCCACTACTATCTTCCGGGCTGGGAAGTCCCGAAGATGCGCTCCGAGTTCTTCGGCGATCAGTTCGGATTTATCGTGGATTACTTCGCCGAGTTCGTCCGCGATCTCCGGAAAGAATCCTACGGCGATGCGATCAACGAGGAGTTCGCGTTTGGAGACCACCTGAACCAACGTGACGAAAGGGCCGTCCGGAAGACAGTATCTGGTCTGCTCAAATTACTCCATCCCCACGGTGAATACACGAAAGAAGAGCTCCGCGAATACCTCGAATTCGCAATGGAGGGACGTCGTCGCGTCAAAGAACAGTTGAAACGGATGGGTGGTATGGAGTATCGGGCCGTCGAGTTCTCGTATTTGGATTTGGATACGAAAGAGGAACTCTACGTTCCGGTTCCCGAGGAGGCCGATGAGGCTCTCATTCCCCCCGGGACGCAACAAGCAGGTACTGTCTACACTATCGGCGAAAGTGAAGGACGTCACGCACCGTTCCGCATCGAAACTCAGACACTCCCCGGTTCTGGGAAGACGAACATCTCGGGGACGCCAGGGAAGAAGATGAAAGAGTCGTTCGAGACTGCGTGCGACTACCTCCAGGCGAATATGCGCGAGCTCCGCCGTGATGAAACGCTGGATGAGTACAACATCAACGTCCAAGTGCTCAATCCATCCGACGCGAACGAAGGCGGCGAAACGAGCGTTGGACTTCTTGTCGGCATAGTCTCAGGGATACTCGATAGACCAGTTCGATCACAAGCCGTTGTCCTTGGCGCGATGAGTCTCATGGGTGAATTAGTTGCGGTGAGTTCCTTGATCGATAAGCTGCAGTTGGCTGCAGATTCGGGGGCAAAGACAGTGTTACTCCCGGCGAAGAACAAAGAAGATCTGGCAAAGATTCCGGATGAGCTGCTGGATCAGCTCCAGCTCGTATTCTACACCGATCCGCTCGATGCAGCCAGTAAAGCAATCGAAATAGAGTAATTCCGCAGAATGGGCAGGTAACTATTCATCGCGCTCCCAAAGGAGCGAATTCCCTACTTTCCTGCTTCTAACTTCTCCTTCTTCTTCGAGTGTTTTCAATTTCAAGTAAGCGGTTCGACGGTCACAGCCGACATAATCGGCAATGTCCGTCGTTCCACTGGGACCGAGATTGACTAAGGCTTCCAGAAACTCTTGGGCAGGGTATTCCTCAGTAAATTTCCCACTTTCTTCGTCCCGATCCCGGTCGCCCATAGTAATGACGTGAGTGCCATTTCACATATGACTGCTGGATGGCCCTCCATTAGTCGAGCGTCCAAAGGTTTATGCCAATAGACGCGTGACTAGTGGATACGAACTCAGTCATTGGCACTGATCGACGGAAGTGCCCGGGTGTTGCAGCACCCAGGCTGGGTTCCGAATACCGTCCGAGAACCCATGAAGAACTCAAATCCGAAACCGCAAGAAGGTAGCGACAGGCCACTAATTGAAGACATACATCAAATAAATTATATTTCGCTCGGGGTAGGGGCCGCGACGTGTCAAGTGTGCGGCTCCCCTCTTCGTGAGGGTGATGCGGTTGTTGTGTACGTGTTTCGACCGGCTGGAGAGGTGATGTTTCAGGTCGGTAACGTAGTGTGTGGCGAGGAAGGGCACGACCTTCCGGAGGAGTACACGTTGGGTGTACGGGAGCTGGTCGTTGAGGGGCGTGTCGGGTGGTGTTCTGACGGGGCGACGCAGTCGTCGTGGCCGGTGTTGCTGGACCCCGCGGTGGTGGCGGTAAGTGCGGAGGCAACGAAATCGATCCGGTTGGTTCCCGACGGCGGGAGTACACACGTGAGTGATGCGGCTGCCGACGAGGATTCGAAGACGACTGAGTCGTCGATGAAGGTGTCTCTGGGTGGGGCGCAGCGTCGTGCGGATCGGTCAGCGGACGATGTGGTTCGCGGATTGTATTGGGGTGATGTGCAGCGATGACGGCGGACGAGTCGGTGCTCATGGATTCGCAGCTCGATGTCGAGGTGGAGCTGCCGTGGTCGGTGGAGGAGATGTTGCTGCCGGACGTGTACGTCGGCTTGGAAATCGACTTGCTGTCTCCAGGGGACGGGATCGTCACGGATCGGCATCATGCCTCGGCGGATCGGTACGAGGCAGACGACCCGATGAACCAGATCGAGGGGCAGATTAGCCCATTCACCCTGAGCGGGTGGTTGCGGCACGGGTGCGAACAAGTCGTCCAAATCGCTGGGGCGACTGCGTGCCACCCGGGAGAACCGAACGCGGATTACATGCGCGCGAACGTGTACGAGCGCGATCTCGACTCGGGCTACCACGAGAAGGGCGCGTGCCTCAACGAACACGATGACGGGTGTGTCATCTACGATTTGTTCGGTGGGTTCGGCTCGCAGCCCGGGAAGTTGCTGCGTCGCCCGGTATCATTCTCGCCGATTCGACGGCAGGTGGACGTCCTGGATGGGGAGGCGGAAGCGCATTTCCGTCAGATCTCGAACCAGGTCCGGTCGCGCAACGAAGCCGATGGTGGCCAGCCGCTCCGGCAGGCAGACCGCGACGTCCTCGGGAATGTGGAGGGGACGTGGAAGCTGACGCTCCGGGAGGTGAAGCCGGAGTTCGTCGGGCTACTGTTGGAGGCGGTGTCGTTCCTCGACGCGCACAGTGACGAGTTCGAGTTCCAGCTCGGTGGGGCACGCAACTTTGGCGCTGGGATCGCGGATGTGTGGGTGCTGAATCCGCTCTACTCGGAACGGGAGGTGCGGCGTGTGTTCAATCGTGCGCAGGATGCGACGTCGGCGATGGCGGAGAAGGACGAGGTGTGGCGGTCGGAGTGCCGGCCGGAGTTCGTGCGGGCGTTGCAGGCACGGACGGCGGCGCGTGACGGAGAGGTACCGATGCCGGACGGTGACTCGGGAGGTGAGTCTGCGTGACTGAGCCCGGGTCGTCAGACAAGTGGTACGATCAGCCGCAGTCGCCGTCGACGGAGGTCCGTCCCACGGTCGAGCGGTTGACTGACGGGGGTGATGCGTCATCCTCGCCTGCTGGTGAGTCGGGTCGGTCGAAGCGCGGTGAGGATGTGTCGATAGTGTCGGTGTACCGTCACGACGTGCACAAGTCGCGGGGGCGGTCGCACGAGAACGCGGTCGCCGAGTTTGCTGGCGTGCCGGTGAACGAGCCAGTCCCACTGGGTGCTGATGGTGATGCGGCGTTGTTGAGTCGGCCGCGTGGTGAGCCAGAACAGTCGGTGAAGAATCACAGTTCGCCGTTCCGTCTATCGCTCGTGACGGGTGAGACGGCGACGAAGGTTGGCCGGATTGACGACGGGATCGGAAGTGCGTTGGCGGACCTCGTTCAGGTCGAGGACCCGGTCGAGATGCACGCGGCGTGGCTCGATTCCGCGGTGGTGTCGATCTTCAACGAGTCCGTGTACTACCCGTACACGTCGCTGAAGTTCCACACGCTGTTGACCGCTGCCCTGGTGGATAATTACCGGTCGGGGTACGGGTTCGACGAGCTGTACCTCGTTGTGGACCAGGCCGAGGGAGAGGGCGATCCTCAGGTAGTGCCGCATCGAACGGTGGTGGTGCTACCGTCGTTCGCGTTGCGCATTACTGGTGAGCCGGGTGAGCGGCCGGGGGCGCGGCTTGGCGCTGCGCCGGCACAGTCGTGGGCTGACGTGTGGACGCGGCTGCCAGAGCAGCCGCTAGCTGTTGAGGAGCGCATGGGGCGCGTGATCGACGCGCAGTTGCGGCGGATTCGGTCCTGGTCGACGGCGTTGCAGTTCATCGAGGAGAGCATCGGGTGGTGGCGTGTGTTGCAGCGCAGCTCTCGACTCAGGGGTGATGAGCGATGACGATGATCCAGCAGGTACTGCTGGAGTTGGAGTCGGACTACCACGGACGACCCTATCACGTGTCGGGCCACGCGCTGTACCGGGCGTTGGCGCGGCGTGTGGATGCGGCGACGCGGTCGTCGGTGGCGGTGAGTCACGGCGTGTTCGTCCCGGGTGAGCACGGCGGCTACCCTGATGAACACTCGCAGTCTGGTGGGGCGCCATATTTCGGCGCTGGGTTGCGGCCGGTCGAGTCCTACGAGGACTTGTTCCTGTTCCGCGATGCGGCGCAGCGGTGGTTGTCGGCGTCGCGGCCGCGAGACGCGCAGAACACGCACGATCTGCGCGTGCACGGTGGGCGCATTGCGTTCTCACCAACTGTCCGGTTCGGGTTGCCGCAGGCGTCGCGGAATTCGAAGCGGACGATGACGTGGTTCGTCCAGTTCTACCTGCACGACGCCGGCGGTAGTGCCGATAGTGTCCCGCTTGACGAGGACGTATTGGACGGGCTGCGGGTCGGTGGCGCACGGAATTACGGGCTCGGGGAGACGAGCCTGAAGGACACGCAGACGGTTGATCTGGATACGCTCGATTACTCCACGTTGAAGGACGCTGAGCGGTCGTTCGAGCTGGAGTTGGTGTCGCCGTACGTGACGGCGAGTGAGTATCCAGGTGCGGATGACCAGTCGGTGCCGTGGTGGTGGACGCCCCGACCAGGCGGGCTGCGTCGCCGCGACGAACGGCTCGTCGAGGACGGTGACGTGTACGAGCTGGAGACGATTGATCACGGGCAGGTCGTCGGGTACGGCGGACCGAATCCAGTCGAGACGGCGAAGAGCGGCGTGTTACGCGTTGGAACGCACTCCCGATATGGGTTTGGAGAGGTCCGCCTGCGACCGGTCAGTGAGGATCGCGTGCCCGAACGTGCGCGTATCGCGGCCACCCGTGAGGCTGGCGGGGGTGAGCGGTGATGCCGTTAGAGTTGGTTGCGTTCGACATCGAGACGACGGGGTTCGAAGTTCGGGATGAGGTGACCGTCGTCGGGTTTGCCGTGCCGCTGGGTGTGCGCGTGTTCGTACAGACTGACGGACGGGCCGCGCCTGACGTGGAGGCCTCGGTTCGTGACCGCGTCGAGTCGCACGTCGAGGTATCGACACACGAATCGGAACGCGTGTTGCTGGAGGCGGTTGGCGCGTTCGCTGCAGAGCGATTGGTCGGCAGCGACGTCCTGTTGGTCGCGTTCAACGGTGAGCTGTGGCGGTCTGGATTCGACTTGCCGTTCTTGCGGACACGCCTCTCGCAGCGTGATGTAGAGTGGCCGTTCCGGGAGATGCCGTATGCCGACCTCTTCCCGGTCGTGACGAACCGGTTCAACACGACCGACGAGGAGGGGGAGTCACGGTCAGACCTGGCCGGCGTGTACGAGACGTTGTGTGACGGACAGTACGGTGACCTTGACCCGTTCGCGGAGAGCGGGGAAGCCGTGACGGCGTACGAGGACGGCCGGTTCACTGACCTCGTCATTCACAATATCGCGGATGTCCTGCGAACGCGGGAGTTAGGGTTACTCGCAGAACGGTACTGCTCGAAATCCGATTTCAAACTGAAATCACTGACCCCGACACGGCATGCGTGAGCGGCACGCGAGTTGCTGGACGGTGACGTTACGGGCGCTCGCTTGCGCTGAACGCGGTCGGTGTCGGTAGTCTCCCAGTGCGGATTGAAGCGATAACCCAAACGGTTGCGGGAGCGGGTGACGTACAATCGCTGCTGAACGAACGCGCGAACTGAGATACGATATGGCAGACGCTGAATTACGACCGAATGCGGAGGAATCGAGCGGTGAAACTGCAGGTAGCGACGAGTCCGGGGTGACCAGTCCGCGCGAGTGTCATGAGACGGTTGATCCGGAGACGCGAGAGGAGGTACTGACGGAGTACCGGCACCGCTGTCAGGCGTGCGGCCGGCGCGGCCTGGGCGAAGGTGGGCTAGCGACGCTGCACGTCCACCACATCGAGCGCGACCCGGACGGCATGGGTGAGCACGACCTGGAGAACCTGACGCTGTTGTGCCGGTCGTGTCACAGCTGGTTCCACCAGCAGTCCACACCGGACGACTCGCCTGTCGAGATCACGGAAGCGGATCAGAGCGTGCTGCTCCCGCAGGACATCGAGATCCTGCGGTACTTAGCGGACGAAGGACCGGCCCGGACGGGTGACATCGCCGGCGGGTTGCCGAGCGATCATTCGGTGTCAGCGGTCCGCGAGCGGTTGTGGGTACTGATGGGGCTCGATAATCTCGTCGACGCCCGCGACCGGCAGATCGTGGACAAGGACGTCGAAACCGGCGAGTGGGGGCTCGTCGAGCAGGTCGAGAACTCGGCGCGTGGCCACATCCCGGACGACCCGCAACTGCTGCTGCAACGGATGGAGGACGAGCAAGTCCGACAAGCGCTCGACCGCGGGTGTGACCGCAGCGACATCATCGACGTGCTCGGCATCTCGCGGCGCACCACGTTCAACAAACAGAAACGCGCCTGCGCGTACGACTTCCCGCTGTCCGCGTTCAGTCGTGGCGGGCGACCGACCGACAGTGAGCGTTCGGACCACAGCGCGACTGGGGCTGACACCGCAACGGGAGAGAGCGACGAACAGCAGCGGCTTGATGCAGTGACAGACCAGGACTCTGAGCCAATGGGTCGGACAGAAACGTGGGGTGCGCCAGAGCCGGCTCCTGAACCTCAATCCGCGGATGAGGATGTGGAAGATGCGGGTCAGCCCGTTAGCCGGGATCGTGCCGATGAGGGACTGCGCGTGCATCTGCAGCAGGCAATTGATGCGCTACAGGAGGTGGACGACACACTCAGTCGATAGAGGCGCCCAATCTAACGAATAGGGGAATCTTCGGGGAAAGGTTTATTCTCTGACTGTCTGTTGTTGTGTTATGTCACCTGATCTTGGTTTTACTGTCTACGCACTCAAGCTCCAACCTGCCGGTGAAACAGGCTTCTTTGAGGCTTGTCGTGACGCTGGGGTTATTGGGGCTGGATGGGATCCACAGCGTTCGTGCGCCTCTCCTGCCGAGATAGAACAGGCCCACAAAGAGCTCGGGAAAGACCCTAACCATGACCGGACGACCAATAGTGGTGATCTACGTCACGAGCTCCGATACATCGTTAAAGAAATGAGTGACGGTTCCGGTGATGCACCGCAGGACTACGTCTGGGTCAACGAGGGGAGTGAATTCGCACTGTGTAAAGTGACCTCGGAGTGTACAACTAGCCACGATGTATCCGAATCTCTCCGGGAAGATCTGACTAACGAGAACGGAACGCAGATTCATAATATCCGGCATGTGGACTGGACCGATATCCCGGTAGAATTTGTACCAGGGTATGTTAAGCGAAAGTTCACCGGTCGGTTCGGAACCTTGAACAGGATGAAGAAAGGAGTTGATAGCGACGCGAAGCGGGTTATTCGAGAACTCCATTCAGTTGACGACTTCGATAACGAGCGTACGCTGGATTTTGAGCGTCTTGAGAAGAAATTGGATTCGATGGGGCCTGGTAAACTGTTCAGTATTTTGGACGCGGATGACACCGAGGAACTCGTTTTAGACTACCTGCAGTCAAACGGATGGCGGATTACAAAATACTCTACGGGTGACTCACAGGCGAAATACGAGTGTGAACTTCGGCGAGTGACGAACGGTACTCGGGAAACCGGGTTCGTTCAGGTGAAATCCGGTGATGCATCGCTAAATCCTGAAGACTACTTTGACTTAGCCGATGAGGGGCACGTGTTTCTTTTCAGTAGTCCGGGTGACAATGGTGAACCGCAGTTGAGCGTTGATCGAGAGCGACTAACAGTGATTCCCCCTAGGAGATTGGCAGACCACTTTCAGACAAATACGCGGTGGCTCCCAACACCGACGTTACTTCGCCTCTCCTTTTCCTCATAGGGGTTATTAATCCACAGATGGGTTTTAATCGTGTTCTTGAGATCAGATATCCATGGATAGGAGTGGTATTACGCGATGGGCGACGTTGTATGAGGAGAGCTACGACGAGGAACTCCACGAGATCGAGCAGGCGCTCCATGAAGCGCTGCAATCGCAGGGGTACATTACGCAAGAACAGCTCCGTGATGTGGTCACGTGGAAATTGGATAATCAAGCGGGGCGTCGAAGCGGGAATATTGAACGAGTGAATCGGGTTCCTGATGCGTTTGTCCGACGGGTGAGTGAGGCTGCCTTGCTGGTTGACGATCCAGCGGTGCAACTCAAGACGCTGGCCTCGATACCAGGGATTGGGTGTGCGACCGCGACAGTGGTATTGGCGTTCTACGATCCGGAGCGGTACGCTGTCGGGGATCGATATATGGTTGATTTGTTCTTCGGTGAAGATCGACAGCTGCGGGTGACGGATTATCCAAAGCTACTGTCGGAGTTACGTGATCGGAATCCAGGCGGGTTCGATCTCCGAACGGTGGAGAAAGCGTACTATCAGCGCTATCGAGACGAGCACGGGATCACGTAGGCCTCCGGGTGAGACTTGCTGGTGGACAGAGTATCGCGTGATCGGTAGTCAGTCCAGGGACGTGCTCGGGTCTGCTAGAGTGGCCGCGTCTCGTGCGGTCGTCGCCCCTGGCTCGTACCCTGCGTCTTGGAGGTTCGAGAGGACGTTGTGAATGGTTTCGAGCGTATCGTACAGATTCTCTGTGGTGCGGCCGCTGCTGAGGAAGTCGTTGCTGGTGGTGTTCTCAACAAGGAGGTTGGCGTGGGCGACGTCGTTGCGGAGGTCAGTGACCGCGTGGAGCCGAGAGTCTGCACTGCCTTTCGTGGAGAACCCGCAGGTTTGCCAGCAGGCGTCGACGCTGGTGACGATGGTTTCGAGGGTGGAGAATTGGGCGTAGTGGAGTTCGTCTAAGGCGACGTTGGCGGCTTGGGCGTCTTCGTACCGGGTTTCGATGTCGTCGAGTTCGGCTGCGGTGACGGGCGTGTCCTTCCAGGCTGGTTTCGTGTCGAGGATGAGCTCGCGGAGATGTTCTTCGAGGTAGGTGATGCGGTCGAAGAGGTAGATGCGTGCGGGGGCGGTGTTGAGATCGGCGCGGGTGAGGATGCCGGTAACGTGGTTGTGGCCGCCGAGGAAGTAGACTGGTTGCTCGACGAGTGCGGAGAGAACGTCCGTGAACTGGGTGTCGCCGCTGATCATGTAGTGGATGGTTAGTGGAGTGAGGTGGTCGTCGAGCGTGTCGCCGTCGTCGTCGGTCGTGACGTCGTCTTTGTGGATGAATCCGACTGGCTCGTTGTCGGCGTAGACGGGGGCGGCGTCGTAGCCAGTCTCGTGGAGCCACGCGGCGGCGTCGCGCGGTGGCGTGTTGTGGTCGAGGTGTTCGACTGAGTGGGTTGCGAGCTCGGCCGCGGTGCAGTCGTAGAGGTCGCGGGGCATATCCACTGGTGGGGAGTCGGGATAGTCAAATTGGGGGCGGTGGGCGTGGCTGGGGGCGCTCACCCACCACAAAACTAATGCCTGTAGCGAATATATTTTTGCTTAGTTATGCTCAAAGGGCATTTCGAGTCGGCGGGGGCGAGTATCGCGTACGGCGCTGCTGGCTGTCTCTTCCCCGTCGAGGACCTGGATGCGACGGTGCTCCAGTACCGAGATGCCCAGCTCGCACTCGACGCCGTCGAGGGGGCGAACGTCATCATCGTCGCCCCGACGAGCCTTGCAACTAGTTACGGCCTCACCCAGCACGCGCTCACCGCGATCCGGATCGACAGCCTCCCAGCCCCCGTCCGGGCGCAGATCGCCGCCGCGCTCGACGTTCCGCTCGACACGTTCGAGCTCATCCAGATCGGGAAGTGGACCCGTCCCAGCGCGAACCACTCGCTCGCCGAATACACGGACGTCTGAGACGTCTAGCATCCGAGGTCAGAAACAGCCTGCAGTACACGATCCCCAATGACCGAGACACTCGCTGACAAGTACCCAGAGGCAGCCCCGTACATCGAGCAGGCCGTCGCGGAGCACGGTGAAGACTGGGTGCTCGAACACTACTACAAGCAACTATATCCGCTCGGGCAGGTGATGGCGATGCCTGAAAAAGAGGACCTCCCCTTCTATGACCCGAATGAGCACAGCACGATGACGGAGGCCGAAACGGTGGCGATGTATCGCGCGTGGGCGGAGTATCGGGAGAAGCTCCGCACCGGGACGAAACCCGACGAGTGACGCCCGCCCCGCCTGGTTCTCGGGGCGTCGTGCTTGAGCGCCGTATGGAGTGCGCGTTGCCTGGTTCGCTGCCGGTCTCTTCCGAGGGGCTCCCTGGTGAGCTTATTCGGAGGTGTATTCGACAGGGAGTATGCGCGGCTTGACGTTTGGTCCGTGGCTGCGCTCGTGGATGTCCACTTCTGGTTTGAGCGCCTTTCGGACGGCGCCCTCCCAGACTTCAATGTGGACGTCCCAACACTCGTTGAGTGTTTCGTCGCTCACGTCGTCGAGTGCCTCCACGCCATCGACCTCCTTTGCGGCTTTCCTGACTTGCCTAGGTTCCGGATATTCGGTCAGCACGGATGGATCGTCTTCGATGAGCTGTTCGGGTACCAGGGTGAATGGATCAGTGGCAGGGTTCGGCCAGTATGTGTCTTGCTGGTGGACGTGAAGACTGGCCGTGACACGCCCCTCCAGTGGCCGGGAGAAGCGGAGCCGATAGTTTTGGCGCGTGTCTTTGTCGCGGGCGTTTCGTCGCATCGCGGAGAGGAGCGTCTCTAGGTTAACAACGAGGGTGACGCTGTCGTCCGACTCGTCCGTTGTTTCGGTGGTGTTCTGTGTTCCCGTCATGTTCGAACGGCACACGTTTTGTTCTATAGTCACGGATAAACCCTTGCCAAACTAGTGGTTCAGGAGTGTTTATAGTCCCTATAGAGAGTTTTACAAGCGTTTCTGAGTGGTGGATATCACTCACGGCCACGCGATTATGGAGGTTTCATCGCAGACTTCAGCACCGGTGAAGCACGGATCCTAGGATCTGCATTTTGGATCGTGCCGGCCTCCGCGATGATACCTACAGAACCGATAGAGGGCGGTTCGAGCCACTTCTTCTACGCTAGCGTGTCCGGCCTCGACCCTGTCTGTGCGGCTCTACCTGAAGATCCTGTGGGGTCGTATCAAGGAGTATATCTGGCCACTGTATCTAAACGGCGGGCTCGTATTTTGGAAGTCAAACCCTCCCCAACTGGTAAATGTATAGGAATTAATGTCTCTGGCATGGTCCAAAGCTTAAACGCTGCTCCCTCTGACTACACCGACGAAAACCGATGGCGCTCTTACTTCGACAATAGCATACGGACTGTTGCTGAAACGGCTATCGCGCTTCACGAGTTTCGACAGGAGCTTATAAGAAAATGTGACGGGATACCTTTCAATGAGCTACAGGAACAGTGGGATTACAGTCAAGTATTGCTTGGGGGGGTTGATGAGAACGGAGAGTACCGAGAACGGAGCTTGGCGAAGCTGTATAAAGAGGTGCTCGGTCTCCAATTCTCTGATATGACGGACATGATTGAGAAACAGCGGCAGGGCATTTCTCCGTCGACGAAGGTGGTTGTCGAAGACACTCCCTTCACTAACTTTGTAGCTGAATCAGCGAGGACGGCCGAGGCCATACTTCAGCAGGCCGAAGAGAATGACCTGGTGTATAGCCAGGACGTAGATGCGGAGTATGATTTTTACGACCTGCTATCTGATCAGGGTAAGTTTACTCAGATGCTATCCGATTTTCTGTACCGATTACAAGACCCGTTACCGAATTATAATGAACGGGCGCTATTTGTGTGGACGCTTCCAAAAACCACGAACCGATATCTCTCGGTTGCATATCCGAAGTTGAAAGATCGAAAGCAATGGGAGTGGCTGGACGAGACATTCGGCTTGGAGCCTATTTTCGTTCCGGCTATCGATGAGAGCGGTGAGCACGTTGAGGAGCGCCAGGAGCAGTACACAGTATACGATTATCGTGGTCAGTCACTAGGAGAACGGTTGGTAGACTTCTATGAACTGGTCTGGGAGGCCTTTGACGGCGATGTGCGAGAGTCGCTCCGATTAGTTTTCCCTGATGTCCCGAACTTCAAGGAAGAGTTCTTAGAAGAGGCCCATACTAAGTTGAGTAATATCGGATGGGACACGCCAGAGAGGCTTACTTTTCAATTGTCTAGTGAAGAGGATAGCCTCACTCTTGTCGGAAGCGACGATAAGTACTCCAGTAATAGAGGAGATACGACGAAGGCTGAATACCGGGTTTCTGGTATTACACTCGACCAGTACGAGTATCGTGGATACAATACTAGTGGGAACCGGTCATCTATGAGTCGGGAGTGCAGTCTCTCACTGCTGCGAGTTTTAGATGAACTCTCTCCAGGCCTCTTTCTACTGAATGGGCTTGAATATGAATTACACATCGACCAGGGATCCTTAGAGGTCGAGAAGTTATGAGCGACGAGGATACCGAACAGAACCAGACGGGGGACGAAAGGGAGGGCTCAAAGGAGCGAGAAGAAAGAGAACATCGGCGACATAGCAAACAGAGTGATTCAGGAGCGGAGGACACAGCAGAGGCAGACGATACCTTCGCTTCAACAGACAGTCCTGACGAAGATAGGGAACTCAGTCAGGGGATGAGTGAAGAGCGGCTTGACATTCCGCAGATCACAGTAAAATTGCCAGTAAGGCTGGATGCAACGGAGCCTCTTGGGCAGTTGCCGTCTGGAGAAAACTCGGTTCAAATACCGCAGGTAGAGACACGCCACAAGCAGAGAATAACACCTGATGAGGTGACAGCGACTATTCTCACAGACTCAAAGTCAGGTCTATTAGGTGTGCCTCAGTTTTCCACTGCTAGTACGGATCGGTTGAAATCAGTTGAGTTTGCTGATGAACAGTTAGCTGGAATCGAGCGTTTGGAAACGGTGCAGATTCCACAGGTAACACTCGGGACTCGGGACAGTATCCGACCGTTTAGTAGCTTCGTTGAAACGGTACCTGGAATTACAGCCGAGAATACGGAGTCAACGGCAGGCTCAACTGAAACCGTAGAAGAAGCACCTGAAGTGAGTGAAACGAACCAGATTATTCAGAGGGGCACTGGTCCCACGGAGGGTGGCTCTAGAACTGGATGGAGTGAAGGCGACTGGCCAGATCCCTTGGAACTCCTACTCGGCGCTGGGGGGACCGATATCAAGTCAAGAAATCCGTTAGTCGTGAACGTGGGCGGAGACGATTCGGTCGGGGTCGTTGAAACGTTGGTGAAGCGCCGGTATCGAGAGATCGAAGGCGGGGAGCCGGAGCTTAAAAAGTTTGATACTGCTGATCAGTTAGCAAATGAAGAACGATGGCTATCGGCTGATAGCCAGATCTTCACGGTTCAGTTGTCAGATGGGGAGTGGGATGCATTGGCGGAAGAGTACCAGGCAGAGTGGCAAAGTATCTGGAACAACAAGCTTGACCAGTTATTTAGCGGTCAGCGGTTCGGTGCGATCATATTTAACCGCCGCGAGCTTCCAGAGCTAGAGAAAGTCTCGCTGTCGTTTCATCCCCCGACGCAGGTTGAGATCGTACAGGATGCGAACTGGATCGAGATAGCGCGCGCATTCTGGACGGGTTTGGACCGAGACGACCCGACGAGATGGAGGACGTTCAGTCAGGTTTTCGATTGGGACGCAGATGGTATTGCAAAAGAGCGACGAAAACAGATCTTACAGGCAGCAGATGGAAAGGTTGCTTCCGCGACTAATCGTGATAAAGGGGCATCTGACGACCATTACGTGTTGAAAGTACTCGTTGTGAAATGGCTCGCAGAGAACCTTTTGGACGCTGGCGAAGAGTTCGCCAGATATGATGATATTTCTGAGATCGAAGACTACCGAACAATAGAAAAAACGATTGAGACGGAACCCTCGTTATCGGCAGACGAGAATTCGATCCGGCCTGACGTGCGAGACGGACCAAGGGTATTTGAGATAGAGATGTTCTTCGATGAGGGGGATGGGAAGGGTGTCGTCTCGAAATTACAAGATACTGTTCGGAAGTACGAGAGGGCGGATGAGATCAAGACGGTCAACGTTGTGGTCGATAACCTGACTTGCATCCTTCATTTGAAAGATATAGCGCAATTCAAGCGGAATCACCAGCCCTGGGAGCAGGACTATGCGGACATCAATTTCTATACAGTAGACTTGGGAGAGGAGACGTTAGTGTCGATGGATGAGCTAATTACTAAGCTGACCGAGTTACCTTCAGTATGAGGCGGCCCTATCGCTGCTGGACCTGAGCTGCTCAGGCTGCCACTCATCTATTGGCTTATTTAGATCGCTTTATTGAATTAGTAGTCCACCACGATTGCCGACTCACCCGGTCCGGACGGGGAAGTGCTCCCGAGGACCCGCTTACTGATTGTGTGTCTCGCGGAATTCCCAGATGTCGTCGCAATCGAACTGGTCGAGGCGGGTAACGTAGCCGCCGTGCCGGTACCGCCGCCAGCATTTCTGCCCGTCGATGAACACGGGGTTGTCGCCCGATCCCGAGCGCGCCTGCGCACTCTCTGGGCCGTACTTCTCCGCCATCTTCTCTCTGTACGCCTTCCCGTGCGTCGGCTCCTCGCCATCTTCCGTGACGGCTCGACGATCACACTCGTCACACACGAGGTTCGCGTACGGCGAGCTCAGCGGGATGTACAGCGGGCCGCCGCAGATCGCACACTCCGTCTGCTCCTCACCCGCCGGATAAAGAATCTCTTCGGCCATCATCCACCCCTATTCAGTCAACCAATTAACCATTTTGGGCGTGCCGGATGCGAATCCCACCCATAGTGGCTAAGTATCGCACCTTCCTCGTGTGAGCCTAATGCGGGTCGCACTGCTGGCAGACATCCACGCGAACCAGCCAGCCCTTGAAGCGGTGCTCGCGGACCTCCCGCCGGTCGAACAGGTGGTGTGCTTGGGGGACATCGTTGGGTATAATCCGATGCCGAGTGCGTGTGTTGAGTTGGTCCGCAAGCACGCTGACGTGGTCGTGCAGGGAAACCATGACCGGCTCGTCGAGACGCCACTGCGGATGGCAGGTAATCAGATGGCGCACGCCGGATTGGAGTACGCTCAAGACGCGCTGTCGAGCGAACAACGCGCGTGGTTGCGTGACTTACCGGAGCGTGCGACCGTTGACAATAACTATCTGGCGGTGCACTCACATCCGACGCGAACGGACGCGTACGTGTTTCCCGACGATGTGAGCGAGCTAGCTGAGGCGAGCGAGACCTACGATGGCGTCCTCCTTGGGCACACGCACATCCAAGACGTCTCAGAGATTGATGGAACCGTGGTAGTGAATCCAGGGAGCGTCGGGCAGCCTAGAGATGGTGATCCGCGTGCGGCGTACGCAATCCTTGACCTGGCGTCTGGAGACATTTCGCTGCGGCGAGCGCACTACGACGTGGACCGAGTCTATCACGAGGTGGTCGTGGCGGAGCTTCCAGCTGAGACAGGGGAACGGCTGTTCGATGGCGCGTGACTGTGTTTCTTGGTAGATACGTGCGGCTCCGCTTGGAAAATCGCCTGTGCGGGTTGTACTGATTGGGTGCTCGTCACCAGCGGGTTATACCGTGTCCCATCTTCGGTTCGCGCTGGCGACTTTGTTCGGAACGGTTATGGATAAAACCCGTAGTGTGTGCCGGTTCGGTGGCGGCACAGTATCGGATCCCCGGTCTTGATTTCGGAGATATACTTTTCCGGATCTTTGCCCATGGTTTGGCATGGAACTGGCACGCGCACGAGGAGTGCTACTTGGGTTAGCGTGCGGGGATGCGCTCGGGCGGCCTGTGGAGTTCGGGTCGGCGTCGGCTATCGCGGCCGAGTACGGTCGGCTCGACGAGATGGTCGGGCACGGCACGTGGAATCAGCCGGCCGGCACGATTACGGACGACACCGAGCAGGCGCTCTGTATCGCTCGTAGTCTCGTCGAACGCCAGGGATTCGATCCGGCGGATGTTGCGGAGCGGTTCGTCGCGTGGTACGACAGCGACCCGTTCGATATCGGGCGGATGACGATGCGGTCGCTCAGCCGCCTCAAACACGGTGACGCATGGGATGAAGCGGGCCAGCAGGTGTGGGAGGACAGTCTCGAAGGACAGAACGCGGGGAACGGGAGCGTGATGCGGTGTGCGCCGCTCGCCGTCCCGTACGCGACGGATTGGGAGCGACTCACCGAAGTGAGTCGGCAGTCCTCCCAGATCACACATGCCGATCCGCGTTGCACGTACGGCTGCGCTGTGCTGAACCTCACCATCGCCGGGCTCCTCGACGACGCAGACGAGCCACTCCGAGAGGCGCTCGACGACGTCGAGACGAACGCGCCGGACGAACTCATTGGCGCACTCCGACCGCTCGCTCGTGGCGAGACGCCCGACACCCTAGAGACGTCGGGGTATGTCGTGCACTCGCTCCAGACGGCGCTCCACGATGGGTTGGTCGCGGAGAGCGCCGAGGAAGCGATTGTGACCGCGGTGAACCGTGGTGGTGATACGGATACGATTGGCGCGATTGCGGGCGCGGTTGCGGGCGCGCGGTTCGGGGCGGCACAGCTCCCGGAGCGATGGCTCACCGCTATCGACGAAACCGGGGAAATCGACGCGCTGACCGAGCGACTCGTGGAGGTGGCGTGATGTACGTCTTGGCATTCGACCGGGACTGGACGGTGGACGTGAGCCCGCATCCACGTCAAGAAACGGTGCCGATTGAGTGGGTGCGGTACTGGGCGCACGAGGCCGACCACGAGGTGTGGGCCATCGGGAACCAGGATCTCGTCGAGGAGGCGGAGATCCCGGGGACGGTCGAGTCGATCCGGCGGCGTGACGGCCACATCGACGCGCTCGGCGAGAAAAACGAATACGGGCGGTACGCGTGGTGGCCCGAGCGCGAGGAGCGCCTCCGAATCCTCGCGGAGTTGTTCCCGGACGCCGACGGCTACGTGGTCGTCGACGACCTCGATTTGAGTCACGTCAAGGGCTGGGACCACTATCACGCGTGGGACTTCGTCGAGCACGTCCGACAAGGCGAACTCGGAGTATCAGCACCACCCTCGACTGATCTGAGTCCGGACGGCGGGTTTGAATCCGGTGACGCAGTTCGAGATGTCCTTGCCGACGGGTACGTATTCGAGCTCACACACCGGACGAACGGCGAACAGAAGACGCATCTGGTCACGCATTTCGAACCGGACCGCCCGTCGATGACGCCGCTGAAAGGGCCGCCAGCGTTCTGGTTCGAGACAGCCGGGAACGACGAGCGGTTCTCCGTTCGGCTCCCGGAGATCGAGCGGTTACATCCAGTGCCGTACGACCGGCTCGCCGAGCCGTTCTCGGGCGCCGCGTTCGCGGCGGTTCGAGAGCAACTCCAAGACGATCTCTCGTCAGTGGACGAGGACACGCTCCGGACGATGCTGTCCGATGCGGTAGCGGACTCCACGAGCGTGGATCGTCGTGCAGCGCTCCGACTAGCGATGATCGCGGTAGAGCACTGTGACGACGTTCGAGCGCTCGCTGTAGATACCACGTTCGCGCTTTTAGCTGACGAGCCGTCAGCACTCGACCGAGCGGCGCTCCAAGCACTTCACGAAGCCGCGACGGACGACCCAGCAGTGCTGAACGGCCACGTGGGAGACCTGGCAGCCTACGCGAGCGAGGATTCGATGTACCAGGCAGCCGCGACGCACTGCTTGATGGAACTGGCGGAAGCTGACCCGGCGAGCGTTCTCGACGCCGTTCCGGCCTTAGAAGCGGCGGCGACGGCCGAGACAGACGCGACGCAGAGTTACGCGGTGTACGCGTTGTCCTGCATCGCAGAAACGTATCCTGAGGAAGTGATGCCGGCCATCGACACATTGATTGAGGCGATGCAGAGCGAGGGCGAGACGGCGCAGACGAATGCGTTAGCGGCGCTCGGGAAGATCGCGTCGAACTATCCGGACGCCGCGGAACCCATCGTGGACGAGCTCGTGGCGGTACTGGACGCTGACGCGAAACGCGTTCGGAATAATGCGGTCGGGTTGCTCGGTGACCTCGCACAGGAGCATCCGGCGGTCGTGATCGAGTACGCTGACCAGATCGCCGCGCGGTTGGAGGATACCAATATTCAGGCACGAGTGAACGCGTCGATTGCACTCCAGCGAGCAGGTGAAGCAGATCCTGCCGCGATTCGCGCACAACAGGAGCGGTTAACGGCTGCGTTGCAGGATCCGAGTCCGGACGTCCGGGCAAACGTGTGTACGCTGATCGGGAATGCGAACGTGAGCGTGCCTATCGAGGACCTTGAGGACGTGCGAGAGAACGATCTGGACGAGACAGTGCGCGACCGAGCTGGGTGGGCGATTTCCCGACTGCGGTGAGACAGCGGTCGGGTGTCGAAAGCACTCGCCGCGTTCGCCTGTAGACGCCGCCGGCCGAACAGGGGGGTGACTTTCTCGACGCACCCCCTCCCCCGTGGTTATTACGCCCGTTCTACTAGCGGGGTTAAGTGCGGCGCGACGCTACAACGAAGATATGACCCACCGCCTCACGGCTCGCGTCGGACTGCGGCAGGTCGGGATTCTGTTAGCCGGACTCGGAATGATCCTGATCGGGGCGCTCGGTCTCACCGGAATTCTGTAACGCTTCACCGTCCACGAGTAGCTCGGCTGTATCGCGTTTCGTCGCCGCGCGGAACGCCGCCGCTTCTTCCGCGAGACCGTCGATAATCTCGTTCCCGAGTGCGTTGCGAGCCTCGCGCTCGGTGAGTTCGCCGCGGTCGTACCGTTCGTACAGGCGAATCGTCTCGATGTCATCGTGAGTGAGGGCCATGTCGCTACTGCTTCGGCTTCTCTGACTCGTAGCAATCCGCGCATTCCCAGTAGTCGTACGTGACGTAGTCGCCAGTCCACCGCGTGACGCGATGCCCGTCCACGCGCTCGCCGGTGTCCTCGTACGAACCGTCCGACTCAGGGTCAGGGAGCTCAACGCGACCGAAGAAGTACCTCGGGTTCGCCGCACCGCACACCGAGCACGTCGGCGAATCCTCCCAGTGATCCGCCGGGGCGGCCTCCCCAAGGGCCTGGTAGCACGACGCGATCCGCCGTGACAGTTCGTTCTCCCCGATGTCTTCCGCGTAGTCCACCGCTGCGATCAGCCCGTCGAGCGCGCGTTCGAGCGCCGCTGACTCGTCGCTCGCCACGTCTACCCGTTCGGCGTCTGCGGGTCCACGAATCGCGGCGAGGCGCGCGTCGAGGTCATCGACGGCGTCGAGATGCGCGTGCGTGACGAACTGGCGGAGTTTCCGCCGCGACGCTTCGGTGTACACCTGCCCGGCCGACGCGCCCCAGCGCTCCTCGTCGAACGTCCCGTTCTCGTCGCCGAACGCGCTCTCCGACGCCTCCTCGAACGCGCGTTCCACGTCGGCCTCGACCTTCTCTAACAGGTAGAGGAACAGTAGCGCTTCGTCTTCACTGATTTCGGGTTCCGACATACTCGTCACGACCTCGTCTATCTCGCGTCGACAGGCTGACCCGCTAAGTGCTTTGTCGTGCCAGAGGGTCGTTAAATCGACAACCATTCAGTGACTTGTTCGGTTCCGATTCCGATGGCAGTGACTACTGCTGCGACGGCGACGTAGAGCATGAGCGTGGCGCTGATCGAGTAGTCGCTGAGACCGCCCGTGCCGAATAGCCAGAGGATCGCCACGAGCGCAGTCACTACTCCGGTTATGGTCGGTACGACGCCTCGAACCGCCGCGTCATCGTTCACGCTCATGTAGCACAGTTCGCTAGATTCGAGTATAATGATTTGGCCGACGTGCACTCTTAGAACTTGACGGTCTGTCACAGCCGCGAGAGGCCGGCGTTTAGTTCGTCGAGGCACGCATCCCGGACGCGCGTATCGGCTGGGAGCGCGACTAGATACGATAGGACTGCGATCCCGTTGACACTCACTCCAACACAGTCGTGTATCGCCGCGTGAGCCAGAGGGACGCTAGTTTGAGGATACTTCCCCCGATCAGGAAGAGCGCGCCACCAACGGCTCCGAGCATCGCACCCGTGGCGAAATCAGTCGTAGTGAAGGGAATCGCTGAAAGGGCCGGAAAGAGGCCGAGCAGGAGGATCGGGATGAGAAGGAGTCCGGAGACGATGAACATTCCCACGCTCATAATCCAGATGTTTCCCGCGGACTGGTCGGCGGTCGAAGCGTACCACATGAGGTCGCCGATATGCTCCGCCACGTGAGAGGCCGGTTCGGCCTCGTCTAGCCACCATACCCTTCCCTGCCCCGCAGACTTCGAGTGAACCCGTCCGTTGGTTTCAAGCTTATTGAGCCGTTTCCCGGTCCAATCCTGTGTGATGGGGAGTTCACGGGCTATTTCTGCGGTCGTGAGGACCTTCTCGTCCCCGCGACGCATCACGTTCAGAATCGCCTCGTCCGGGAGTGAATCGTCGTCGCTCTTGTCGAGTCGGTCTATAAGGGACATTCTCTCTAGTTCACCGCGTTACTGAACCGATAAGACCGTACACCAATAATACGGCTCCCAGTACTGCTCCTAGAAGAAAGATACTCCCCCAGAACGTGAAGTTCACCGGCCCGGTACTGTTGAGTTGCGTCGCCATCTTGAGGAGGAGGACGCCACCGAGCCCGAGCCCGAGGATCGCTCCAATCGCCTCGCCAAGTTCATCCGACATAGCTGTCAGACCCCATGTTCCGGGGGAGTATAATCGAGGGCGATTGTTCTATGCGGATTCGGCGACTTCGCGTGTCAGAGCCGCGTTTTTTGGACTTCGCGTACTCGAAGTGGCCCGATGAGCGGGGACGCTGAGGCACGTTCGTGTACCGAGCACGGGAGGACGTGTCATTCAGATACCCGTCTGCCGGCGTTCCACTCTGCAACTGGGAGACGGACAACCTGAGGCTCTACGCGCTACGCAACGTGTGTCCAATCGTCGTGACCACCACGCTTTTGCGAACGTACGTACAACGTACATACGATCATGAGCACGAAGCGCGTGAACTTCCGGATCCCCGAAGAGCTCCTCACACAGGCGGACGTCGCGGCGGAGGTCACGCAGAAAAACCGAACGGACGTGCTCATCGAAGCGCTCCGCGAGTACCTCGCGGAGAAGGAATCCGACGACCGGTTCCGGGAAGCCGTCGTGGAACTCTACCTCGACGACGAGATCAGCTTCGACGCCCTCGCCGACGTCGTCGGTCGCCAAGACGCCGAAGCCGTCCGCGCGTCCAGGGACGTCCTTGACCGCGGTGACGAGCTCGCATCGAAACTCGCTGCCGACGAATGATCGTTCTCGACACGAGCGCGTTCATCTCTCTCGCCATCGGCGACGCGCTCGAACCGGCCTGCGAGGCGTTCGACGTGTTGACGACCGCGACCGTTCTCGACGAGCTCGATACGACCGCCGACTACGACGACGTCCACGCACAGGGAGCCACCACGACGCTCGGCCTCCGTGACCAGTACACGGTCATCGACCCGGACGAGCACGGGCCGGAGACGAGTCAGATCGACGCCGGTGAGGCGAGTTGCATCGGGACGGTCCGCGAGCGCGACGCCGCGTTCCTCGTCACGGACGACTTCCGTGCACTGCCTGAGCTCCAGCAGCTCGTCACGGCTGACGTCGCGCTCTCCCCGGTCGTTCTCCGCGCGCTCGTCGAGCGCGACGTCTTGCGCGAGGACGTGGCCGCGGACGCACTCGAAACGATTGCCGACCAGCGCGACTGGCTCGGTGCCCCCATCTACCGGTACGCGCAGCGACTCTTCGAGACCAGATCAGACCCACGTGAGTAGCCTTCCCCTCCACGGGCGTCGATCCTAGAGCCAAGACAGGCCGGCGTTGAGTTCGTCGAGGAACGCGTCTCGAACGCGCGCGTCGGGTGGGAGCGCGATCCGTTCGCCCTCGCGTTCGACGATGGTCTCGCGGAGGAACGGGTGGGCGGGGTCGAAGGACGGGCTGGTGCGGACGCGGTAGTCGCTGTCGATGGTGAAGAGCGCGGCGTCGAACGCCCGATGGTGCAGCGCGTTCAGGACGAAGACGTTCTCGGGGTGTTCTGCGAGGTCTGGGCGCTGACTGCGCGGGAGGACGTGCGCGAGGTCGAGGAGTGAGTCGTCGTGGATGCCCGTAATCGTGCACGCGTGCCCGTAGCGTTCGAACGTCGCCTCTCGAAAGGCGTCGCTCACGACGGTCTCGGCCGTCTCGTACCGACGAATCCGTCCCTGTGCGTCGAGGGGCTCGCCGGTCGGCCACTGCGCGAGTTCGCCGGTCTGGACCCACTGCTGCCAGACGTCCGGGGCCGCGCTGTCGTCGTTCTGCCGGGCGCGCTCGTGCAACCACGTGACCGGGACAGCCTCCGTATTGAGGATCGAGAAGTGGAACCGGTAGTTCGGGATCTGGGTACCGTCGTCGGCGCGGTACGCGCGGACTTCGAGGTGGTCGGGGACGCAGAGCCCGCAGAACTCGACGACGCCGGACTCCGGCTTCCGGAAGACGAGCACGGGCGGGACGTCCTCGCGGCGACCGGCCGCCGCGTCGTCGAAGGCGTGCTTGATCTTCCGGTTCTGCGCGGACTCGTCGTAGGGGTTGTCGGCCTTCGCGTCGCCCCAGTAACTCACGTAGCCGGCGTTGACGGCGAGCGTGTCCTCCCACGGGTCGTCGTGCTGGGAGATCCCGCTGTCGTTGGAGACGAGGACGAGCGCCGCGGGTGTGTCGGAGCGGTCGGCGCCAAGGTCGCGGATACCGCCGGTGTTCTTGATGCCGCTGTCGAGCGGGCCGCGAATCCACCGGAGGAACTGGTCGTCCGGGTTCCGGTAGCTCCCGGTGTCGCGGTATTGTTGCCCAACCCGAAACCCGTGTTGCATGATACTCCGTCATTACGTCTGTCAGTCAATAAATGCCTGCGTGATACGCGCTACTCGTCTGTTTCAGCCTGCGGTTCGAGCGGTTCGAATGTTCTGACTTGTTCACCTAACTGCTCTCGGAAGTCGGCCGTTGATGTTACTTGGATGCTTCCCGGCATCGGTCCGTAGTCGTCCCAGCTCGGGGCGTATCGAACGACGCGCGAATGAAGTTCCCCGCGTCCGGTTTCGAGGTCGTACTCGTCGAAGACGTGGTGAACGTCGATGACGAGCACTTCCCCGTGTTCGTCGTGTTCGTAGATTGTGTTGCCGGTGACTCTCATCGTTTCTCTGTTCGGATTGCTGCGCTGGACTAGTTAATCACGGCTCGACAGCTATGCTATCGCGCCGGTGTCTTCGGCGACGACCGTTTCATCTTCACAGACCGGGCATTGCTCGTCGACGAGTTCATCAATGGTTTTGACCGCGTTCGACTGGCACTCCGGGCACGCTTTCTCATCCCGATCCAAGTCCAAGTCTACCTGCGTTGCACAGTGGATACAGAAGCACTGCGTATTGAATCCGGTGCGACGGTCAATCTCCTTCTGGGAGGCGTCCTCGCCAATCACTTCTCGCGCTCGCCTCATCTCACCGGGATGTGGGCAGTGGACGCGTTCGCCGTCGTCCGCAACCGCGTACATGTAGTACCCCCAGCCGGACGGCATCTCGAACCCACAGTCCGGATTCGAACAGTAGAAATCGAATATCTGGGGCATCGATACGTCGGTACAGCAGGATACCAGTAATCAGTTTCCCTGATCCGAGTCGTATTCGGCCAGGCAGTGTTCCGTAGAACCACACACTAACCGGCTGTGCTGGGCCGTTACTCGTCCCAAAACGCTTCGATCCGTTCGTCGAGACGGGTGAGGACGGTGGCGAGTATGTCCCGCCACTCAGAGGGGTAGTCCGCGTCGTCGCCAGGTGTCACTGCATCCGGTGGTGGGTGGAAGTGTTCGCGGGTGTTGTGGTCGTTCGGATGACGATCCCAACGGCACTCCCACGACGCGCCCGTCTGGTATTGCTCGGAGTAGTGGATGCTGAAGTCGTCTGTCTCGAACCATCGGAGCCGAAGATACGCGCGCGTCACGCCGCCAGGGAAATACCCGAGGTCGTAGTCCGCAACGACAGAATTCGGCGCATACGGGGGGCGTGCTTGGATATCGTTGAAGCGAGCGCTTCGAGTGAGGTGCGCGGCAATTCGGTCGAGAAGCTCCGCATCGATAGGGCCCGTACCGGACGGGTCGTCCGGGGTGTCAGGCATCGATGTGGCCAGGTGTGCTCCCAGCGGTTGGGTGGTCGCGCCGCGCCGCATCGAGGAGGGTCGCTCTGCGTTCGAGTGTTTTCCACTCGGAGAGCGCCGCCCACGCGTCTTCAGTGGGCATGTCCTGGCTGGCTTCGATGAGTGAGACGTCCCCGGGGTCGTCTGCGTCGAATTGGTCTCTGTAGTCCTCGATCTGGTCGATGGCGTCTGAAAGCGCCTCGACGATCTCTTGTTCAGAGTAATCTTCGCGGATGCGGTCGATGCGTCGCCACTGGAAGTACGCGTCGTTGCGCACGTAGCGGACTGGGCGGCCATCGTGGCGGTGGACCAGTCCCATCTCGTCGAACCACTCCAGGTAGTCGCGGGCCGTCTCGGTATCGCAGTCAGCGAGGTCCGCGATGGCGGATACCTTCGTGGGGGTTCGAAGTCCGGTGACGACGTCGAGAAGTCGCTCGCGGATCGGTCCGCCCTTGAGCAGCGATTCGGGCGACTCCAGTTCCTCGATGTCTGGCGGTGCTTCGTCGCCAGCGTACGCGTCGTCTGGGATGTCCGTGATGTCCATTCGTGAGGCCCTCTCACCGGCCCGTACCACCCGAAGAGACATATATCTGTTGTACGCTGAATTATTTCTGCTTCAGGTGGCTGTTGAAACGTGCAGCTCGGTTCCGAACCGGCAGATCAGGTTCGGGGTCGTAGTTACACCTTCAGCATGTGGTCGTAGATTCGTTCAGTAGTCTGGATACTTCGGTGACGGAGTCGATTGCGGACATCGTAGAGAGTGTGCCCATCTTCGGTGTTCATCATTCGGTAGGCGACACCGTGACGCAGTGCGTGTGGCGTGACGTCGTCAGGGGTACCTCTGCTCCCGTCGATTTTGAATGGGCGAATCTCTGCTTCGTTCGCAATTTTGTGGATCATATCTCGGACACCTTGTTCGGAGATCCGATCAGAAGAGCGAGCGGGGAAGAGTGCTGGCGTGTCTTTCCAACGATTGGTGAGATACGCAGAGAGCAGTCGTGCAGTATCCTCCGCAAGTTCAAGCGTTACAGGTGGTGGTGAGTTTTCGTTCGGGTAGTCTTTCTGGATCTCCGTTGGAAGGTAGAGTTCTGAGTTATTGTTTCGAAGAAGTTCGACATTGAGCTGGACGAGTTCCCCGACCCGGAGTCCAGTATCGTACATCGTCGTCACGATGGCCTCGTTGCGTTGCTGCAGATAGTCGGCTCCGATAGCATAACAAGTCGAGCGGAGTGTCTCGACTTGGTCTGGGACCACCCATACTTTCGCGCGAACTTGGGAATTTGCGTAGTCACTCATTCTGACGTACCTCTCTTATAAGCAATAGTGGGTCAACCCCCTTTGAACTTTGGAGTTTACAAGAAGATTCCAAAGTTGAGCGGCAGTCAGAACGCCGTCGTCATACAGGTACTAAGCAGGGTCGCTGAACGCGACATCCTCAATGGCCCGCAGTAGTTCCTGATGTGTGACGTCGAGTCGAAGCGCGAGTTCCGGGGATGGGGCGCGGTTGATAAGCGTGTGCCAGTTTTGCAAGAGGATCGAGATATTCACGCCGTAGAGGCGAAGTTTCTCGTTGCTGCTGTTGATCATGGGCATGAAATCATTCGATATCTGATTCATTGTCTCCTCAATCGCCCAGCGCTGATAGTACGGGAAGTGAATTCCACCGCCAGAACGTTCAGGTAACGAGCGGTCAGTCAAGTACGCGGCGTGAGTTGAAGTATCACCGACCCCAGACAGCGATGCAGGATCATCAAACTGCTCCGTAAGTGTTGCTGGGAGATCCTCTGCGGACGCTTCAGTCCCCGTGAAGTCGAAGATATTCGTTTGGTCTTCGATGTCTCCCGGGTCGGCTTGTTTCAAGTCCCGGGCAGTGAACTCAATGAGCGAAGGGTTGCTGCTATCGTACGAGTATGAAACAGCAGCGGGTTTCGGCGATGTCTTCCAGGCTACCGCTGGAACGTACCCAGTATGATTTTCGGGCGTGAAGCTCTTCAGCTGCTTAATCACGGTGTGGTTCGGAGCACGTACCGCCCAATTTGAGCCCGCGATCTTACGGAACGCATCGATCAATGCCCCTGAGACCATCTCACTGTCGGCGTACAACGCTTCAACGTCAACGAAATCGACTACAACCGGTGTGAGTTCAGTGACGGCACTCGGGTACTTCGATTTATCCGGCAACCACCGCGTGCCAAGTGTGAATCGAGCCTCTGTGTCAATAATCCCGAGAACTGCATACGTCCATTCGGAGCGGGTGTCGTTCTCTGACTTCGGGGGCCGGTTGATCGTAACATCGTTCTCGACCCCGGTCCATTCGATACGGTATAGATCAACTGCTAACGAGCGTGGTTCTGCGAAGAATCCGCGTTTGTCTGCAAGTTGGAGTGTCGCACGGTGAACTGCATCGAACTGTGCCGTAATCGTTTGATTCTCTGTGTTTGCTAAAGCAGCCTGAGGGTCATTCAGTGGGAGAGCGTCGCTTCTAATGTACTTCCCAATACCGCTGCCCTTCGGGATGTTGTCTCGCGGGTAGTTGTAGTCCGCGACGTCCGCGACGGCCTGTACACCGCAGCCGTATAGCGCAGAAGCAGCGAAGACCCCTATGTACTGCTGAAAGTCAGTACGGGGTCGGGACCGATGGAACGTGAGTGGGTGGGTCGTTTCCTCGAACAGTAACCGAACCCAATTCCGAAGCGCCGTTTTCTTGTCTGTACGACGAACCGACCTCTCAGACAATGGTGGAGTTACTGCCTCGAATCCGTACGCGTCGCCCACTGTTGCCGGAACCGCAATCCCGTTTCGATACACGGCATACACCGCGCGAATGACAGCCGCATCAAACGCGTTCTGCTCCACATCGCTCAGTTCGCTCGGTAGTTTGTCTTCCGAGGCGACACGGAGCGTTTCATATCCTGGCAGATCCGACGCCCCAGAGTAACCGAGTTCAGTGAGTACAGGGTCGGAATCAAGGATGTATTCGTAGAATCCTTTATGCGTCGCGGGTTGACGGGCGTTCTTGAGAAAGACAACTTTGAATCTCCGTGTCGGAACATCAAGAGAATCAGGCGAGAGATCCTCGACAGCAAGCGCTTTCTCCATAACATCGAGAACGGTGAGATCGTATAGCGTCGTGCCATCGTTTGCGTAGGGCCACTCACGATCTGATCGGTCACGGTTGTACTGATGGAGTTGACCAGTTAGATGAGTAGTCTGTCGAAGTGCCTCAATGTCCGGCGCGGGATGAGTGAGTTCAATGCCGCTGTCGAAACGAGATGCGACCGATCCAAATCCAGTTTTCTGTCGATGCTCATCATACGTTATGAGAGTAGAGTACTCACCGCGTCCACGTGCCTGTGAGGGTCTTTCATAATCGGTGTGCGAAACTGGGGTGCCGTCGGGCATGAGTGCTGCATAGAACTAGTCTGCAGTCACGGATAAGGAATTGCCCTCAGACTGAGTCGCGTTGGAAATTTTGTCTCTGGCCGATTTTCCAACCTACAATAGTACTCTTTTTGAATAGGCCGAATAGCCGCTCCTCAATAGGTTATACCGGAAACCCACTCTAAAACATATTCCGTCTGTCTAGTATTGGATTTGACAGATGGAGCGACAATAGGTGTCTAAAGCCGTCTCACCAGCGAATACGTTTCGTAAAGACAGAAGTAGAATCGTCGGATTTACTAAATTACCTTGTTTGGATTGCGCGGAATTTCCAAGATGTTTGGTTAAAACTGACCGCAGAATATTGGTGTCGTGGGAGTCCCAAGATGTTTGTGGGTGAGAACTCCACTGCAACAGAGATCACCCCAGCGTGTATCGGTTCTCAATGTTTCATCGACATCAGCCAGGTGTCGGTGGTCCTACGCACACAATTGAGGTGCCGATGAGGAAGTCATGCCACTGGGTCAGTTCACCCAGAGGCCCGTTTTCGCTCCCGTAGGCACGCGTCTCAGATTGAGCAGATAATCGCCGCTGAGTAGTTCAGTACAAGGTTTTAAAAGTGGATGCGAATTACCCCGAATTACCGAGTTGAGAATGATGAACAAACGAACCATGACTGAAACAAGAATAGCCAACACCATCCCAGGGGGTGACTCCCGATGACCCGCCATATTGATGCGACTATCGAGGAGTCAACAAGCAGTGAGCATCTCCGTCGAGCGAAGGTAAACCGAACCGGCGAACGGGGCGCTGTCGGCGTTCCCATCTTCCTGACCGCAGAAGAGCTTGAACAGCAAGGGATCGATCCAAAAGAGACCGACGAAGTAGTGATCCGTGTTGAAGATGGATTCGTGCTTCTGGATCACAATGACCCTGATGAGTGACTTACTGGTCGGACCACTTCTGACGGAGACGTTTGATCGACAGAAAGTGCAGTAGCTTCCCAAGGAGACTATCTGTGGCCTCTTCTTTCACCTCCCATCTCTCTTCGCGGAGGTACGAGCTGATTCCGGATCGGTGATTTCCGCCGCACGAGATGAGAACCGATTCGTACCCGTTTGTCTCCACGATCTGTACAATTTCACGCGCCATCACCTCGTCTCGTTCATACATCGCTCGATTTTCGATAAGAAGGAAGTACGCGAGCGCCCACACAAACCCGAAACACAGGAGTGTGAGAACCACACCGGCAAAAGCCAGTTCTCCCAGGATTCCAGGCGCTACTCGGGACAGCACCCAATCCACAGGCTGGACAACGAAACCCAGTATTAGTCCTGCAAACAGCGGTGAGATGAGGAAGAGTCCGCCACGTTGCCACCGTGGTACCATTTCATAGGTTTCGTAGACAGCCGCGTCGATCCGGTCGTGGACCGGGAGACCCTGCCGCTTTGCTTGTCGTTTAAACTCATCACCGGAGTGGTACAGGCGGCTGTACGTCGCACCATAGACAAGATGTCCGATAGCGAATAAGGCGTAGAGAGAGTCGATATCTCGCTGGAAGTAATCCTTGTCATAGCCCTCGCGGAATACCGCATCGTACTCTGTAAAATCCAGATTAAGTAGAGCCTGCTTGTCCTTCTTCGAGGAGTGAGTCTCCCCTTTGACCAGTGCCTCCGGCATAGCTCACTATTGCATAGTCACGAACTATACTTGAATCAGTTCGTATTTTTGTATCTAGGATAGGCGCTGTTGGGACTCCCAGCGAAATCAGACGCAGTTCTGTGCGCTCGGAATGTTAATACCTGATACCGCGTTGTGGGAAGTGGCTCATGACCTATCCTCGAACCCACGTGGATCACCGTGATCCCGATCACCACGAGGCAATCCATCCGACCAGGAATATCGGCAATGCGCATGTCGTCGCTGGCGAGTTCCTTACATCACGGTATCACGAGGCGTTCCAGACCGTTCTCCATCCGCTGGGTGAGTCTCTCGACACACAGGACCTGCACGCACTCAACGACCTTGGGATCGTTCACGTCAACGGCAGTCTTAACGAACTGTCTCCAATCGTCCAGACCTACATTAAGCTCGATGATTACTGGACGCGAACCCACCGTTCTGCACTGAACGAGTTGTTCACTGACCGACGCGCCCACGTGTTGAGCTGCTGTACGCGTGGTTTCCGTTCCCGATTCCCTCGTCACACACTCGAAGTCGAGTCCGGCCGATCAGGACGTGCATTAGATACCGTTTTGGCTCTGCTTCTCGACAATGGGTTCCTATCTCGTACGGACGCCGAGGACGCGACTTATACGGTTGATGAGCACCATGCGCTATACCGACATACTGAACAGCTCTTTGACGCGCTTCTCAGTCAAGCGCCTGTGCTCTGTGACCTCCTTCCACCTACAGACTTCTAACCCATCGGAAGATAGCGACCAGTGGATCTGGTTTAAAGGCTTGAACTGTGGATCTTCACTCGCAGAGCGACTGCAGCAACTGCGAGACCACCATAGGTTAGTAGATCTAGTGGGCCGAGGAGCCCCGCTTTGATGAAGATTGGAAGTGCAACGAAAATTCCGATACAGACACCTGCTAGGTATCCGAAGGACCAGAATCGGGATGCATCGACAGTCATCACGACACTCACGATTGAAGTGGGGATAATCCACCAGAATAGTCCAGAGGGGAGGTAGCCAGCCTCAACGAGAACAGGAACGAGCTTGCCGATCAGAAGTGCTACAACAACAGTTTGAGCTATCATCCCGACACCTCGTTCATATCCATGTTCGAACCCAGGCATCTTGTCAAGTCATTGGCTCAGTCGTACATAGAATGTTTCTCCAAGACGACCTCATTTCGCCTAGAAGTTTTCCTTGCCGCTGTATGACTGACGAGGAGCAGAGCTGGGGGTGTTTCACTCAACTAGGTCAGTTCTGCTTCGGTAGACCATTTGCATCGGTAATCCGTTCGCGTCGGTCGGTGGATCCGGTGGTAGTTGTTTGTACTCGTCATCCTTGGCAAACGCTGTGAGAGCCAGAACAAGCGCGTCAAGAAGGTCGTCCAACTGAACTCTCCGATCTTCCGTTCGCAGGTCTTTAGCGAGGACGCGCCAGTCATCGGGGGTATACTCCTGTACACTACTTATCGCAGATAGTCTTTCATCGACACCTGGAGCAGTTTTCTTGCTGTGCTCCAGGGGCTTCCCATTGAATGCCCGAAAGCACACTTCTGGATGGCCTTCGACCAATACGTCCGAGTCCCCATCGCCCAATAGGAGGTCCTCAGTAGCAACAATCCCACTGGCAATACCAGCAGCCTGCTGGGTAAGCCCCTTCCCCGTGAGATCTTTGTTCTTCTCCGTTATCTCAGCGTGACCCGCGTCTCCATCCGCGGCCATTCGCGCTGCCTGTCGAGCAGGCGATGTGAACACCGACCGATACCGATCACCAATGACTGACCTGGCAAGGGAGTCACACGCTCGGAAAATCTCGCCGTCAGCCACCTCACAAGGGCAGTCGTCGGCGTCAAATGATTCGCAGAGACCGATTGGGACGTCCACAACGATGCGATGACTCGCCTCTCCGTATTCGTCCCACACTTCCCGAATCGTATCGAACACGTCGATATCGGGTCTGTCCGACTTACTGGAGTACACGACCGTGACCCATGCGCCAGATGCCCAATCAACCCCGACGAAATGGGTGGGTTCCCTCGTCACTACAACTCGCCGTCCCACTACAACGGCAAAATACACGGGGGTACTCAGTCAGCAGTTCAGGGACCGTACTGTTGTCGAATCTTCTCAGGCGTGGGTTCACGATACCTACATGAGGAACACCAGCGTAACGGCAATTCGCCGAGTTCATCAGCAGGAAGTTGCGGGGGCTTTTCGCCAACAGGATTGAACCGCGTCTCATTCAATTGATCCAAATGAGCGCAGTCCACGTGGGTATGGACGACGGGTGCATTGTCTAACGTGCCAGCGACGACGGGCGCATGGACACCTGGCACGGACGTCGGCCCTCGTTCCCGTTCGTGGTCGTCCTTCTCCTCCTTCCGGATATCTTCCAACCGGCTGTGGGGCCGATAGTCATCAATCAAATCACCGCTATCGGTGTCTCTGACTTCAATCCACAGATCGTGCGTTGGCCAAATCGTTAGGCGGTATGTCGTGTCCGCCTTCCACTGATCGTTCCGATAGTCCTTCTCACTGGTCAGTGTCGGGATTGTCTCTCCGGTCTCGACATAGAGATGCGCACCACGATCAGCGAAGGTTTTCGGGCCGTCCTTGAGATTCACAATGCGGTACTCTTCATTGGTGAAGTGTTCCTCTAACACCGCGAACACAGCGTCAGCATCGATCCTCTCATATTCTGCTTCAAGTCGCCGTCGATACCGCTCTTGACGATCATAGGTCCGGAGGTACGCTGCATCCCCCATCCCTGTCTTTGATGACAAACTCAGTTGGTACCCATTGTCGTGCGGGCTAACCTGAATCAGGTGCTTCCCATCGTAGATGTTCACTACGAAGCCGGACTCCGGATCCTCAGAGACTTCGACCTCAGGGGTTCGAGGGCGTTTCGAGGGCATGCTAGCTCGTTGCGTCGAGGATGGTGAGGTCTCGCTCTAGGTGTGGTTCGATTTTGGGGCTTCGGCAGTCGAGATCGACCTGTTCGTGTTGCCAGTGACGTCCATCCTTCCCGTTCCAAACTCCGTATATTGTCACTTTCGGGAGTCGAATGACGCCGAATAGGATTGCGAGATAATAGAGTAATTCAGCTGCTTCGGTCCACGAGCCTGTCGTTTTCCGTGGGAGGTCAATTGGGTACTCGATGTGTTGTGCTGGAACGCCGGCGTCGATGCTCCTGTCGACGAATCCGTAATCGTTGCTGAGGAGTATGGCTTGCTTCCGACTGTTCTGGTTGAACTCGTGGTAGGCCTTGATGATGGCTTCGTCTCCGGTGTCACACTCGACGATATCGGCTGTCCGGTTGGTTCGGAGACGGCGGTATTCGTACAGGCCGAGGAATCCTTCTCGGTTGGCTCCGGCGGGCTGATTATCCAGACGAGCGAATTCCTCACCGAAGGCCTGCGTCAACTCGTGAGTGTTGTATTGCTTGAAATGCCAGTCTAATTCTTCTTTGACGCCTGTTGCGAGGGCGTATCCGTTGGTTGGTCGTCGATCACGGTCGTCGGTTTCTCCCGTTTCACTGTCGATCCCGAGGATTTCTGGCAGTCGCCACGAGATGATGTTTGCGTCTAATCCGAGCACGACAGGGTCGTGACCGGCTTCGAGATCTGCGTAACCGTGCCGTTGGATGAATTCCTCGACGGCGTCGTGGTTGCTAAGTGGGACATGGCCGCTGGCAACCATCGTCCGGGTGTATGTTTCAGCATCTGGAAGGTCGTTGTAAGCAGGTTCACCATGCTTAGCAGGAATCGTTTCACGGTTGTCCTGGTACGTCATTGTCCCCTGCGTGAACCGGACCGTCGCTCGCCCATCGTTCTCCAATTTTATCTGGACGAGCTCGCCAATATCTTCACAGGGATGTTTGACGCGAATTGATTCGACGCCCTGATCGTAGAGGGCGTTGAGGAGAACCATCAGCCGTTGGCGTTCGATCTGCATTATAGAACCTCCTTGAAATCGATTAGGTCAGTGGCCGTTCGCGGGATTTCGGCGTAAAACTGCCCGTAGTAGCCCCCTGCTTTCCGGTGGAAATAGAAGACGTGGTCAGCGTCGAATTTGAAACCCGCCTGAAACGCGATGGCAGACATGAACTTCCGACCGGGCGTGACATCAACAGCAATCGTATCACCAGTCTCCCGAGCAGCTTCGATAGTAGACCGGTAGAACTCGATTATGTCGGGGAAATCAGTCTCGTCGTCTAAGTCGTGAACAGAGACATCAGTATCACCACCATAGGCATCAACGATTACTTCGAATCGGTCGGTGGCTTTAGCGACGTACTCAGCGACACCGGGGTTCGACAGAACCCAGACCTCGTCCGGGACGTACCCTCGGTCACAAGCTGCGGTCACCGGATTCAGAATTCCGGGCATAGTAGGAGTACCGTTGGTCACCCAGATCCGAGCCATTGCTACACAAGAGTCACTCCACTATCAATAGTGTTCGCGTGACTGAATCTCAACCGTCACATGCTGATTTCAGAAAATTCGCCCGCTGTCTCCCATGAGTCTCTTGTGGTTCGTCCATGACGAAAAACGCTGACGATCAAATCGAAACACTTCGTGAGAAGATTCGCAATGGGGAACGCGAGTTGGATGAAGCAAATCAGGAGGCTCTCCTGGAGTTCAGTAACGAACTCTTCCTCATACCCAGTCAAGTCGGGAATCAACGACATCTCAAACTCTTGCGACACAACGTGCGAATGGCCGAGCACGGTGGTAGTCCGGTAGAGGCGCTTGAGAGTGAGGAAGCTGCAAAGGAGATCGTCCGCTGGATTCACCGTACGTACGACAACGCTGAGACCAATCGTGACTATCGAGTCGCACTGAAGCAATTCGGGCGACGAGCCACCGATCAAAATGGAGACGATCCACCCGAATCGATTGAATGGATTCCGTCGAATACTCCGAGTACGTACGACCCGGCTCCGGAACCAAGCAATATGCTTCAGTGGAAGGAGGACGTGCTTCCACTAATCCAAGCTACCCGTAACCATCGTGACGCAGCTCTCATCGCGGTAGGATGGGACGCTGGTGCGCGCTCCGGTGAGCTTCGCGCTCTCACGATTGGGGACGTCACCGACTACGAACACGGCTACCAAATCACCGTTCAGGGGAAGATGGGGCAGCGAACCGTCCCACTCATCCCAAGCGTCCCATTTCTCCAACGATGGCTTGCCGCCCATCCTAGCACCGACCCTGAGGTACCGCTCTGGAGTAAACTGACCGAGCCGGAGGCCCCCAGTTATAACGCGCTACGGACAGCTGTGAAAGACGCTGCCGACCGAGCCGGAGTGGACAAACCGGTCACGTTCACGAACCTCCGCAAATCTAGCGCGTCTCACTTAGCCTCACGCGGATTGAATCAGGCACATATTGAGGATCACCACGGGTGGACTCGCGGAAGCGACGTCGCCTCCCGATACGTCTCAGTCTTCGCGGACGATACCAGCCGAGAAGTCGCTCGTGTCCACGGCTTAGAGATCGACGAGGAGGAAGAACCCGACGCTACCGCTCCGGTTGAATGCCCTCGATGTCACCAACAAACCCCACGAGAGATGAACCACTGCATCCACTGCCGCCAGACGATAGACAAGGAAGCAGCAATCCAGCGAGAACAAACCTGCGAATGGTGTGGTTCATCGATATCGGACTACTCCGACCACATCCCGAACTGCACTCGTATCAATGTTGATGAGGGGAAGATGCAGTGACACATGACTAATCGCTTCAATTATTCTGAGTTGTTTTGAGAACGTGGTCCATTTTTGAGATACTGGCACAAGTTGGTAGCGGACGGATTTTTGTGAACCGGTTGTGATGGCTACCAGCATATGGTTGAGTACAAGAACCAACATTATGTTCCCCGCTTCTACCTGAGGAATTTCTCTGATGATAGTCAGAATATCTGGCTGTACAATATGCAGGCGAACAGAGAATTCACAGAGCCGATATCGAGGGTTTGTGCCCGCGACTATTTCTATAGTGACGAGACAGACGTTGAGAAGGAAATAGGATCGATTGAAAGTGAACTGTCAAAGGGGCTGGGAGAACTGCTAGCAATTCAGTCTGTATCCCAATTCCAGACAGAGAAGGAATTGAAACCCGATTGGCTCCGAGTGCTTCAATTTCTGACATTTCAGGAGGCACGTACTGCTCTCTCGAAAGAGGAGATCGAACAGGATGGTGAAGTAATGTTTGAGACGTTTGTCAGAGCGGGTATTGAAGCTGGAGAGCTAGATCCGGAACTTCTGGAAGAGGTTAGAGAGGGGAACGTATGGTTAGAGCATGAACAGAGTCCGCAACTGCTCCCAATGCTCTACCAGCTACATTGCGCACCACTTCTAGCAGATCTTTGGGGGACATTGCTTGTGAATAAAACAGGCACCGAGCTGGTGACAAGTGACCACCCTGTTGTTCGCCACAATCCCTATTTTCTCGGGGAAGGCCATCCACAGGAAATCGGATTGCAGAGCAGAGGACTCCAGATCTACTGTCCACTCACCAGCCACCATTATCTCCTACTTCATGATCCGGAATGTTATGAAATCGAATGTAGTTCGGAAGGGGTGCGGGAGATTTATGATACAGCGATAATTAATGAGTTGAATAAGCTACAGATTGTTAATTGTGACAATAATGTCTTCTATGGTACAGAAGGACGACAAGAGGAGATGGATTGTCTGTGGGAGCAGCTCGAAGAGGTCGCAGACACAAACCGAGACGACCGAGGAACGGTTCGGACGGAGGAAGGTATCGGGGTGTACACTCAGATATCGGCTCCCCGGTTTTGTCCTGAATTACCATTTGTCGAGAAAGAATCGAATGTCGAATACCAGCGAGAAAGAGTCGAGGGTGCTCTTGAGGAACAAGAAGAATTCTGGGAGGAGCAATTTGGAGGTCTTGTCTAATTTCTAACAACGGACCGACCGGCGTTCTATAATAGATCGGGCGAATACGAGCACAAGAAGCTCTTCCCGGGGAACATCGGGCCGTCGACGGGCGAGATGGGGACGTCGATGTTCTGGGCGGGCCACAACGAGCTCTTCGAGGAGACGCTCGGGAAGCTCGAGGGGTGGCTCGCCGACGAGGGCTACGTCGGCAGCATCGACATCAACTGCATCGTGAACGAGAACGGCATCTATCCGCTGGAGTTCACGCCGCGTTTCGGCTACCCGACCATCGCGCTCCAGGAGGAGTCGTTCGAGTCGAGCACGGGCGCGTTCTTCTCCGACCTCGCGAACGGGAAGGACCCCGAGCTCAAGGTCCACAACGGCTACCAGATCGGCGTTCGCATCGTGCTCCCGCCGTTCCCGTTCGACGACGACAAGACCTACGACGAGAACTCCCGGAACGCCGCGGTCGTCTTCGAGAGCGAGGACCGAGAGGGGATTCACTTAGAGGACGCGAAGAAGGTCGACGGTCAGTGGCGGGTCGCCGGCAACAACGGGATGCCCATCGTCGTGACCGGCAAGGGCGACACCATGCAGGCCGCCCGCGAGGAAGCGTACGGCCGTATCGACGACATCGTGATGCCGAACATGTACTACCGCGACGACATCGGTGAGCGCTGGGTCGACGGCGACGGCGACCGCCTGCAGGCGTGGGGCTACCTCGGCCCGGGCGGGGACTGACGCTCGGCGCTCCCCCGTCGCCCTCGCTGTCGATTCGATGCCGGTTCGTGTCGACTTTCTGTAGCTCCTTCACCGTGGGCGTGTGAGTTCGTCTCGGCCGGATGTCTCGTGGAGGCGTCGTGCGGTCGGTTTCGCAGGTAGATTGAAATAACTCTCTGCGTATAGCCTACGCGAGCATGTTCCCGACCGGACACGCCGAACGATGACCGGTGAGTACACCACGCCGGCGTTCGAGTCGCTCGCGGACGGCATCGCGGTCGTCGACGCGCACGGCGCGACCGTCACGGCGAACGACGCGTGGCGCGCGTTCCTCGAAGAGACGGGCATCGACCCCTCGGTGACGCGAACGGCGTCGACGTACCTGCAGACGCTCCTCGACGCGGACCGCTCGCCGACGGCGGCGTCGGACCTCGACGTCGTGTTGACGCTCCCGTATCAGGCGAGCAGCGACGCGTACTCACACCGGCTGCGCGTCGGCCCGTTCACCCACGACGGCGAGCTGTTCGCGACGCTGACCGCCGTCGGCGAGGAGTCTCCGACGGTGACGCCGCTGAAGACGCGGGCGATGGACGAAGCGCCGGTCGGCATCACGATTTCGGACTACACGCGGCCGGGCAACCCACTCGTCTACGCGAACGCCGCGTTCGAGCGCATCACCGGCTACGACGTCGTGAACACGCTCGGGCGGAACTGCCGGTTCCTCCAGTCCGCGGACACGGACCCGGACGCGGTCGCCGAGTTCCGGGAGGCGATTCGCGCGAACGAGGGGACGACGGTCGAACTCCGGAACGAGCGCGCCGACGGCGAGGAGTTCTGGAACGCCGTCACCATCGCGCCGCTCCGCGACGCGACCGGCGAGGTGACGAACTGGGTCGGGTTCCAGCAGGACGTGACCGCGCGGAAACGCGCCGAGGAAGCGCTCAACTCGGAACGCGACCAGTACGCGCTCCTCAACCAGATCATCCGCCACGACATCCGGAACGACATGACGGTCGTGCAGGGGTGGGGGCGGGAGTTACGCGACGGGCTGTCGGCCGACCAGCGCGAGATACTCACGCGCGTGCTCGACGCCGCCGCGCACACCGCCGCGCTCACGGAGGACGTCCGCGACCTCACGGAGATTATGGGCGACGAGGACCCGACGCTCGAACCGATCTCGCTCGGCGCGGTCCTCCTCGAAGAGATCGACCAGGTGCGGTCGACGTTCGAGTATCAGGCGGACGACCTCGTCGTCGAGGGGCCGGAGGAGATGCCGGCGGTCCGCGTGCTGGGGACGCCGCTGCTCTCCTCGGTGTTCACGAACGTCCTCGACAACGCCGTGTTCCACAACGACTCCGACGAGGTCCGCATCGACGTCGGCGTCGCCGTCGACGAGGAGACGTGCACGGTGTCGGTCGCGGACAACGGCCCCGGGATTTCGGACGCGCAGAAACGCGAGGTGTTCGAGTACGGCGAGCAGGGCCTCGACAGCTCGGGGACCGGGCTCGGGCTCTACCTCGTCGACCAGCTCGTCGACCAGTTCGGCGGCCGTGTCTGGGTGGAGGACAACGAGCCGCGCGGCGCGGTGGTCCGCATCGAACTCCAGCGCGTATGACGGGAGCCGATACCGCGTCGTTTCGTCCGGGTCGCGTTCGCGGCCGCTCGCTCGCCGGACGCGGAGGTGCCGGATGTCGCTAGCGCGGTTCCTCGACCGCGTGCCCGACGCCGAGCGGTCGCTGGTCGTCGTGAACCGCACGGGGCCGGACGCCCTCGCGCAGATGATGCAGTCGACGTTCGAGCACCAGTCGGTGGACATCGAGGAGCGAGACGTCCCCGACGCCGAGGACGACCTCGTGCTCCTCGTGGAGGACGACGAAGTGGTGGCGACGTCGCCGTTCGAGGCGCTCCAGCGGACCATCCTCTTCGTGAACTCCGACCTCTACCGCACGGGGACGCAGGGCATCGAGACGCTGGACCTCCCGGCGGTGCTCACGCACCTCGACGACGTCCGGTTCTCCCTGCGAGCGTACCCGCAGTCCCACAAGGAGAAACTCCTCCTCATCGCGATTTCGCGGTACATCGAGCAGGTCGCCTGGCGCGCGGCGGGCGGCCGCATCCGGGCGTCCTTCCAGTCGCTCTCCCGCCTCGAAGACGAAGTCGGGACGCGTCGCGTCTATCAGACGCTCGCGGACTCCCCGGTCGACACCCACGTGTACGGCGTGCCGGACTGGGTGCCGCCCGAGTCGTTCGACGTCACGATGCACGGCGGGTACTCGCGGGACTTCACTGACTCGTGGTTCGTGGTGTTCCGCCCGGACGAGGAACCTGACGCGTCCGCGAGCGCGGCGGGACAGCGCGACGCCTCCGTCCCGTCACCGGACGGCGCGGCGGTCGGCCCGGTCGCGCTCCTCGCGCTGGAGGACGACCCGGGGCTCTGGGACGGCTTCTGGACGTTCGACGCGGACCTCGCCGCCGACGTCGAGCGGTACATCATGCGCGAACTCTGACGGCGACGCCGCGTAAACGTCGAGGGAGTTCATCAGGTTCGGGAGGTGCGTGCCGGAGGCGGAACGTTATGGGGGCGGGCGCGTGAAGCGGGGGTATGCGAGATTCGAACCGCGAGTGGTACTTCGTCGAGCGCCCCGAGGGCGAACCGGACCTGGACTGCTTCGAACTCCGCGAGAGCGAGGTTCCCGAGCCCGACCCCGGCGACGTGCTGGTGCGCGTGCGTTACCTCTCCGTCGACCCCTACATGCGCGGGCGGATGCGGGACGTCGAATCCTACGCGGAGCCGTGGGACGTCGGCGACACGCTCGAGGGCGGCGTCGTCGGCGAGGTCGTCGAGTCCGAGAGCGAGCGCTACGACGAGGGCGACTTCGTCACCGGGAACGGCGCGTGGGCGGACTACTGCGTGCTCGACGCGGACGACACCGCGCCCGTCGACCCCGACGTCGGCGGCCTCCCCGCCTACCTCGGCGTGCTCGGGATGCCGGGCCGCACGGCGTACTTCGGCCTGCTCGACGTCGGCGAACCGAAGCCCGGCGACACGGTCGTCGTCTCCGGCGCGGCGGGCGCGGTCGGCTCCGTCGTCGGCCAGATCGCGTCGCTCAACGGCTGTCGCGTCGTCGGCTTCGCGGGGAGCGACGAGAAGACCGACTGGCTCACCGAGGACCTCGGATTCGACGCCGCGATAAACTACAAGGACGTTGACGACTATCGCGCGGCGCTCGACGACGCCGCGCCCGGCGGCGTCGACGTCTACTTCGACAACGTCGGCGGCCCCATCACGGACGCCGTCTTCACCGAGCTCAACGTGGACGCCCGCGTCGCCGTCTGCGGGCAGATCGCCCACTACAACGACGAAGGCGTCCCCACGGGGCCGCGGAAACTCCCGCAGCTCATCGCGCCGCGCGCGAAAGTCCAGGGCCTCCTCGTCGGCGACTACGCCACCCGATTCGGGCAGGCGAGCGAACAGCTCGGCGAGTGGGTCGCCACCGGCGAACTCCACCACCGCGAGAGCATCGTCGACGGCCTCGAAAACGCCCCCGACGCCTTCCTCGGGCTCTTCGCCGGCGACAACATCGGCAAACAGGTCGTCAAGGTCTCCGAGTAGCGCTCGCCGTTTCCGCGGGCTTTTAGCGCTCGCCCCGTTCGAGTAGACGCGTGAACCAGGGTCGGCGCGTCCTCCTCACGCTGATGGGGGCGTTCTTCGCGGCGATGGCCGCGCGCCTCCTCGTCAGCCCGCTCGTCCCCGAAGCCGTGGCGGCGTTCGAGACGACGCCGGGCGCGCTCGGCCTCGCCCTCACGGGGATGTGGCTCTCGTACGCGCTCGTCCAACTCCCCGCCGGCGTGCTCGCCGCGCGGCACGGCGCGCGGACGCTCGTCGTCTCCGGCCTCCTCGTCACCGCCGTCGCGTCCGGCCTGCTCGCCGCCGCGCCGTCCGCGCTCGCGTTCGGCGCGGCCGTCGTCGCGCTCGGCGTCGGCCCCGGGCTCTACTTCCCCGCAGCGGCCGCGCTCCTCGCCGAGACGAACGAGAACGTCGGGAGCGCGCTCGGCCTCCACATCTCCGGCGGCGACGCCGCCGGCGTCGTCGTCCCGCTCGCCGTCACCGCCGTCACGGCCGCCTGGGGGTGGCGCGCCACGCCGCTCCTCGGCGTCGCCCTCGCGCTCGCCGCCGCCGTGGGCTGCCGCCTCGCCCTCCCCGCGCCGAGCGAGACGGCCGCGTCCCCCGCGTCCTCCGGCCGCGCCGAACTCCGCGCCGCCCTCGGCCGCGTGTTCTTCGACCCGCGCGTCCGCCGCGTCGTCCTCTTCGCCGCCTGCCTCGCCTTCTGCTTTCAGTCCATCACCTCCTTCCTCCCCGCGTACCTTCAGGCCGCCCACGGCCTCTCGCCGGCCGCCGCGAACGCCCGGTTCAGCCTCGCGTTCGCCGTCTGGATTCTCGGCATGCCCGTCGCCGGCCGCCTCGCCGATACCGTCGGCACCGACCGCGTCCTCGCCGCGACCGTCGTGCTCCTCGGCGTCGGCGTCGCCGTCACCGTGCTCGCCGCCACGCCGCTCGCCCTCCTCGCCGGCGTCGTCCTCGTCGGCCTCGGGATGACCTGGGGCGGCGTCGTCGGCGCGAAAGTCATGGCCGCGCTCGGCGAGGACGGCCGGACGAGCGGCTACGGCGCGGTCCGCTCGGCCTACGGCGTCCTCGGCGCGTCCGGCAGCGTCGCCGTCGGCGCGCTCGCCACCGCCGCCGGCTGGCGAGTCGGCTGGAGCCTCCTCCTCGTCCTCGTCGCGCTCGCCCTCTGCCTCCTCGCCCGGGACGCGCGACACGCCAGCGCCGACTAACCCCGACTCCGCGTTCCACAACACCTAATCCTCGCGGCGCGATACCTCCGAGTGATGACCGCGACGGCCACCGAGTCACCCGCGGCGGCCCGCGACCGCGCGCGACTCGCGCTCGTCGTCTTCGTCGTTCTCTTCGCGCAAGTCCTCCTCTACCCGGGCGTCACGGACCTCGTCACCGCGCTCGGCGGCGCGGGCGACCTCGACCCGAGCACGTGGTTCCTCGCCGCCGAATTCCTCGGGTTCGTGCTCTTCGCCGGCGTCTGGGGCGCGCTCAGCGACCGCACCGGCCGGCGCGCGCCCTACATCGCCGCGGGCGCAGTCGGGGGTGCGCTCGGCTACCTCGTCCTCGCCGCGCTCGGCGTCCGCGGCGACACCGCTTTCGCGACGGTGCTCGTCGTCCGCTTCCTCCAGGGCGCGTTCACTATCGCCGCGTTCTCGCTCGCGATGACGATGCTCATGGACCTCGGCGGCGGCCACGGGAAGAACATGGGCGCGGCCGGCATCGCCATCGGCCTCGGCACCGCGCTCGGCGCGCCCGTGGGCGGCCAGCTCACCGAAATCGGTCCGGCCGTCCCGCTCTGGGTCGCGGGCGGCGCGCTCCTCTGCGCCGGCCTCCTCGCGGTGCGCGTCGACGACCGCGCGCCCGACCGCACCGCCGCCGGCCTCCGCGACGCCGCGCGCCGCCTCCGCGAGACGCCCGCGCTCGGCTTCCCCTACGCGTTCGGCTTCATGGACCGCCTCACCGCCGGCTTCTTCGCGCTCGTCGGAACCGTCTACTTCCGCGACACCTTCGCCCTCGACGCCGGCGGCGCGGGCCTCATGCTCGGCCTCTTCTTCGCGCCGTTCGCACTCCTCCAATACCCCCTCGGCGTGCTCTCCGACCGCATCGGCCGGAAACCCCTCGTCGCCGCCGGCTCGCTCTGCTACGGCGCGGCCGTCCTCGCCGTCTACCTCGCCCCCACGCTCTTCCTCGCCGGCGCGGCGATGGTCGTCCTCGGCGTCTTCGGCGCGCTCGTCTCCCCCGCCACGATGGCGCTCGTCTCCGACCTCGCCGGCGAGACCGACCGCGGCGTCGCCATGGGCGGCTTCAACGTCTTCGGCAACCTCGGCTTCCTCGCCGGCTTCCTCGTCGGCAGCGCCGTCACCGCCGCCGCCGGCTACGGCCCCGCGTTCCTCGCCGCCGCAGCCCTCGAAGCCGGCATCGTTCTCGTCGCCCTCCCCGCGTTCTGGCGACTCGACCTCGACTAATTCGCTGTCGTCGACCTCTCGTCCGCCCGCGTACGCGTACTGGTTCACACGCGCCGGCTAACCGCGCTCCGCACGGACGCTCCGTCACGGGCGCTCCATCACGGGCACGTCGATTGTCACGACTGCGCCGCCGTCGTCGCCTTCGGTGAACGCGACGTCGCCGCCGGCGATGTCGATGCCCCACTTCGCGATCCAGAGGCCGAGGCCGCTGCCGTGGCGGAGCGGCGTCTCGTCGCCCTCTTCGAGGACGGCGCGCTCGTAGTCGTCGATGCCGGGGCCGTTGTCGGCGACGCGGACGTGCACCCAGTCGCCGTCGCACTCGGCGGTGACACGGACGCACGGGTGGTCGCTCGTGTTGTGCTCCGCGGCGTTCTCGACGACGTTCGTGAACGCCGTATCGAGGATGACGGCGACCGGCGCGTCGTCGTCCGGCGTCTCGTACTCGACTGCGACGTCCGGGTGGTCGTCGCGGACGGTCGCCACGGCGCTCGCGAGGAGCGCGTCGAGGCTGGCGGCGTCGCGGCCGTCGCGCGCCTCGTCGAAGACGTCGATGGCTTCGCGCGCCTTGTCGCTGATCTCGGCGATGCGGAACACGTGGTCTTTGACGGTCTGTCGGTCCTCGGGGTCGCCGTCGAGGCGGTCGACGTAGCCGTGGATGAGGTTCGTCTCCGTGCGGACGTTGTGGCGGAGCGCGCGGTTGAGGACTTTCAGGCGCTCCTGCTGTCGGAGGTACTGGCTGACGTCGTGGAAGGTGACGACGCGGCCGATGCCGCTCCCCCGGGCGTTCTCGATGCTGGTGACGGTGACGTCGTAGGCCTGCCCGTCGATGGTGAGGTAGCCCTGGAGGGAGCCCCGCTCCGGGATGCGGTCGTAGTCTGCGAGGAGCGCCGCGGCGGGCGTGCCGAGCGCCTCCCGGGGATTCACGCCGAGCAGCGCGGCGGCGCTGTCGTTCATGTCGACGACGTAGTCGTGGTTGTCGACGACGATTGCGCCGGCCTGCATGCGGTCGAAGACGACGCGGCGCGCGCGTTTGTTCGGCGCGGGGCTGGTGCCGAGGAGGCGAAAGCGCGTGAGCGCGCCGAGGTAGGTGACGCCGGAGATGGCGAAGGCGATGGGCGTCGGGTCGAGGCCGCCGGTGGGGAGGACGCCGGCGAGGTAGAGGGCGTTCGTCGCCCACGGGACGACGAGGCCGACGAGGAGCGCGGCGCTCTGCCCGCGGAACGTCGTCGCGTCGCTCGTCACGAGTCCGAGGAGGGGGATGACGCCGAGCAGGCCGAGGATGTAGGTGTAGCCGCCGGCGACCCAGTACCAGACGCCCGGGGTGCGCGCGAGCCGGGTGAGCTCGCCCTGCTGGACGACGGAGACGTCCGTGTAGAGGAGGGTGTGGTAGTTCCCGGTCAGCGCGAGTACGGCGGTGACGGCGGGAACGACGGAGACGAGGGCGACGACCCGCGGGCTGGTGTACTCGTCGTGGCCGGTGTATTCGAGGGCGAAGAGGAGCCACGCGACGGGGATAGCGGCGATACCGACCCAGGAGAGGTGGAGCCAGAGGAGCTTCGCGTCGAGCGTCGCGGCCTGCACTTGGAAGACGAGGCAGGTGGACCACCAGCTCTGCCCGGCGAGGAGTCCGGCGAGGGGGAGCGCGCCCGGCTCCGGCCGCTCGCGCCACGCGAGAAACGTCGCCGTCGTCCCGACGGCGATGGAGGCGAAGAGCGCGACGAGTAGCAGTATCCCGGGGGGCAATACTCGTTACAATCGGCTGGGTGTATATGAAACATCCGCCGGGACATCCGAATTCCGTTCACTCAGATGACGTGTCTGCTGGTCTATAACGGATGTATCGTCTAATTCGTCGTCGCGTGTTCAGAGAGCGACGACGACGAGGGCAGCGGCGGCGACGATAGATTTGAACTCGGCGTACGCGGTGAGGCGGCCGTCGTCGGTCGTTCGGCCGAGGAACGCGGTGACGCCGATGGTGTAGGCGAGGCTGACGAGGAACGCGGCGACGATGCCGGTGACGAAGAAGCCGGAGACGAGCGCGAACGCGACGAGGCCGGCCATGACGAGGTTGACGGCGTAGAGGAGCTTACGGGTGCGGGAGACGCCGAGGACGGTGGGGAGGGTGCGGACGCCGATGGCGATGTCGCCCTCGATGTCGCGGACGTTCGGGATTTCGACGTTGACGAAGGTGGCGAGGAAGAAGTAGGCGAAGACGACGGCGACGGCAGGGCTGAAGGCGGCGTCGGCGAACGCGAGCGGGAGGAAGGTGAGGAGGACGGCCCACGCGAGGGAGACGACGACGGTGTTGACGAGGAGGACGTCCTTGAGGCGTTTCACGGGCGTGCCGAGGCCGCCGAGGACGTCCGTGGAGTAGAGGAGCGCGAAGACGCCGGGCATGAGCGTGGTGGCGAGGGCGAGCGGGCCGCCGAGGATGGAGACGGCGACGGCGAGGCCGTAGGCGGCGGACGCGAGGTTGTAGAGGACGTTCTGGTGGCGGCGGACGAACGCGGCCTGGTCTGGGTTCGAGACGGCGTCGGTGTCGGCGTCGGCGACGCGGTCGTGGGCGTAGATGGCGAACGTGACGAGGCCGCCGACGGCGACGGCGGGCGTGAAGGGGACGGAGAGCGCGACGGAGGCGAGCGCGACCTCGATCATCGTGATGACGGCGAGGTACGCGGAGCTGTAGACGAACGCGTCTTTCGCGCGTTTCCCGGTCGCGAAGAGGGTGGTTGCGATGCTGGACTCGGACGGGGTCGGCCCGTCCACGGTTGCGGACAGGCGTCGGCTTTCACTAGACATTGTCAGTTACACGCCTTCCGTATCAGCGCCGGTTCGGAAGCCGCGTACCCACTCATTATCTTTCACCTACGTTAATTGTCGGAATAGAATACTTATGGACACATCAATCATTCGACGTTCCCTGCGGTGGGTTCGTCCCCCGGTCGCGAGGGGAAACGTCGGTATCTAGTCCGGATCGGGGAGGTCGACGGCGACGCCGGTGAGGGCCTCGGAGACCGACCAGAGGCGGCGGGCGGTCGCCTCGTCCTCGGAGCGCTCGCTCGACGCCTGGACGTCGGGGCGGCCGCGCATGTTCCGGAAGCCGCCCGGCCCGACGTACTCGCCGCCGTCGATGTCCGGGTCCGTCGCGGCGTAGAGCAGCGGCCACGCGCCCCGCTCCGCGCTCTGCGCGAGCACGGCGTTCGCGGCCCGCATCAGGAGCGCGCGGACGCGACTCCCCTCCGCCTCGGGGCCGCGGCGCTGGAGGTTCGTCGACGCGTAGCCCGGGTGGCAGGCGACGCTCGTCACGCTCGCCGACGCCGCGCGCAGCCGCCGGTCGAGCTCGTACGCGAAGAGGAGGTTCGCGAGCTTCGACCGCCCGTACGCCGCCCACTTATCGTAGGACGCCTCGCCCTGCAGGTCGTCGAAGTCGATTTCGCCGTTCTCGTGGAGCGCGCTCGACTGCGTCACGACGCGCGCCTCTCCCGTCGTCCGCTTCAACGAGGGGAGGAGGCGCGCGGTGAGCGCGAAGTGCCCGAGGTGGTTCACGCCGAACTGCGTCTCGAACCCGTCCGTCGTCTCCGAGCGCGGAATCGCCATCACGCCCGCGTTGTTACAGAGCACGTGCAGCGCGTCGTACGTCGACTCGAACCACTCGGCGAACGACGCGACCGAGTCGAGGTCGCCGAGGTCGAGTTCGCGCACCGTGAGCGACGCCCCCGGAAGACCGCGCTCGATCTCCCGCCTCGCGTCCGCGCCGCGCTCCGCGCTCCGGCACGCCATCACGACGTGCGCGCCCTTCGCGGCGAACACCTCCGTCGCCTCGAAGCCGAGGCCGCTGTTCGCGCCCGTCACGACGACTGTTCGCCCCGACTGCGACGCCATCGCCGCCGGCGTCCACCCATCCCTGTCCGACATACCTCACTCCTCGGCCGCGAGCGGCATAGGTCGCGGTGTCCCTCCGGTGTTTGCCGCTTCTCCCCACCCGCGCGGTATCCGTGGAGTTACGTCCGCCTCGCCTCATGCTCTCCGTATGGACACCGACGCTCGGGAGGAACTCGTCGCGCTCGCCCGCGACCTCGTCCGACTGGACTCCGAGAACCCGCCCGGCGAGGAGGGCGAGTGCGCGCGGTTCGTCCGCGACTGGCTCGAGAGCGAGGACATCGACGCCGAACTGGTCGGCGACCCCGGCCGGCCGAGCGTCGGCGCGCGCGTCGGCGACCCCGACGGACCGACGCTCGTGCTGAACGGCCACCTCGACGTCGTTCCCGCCGGCGACGAGGCCGAGTGGACGCACGACCCCTACGCCGGCGTCGTCGAGGACGGTCGGCTCTACGGCCGCGGGAGCGCCGACATGAAGGGCAACCTCGCGCTCGCGATGCTCGCGCTCCGCGACCTCCGCGACGCCATCGACGCCGACACCCGCGGCGGCAGCGTCGTCTTCCACGCCGCGATGGGCGAAGAGACCGGCGAACCCGGCACGGAATCCCTCCTCGACGCCGGCTACACCGGCGACTACGGCCTCGTCCTCGAACCCACGGACTTCCGCGTCGCCACGAGCGCGAAAGGCCTCGTCTGCTACGAACTCACCGTCCACGGCGACCCCTCGCACGCCAGCCGCCCCGACCAGGGCCGGAACGCCGTGCTCGCCGCTCGCGCGCTCGTCGACGCCATCGAGACCTACGACGCGGCCCTCCGCGAGCGCGCGGACGACCTCGTCGGGACGGCGTACGCCAACATCACGCGGTACGCCGCCGGCCTCGACGGCAACCTCGGCGTCCTCCCCGAAAACGCGACGGTCGTCCTCGACCGCCGCGTCCTCCCCGGCGAATCCATTTCGACTGTCCGCGCGGAGGTCGACGACCTCGCCGCCGACCTCGACGTCCCCGTCTCCGTCGCGGAGATACAGCGCTACGAGCCCGCACGCGTCCCCGTCGACTGCGCCCTCGCCGAACTCGTCCGCGACCGCGTGGCCGCCGCGACCGGCCGCCGCCCCGACCCGTGGGGCATCGAGGCCGCGACCGACGTCCGCAACCTCGTCAACGACGCCGACGTCGAGGCGGTCACGTGGGGGCCGGGGAACCTCGCGCAGGCCCACACCTACGACGAACACGTCGCCCTCGACGACCTCGAAACCGGCTACGACGTCCTCCGCGGCGTCGCCGCCGACCTCCTCGACTGACTCATCCCGGTTCGCGCATCCCTCAAGTGCGTTCGGCCCCAAGAACGAGCCGTGACTGCGACGCTCGACCTGCCGACGGGGGAGACCGTGACGCCCGACGACGTCTTCGCCTACGACGGCTACCCCTACCGGTTCCGCCCCCTCGATCACGACGAGTACGACTTCCTCCTCTCCCCGCTCTACTGGGGCGACAGCGGCATGGACATCCCCTTTACTAATACTGACGCGCTCGCCGACCAGTGGGACGACTCCGCCGGCGTCAAAACGGCCGACGAGTGGCGCGCGTGGCTCGCCGACGCCCGCGACGACCACCGCTTCGGCGACGACGAACTCGACGCGCTCGCCGTCGAACTCGGCCTCGCCGACCCCAGCACGCTCGACGACCGCTCCGTCCTCGCCCGCGTCCGCGACGCCCTCCCCTTCTAATTCTGCTCGCTCTCGTAGGCGTCGACGAGCCGGCTCCCGAACCCGCGCTCGCTCTCCAGTTCGTCCGTCAGCGAGCGGAGCTCGCGCTGCGCCTCCCCGATTGTCGCCTCCGAGACGTCCGCGAGGCCCTCGACGCCCTCGACGTCCTCGCGGTAGACGACGCGCCAGCCGTCGGCCGGCGAGAAGTGCGCCGCTCGCGCGCCGCGCTCCGTGACGAGCACGACGCCGACGACGAGCGTCTCCTCCACGGCCTCGAACTCGAAGCGGTCCACCGGCCGCACCGCGACGAACGCGTCCGACTCCCCGAGCGCCGCGACCTCGCTCCCCGCGAGCGGCCGCGACGGCAGTGACGACAGATCCATACCCGGTCTTCGCCGCCCGCGAAGGTCGGTCTTTCGAACCCCGCCGCGACTCGCCGCCCGAGTACGGAGCACTCCGGCGACCACCCGCTGACACTATCTCTCATCTGAGCGGCCGACACGCCGGTCACGCGGGGCCACGAGCGCGAGCGCCGACCGCCCCGAGGACGCCCAGCGGAACAAGAACGACATGTGATAGGAAGTGAATCCTGACCGGAGAGTTCAACGTCGGACTCTATACGGAGGAAACCGGAAGAAACCGACTGTAGGCGGCTATAAAAGGGAAACTCGACGCATCTGGCGCTCTTTCGATACGCCGGGCGAATCGCCGCTTCTCGACGACTGAAGGCGTATAAGGCGCGAGAAACAGGCGGAGTGCCATCTCCTGACCGGCGTTAAGGTCACAAATCAGAGTATTCTGCTCAGTAGAGGATTCTTCACTGCCGGGCGTTTCGCGAACTCGGTGAGAGCTCGCCTCACTCACTACTCCTTTACAGGCCTACTCGCGTAATTGACGGGCCGGCTTCTGCCGGATTCCGTTCACCCATCGTGGACGACTCAGCTGTGTTCGAGCTGGAGAGTGAGTTCGCTGGCGGCGCGCTGGACGGCTTCGGCGTACTCTCCGTCGAGGTGGTCGACGGCGGGCGAGCCGCTCGGGACGGAGATGCTGATCGCGCCGACGTCGCCGGTCGCGGCGTCCCGGATGGGCGCGCTGACGGCCTGCACGCCGCTGTCTCGCTCGCCGTGGTTGAGCGCGTAGCCGGCTTCTCGCACGCGCTCGACTTCCGCGAAGAGGACGTCCGGGTCAGTGATGGTCTCCGGAGTTTCCGCGGGGAGGCCGGCGTCGGCGAGGTCGCGGACGAACGCGTCGCTCGACGCGGCGAGCATCGCCTTCCCCGCGCCGTTCGAGTGGAGGTTGAAGCGCGCGCCCATCGGCAGCGACTCCTTGAGGTTGTAGCGGTCGTTCGACCGGAAGAGGAAGACGCCGCGGTCGCCCTCGCGGATGGAGAGGATGACCATCTCGCTCACGTCGTCGACGAGCGATTCGACCTTCGGCCGGCCGAACGTGTAGAGCCGGCAGCGGTCGCGGACGACGCCGCCGTGCTGGAGGAACTTGAAGCCGACGCGGTACCGGCCGTCGCGCCGTCGCACGTACCCCTCGTCGACGAGCGTCGCGAGGTGTTTGTGCACCGTGCTCTTCGGGAGGTCCATCGCGTCCGCGAGCGCCGTCACGCCGCACGGCCCCCGCGCTTCGAGCTCCCGCACGACCGCGAACGCCGTCTCCACCGCTCCGACCGTTCGATTCGACCCTGATTCCATGCCACGCACTCGCGCGTGACACCACATAAAGTCCACTATGAGTGAACTGTCTGCCGCGCGCCGCGGCGACGGCGCGCCACCGGTACCGAGAATGAGTAGCGTTCACACAGAGTGCCGCTCCGTCGCCCCCCCCTATGCGTTCACTCATCGTGAACGATGGGGATGTTCGGGCCGACGTGGTGTGGTTCCCGAGCGTTTATGCCCGGCGCTCCCCGAGACGGGGGTGTGACTGACTCACGCCAGCCAGCGGCGGGAGCGGAGCGGAACGGCCCGCTCAGCGACCTCCGCGTCCTCGAACTCGGAAACATCGTCGCCGGGCCGTTCGCGGCGTCCGTCCTCGCCGACCTCGGCGCGGAAGTCGTCAAGATCGAACGCCCCGACGGCGGCGACTCCATCCGGTCGTCCGGCGACACCGGCGACGCCATCTTCGACGCCATCAACCGCAACAAGCGCTCCATCGCCCTCGACCTCAAGGACGACGACGACATCGACGCGCTCTACGACCTCGTCGACGCCGCAGACGTCTTCGTCGAGAACCTCGGCCGCGGCACGCCCGAACGCCTCGGTATCGGCGCGGAGACGCTCCGCGAGCGCAACCCCGAACTCATCTACCTCTCCATCAAGGGCTTTCAAGAGGGCCCGTACGGCGACTACGCCGGCATGGACGTCGTCGCCGAAGCGATGTCCGGGTTGATGAGCGTCACCGGCGAACCCGGCCGCCAGCCCGTCCGCGTCGGCACCTCCATCGCCGACATGGGCGCGGCCATCTACGGCGTCCTCGGCGTCATGGTCGCCCTCCGCGAGCGCGACCGCACCGGCGAGGGCCAGCGCGTCGACGGCACGCTCTTCGAATCCGCCGCCCACTGGATGGGGTACTGGCTCACCTACGCCGACCGATTCGGCGACGACCCCGAACCCCTCGGCGCGTCCCACCCGAGCTGGGGGCTCTACGACGTCTTCGAGACGGACGCCGGCTGGCTCTTCGTCGGCGTGACGAACGACCGCCACTGGGAGGCGTTCTGCGACGCCGCCGACCTCCGCGGGCTCCGCGACGACGAGCGGTTCGCCACCGCCGCCGACCGCCGAGCGAACAAACAGGCGCTCCTCGAAACGGTCCAAGAGCGCCTCCGCGGCGGCGACCGCGCGGCGCTCTTCGACGCGCTCGCCGACGCCGGCGTGCCCGCCGCACCCGTCAACGACCCCTCCGACCTCGCCGACGACCCCGGCCTCGACGCCGCCGGCTCCCTCGCGCGCTTCCACGCCACCCACGACGGCGAGTCCGTCCCCGAACAGACCGTCATGGCCCCCGTCTCCGGCGAGCGCTTCGGCCCCGAACAGTACCGCGACCCGCCCGACATCGGCGAACACACGGAAGAAATCCTCCGCGACTGGCTCCTCTCGGACGAAGAGCAGGAGACGCTCGCCGCCGAAGGAGGGGACGACTGATGGTCGCGTTCAAGGACCTCACGCTCCGCGAGGGCTCGCAGGTCCCCGGCCTGGAGATCTCGGCCGACGCGGGCCGCCGCGTCCTCGACCGGCTCGCCGACCTCGGCGTCGACTGCGTCGAAGTCTCCTTCCCGCGAGCGCACGCCCGCGAGGAGTGGTTCCGGCACGCCGACGACCGCGGCCTCCGCACCGCCGCGCTCGCCCGCGCCGTCCCCGGCGACGTCGACGCCGCGCTCGCCGTCGACCCCGACGAGGTCGAAGTCATCGTCAGCACCTCCGACCGCCAGCTCGAACACGCCCTCGGAAAGACGCGCGCGGAAGCCCGCGAGATGCTCGTCGAGAACGTCGCACGCGCGCTCGACGGCGGCGTCCACGTCGGCGTGACGCTGATGGACGCGATGCGCGCCGACCACGACTTCCTCCCCGACGTCGCGCGCGCCGCCGTCGACGCCGGCGCGTCCCACGTCACCCTCGCCGACACCACCGGCGCGGGCACGCCCTCCTGCGTCGAGGAGACCGTCGGTGTCGTCGCCGACGCCGTCGGCCACGACGCCGCGGTCGCCGTCCACACCCACGACGACATGGGCGTCGCCACCGCGAACGCCGCCGCCGGCGTCGACGCCGGCGCGACCCGCGTCGACGCCACCGTCGGCGGTATCGGCGAACGCGCCGGGAACGCCCCCCTCGAAGAAGTCGCCGTCCTCCTCCGCGAACGCGGCGACGACCTCGCGCTCGCCCTCGACGAACTCGCCCCCGCCGGACGCGCCGTCCACGACGCCCTCGGCGTCGACATCCCGCCCGCGAAACCCGTCCTCGGCGAGCGCGCCTACCGCCACGAGAGCGGCATGCACACCGCCGCCATGCTCGACGACCCCGGCACCTACGAACCCTTCGACCCCGCCACTTACGGCGCGACCCGCGACCTCCGATTCGGCACCGACACCGGCCGCGGTGCCGTCCGCGCCCTCCTCCGCGACGCCGGCGTCGACCCCACCGAGGACGCCGTCGCCGCCGCGCTCGACCGCATCCGCGACGCCGCCGAAGCACGCGGCAACCCCCTCCCCGAAGCCGACGCCCGCGACCTCCTCGACGACCAATAACCCCACCGCCCGACTCTCGTTCTCCCCCGGCCTCCTCGCGCTTCGGACTCCTCGCGCTGCTCCGCTCTCACCGCTTTCGCCGTGCTGCCCCGCTCTGGCCGCGCTCGCCGTCTTCCTCTGCGCGTTCCGCTTTGACCGCTCCCGCGGTCCGTGGTACCGCGTCGTGTGGCAGTACACCACAGCGTTTTTATCCCAGAACGATGATGAGGGATACGGAATGGCACACCCCACGGGCTCGATAGCCACGGAACCGACAGCGACGCACAGAGAGAGCTAGTTATGGAACCACAGACCGTCTCCCTCGGCTGGTACATCGTCGCGCTCACCGCCGTCGCGCTCGCGGTGATGCTCGGCATCGGCTGGTACTCCTACCGGAAGAGCGTCGGCGCTGACCTCGACGACTTCTTCTCCGCGAGCAAGTCGCTCGGGTTCATCGTCATCTCGCTCTCCATCTTCGCCGACTCCTACAGCGGGAACTCCTTCCTCGGATACTCCGCCGCGACCTACCGCTCGGGCGCGTGGTTCCTCGCCTACCCCCAGTTCATGGTCGCCGGCGTCATCGGCGCGCTCATCATCGCGCCGCCGCTCGTCAACCTCGGCCAGAAGTGGAACTACACCTCGCCCATCGACTACCTCGAACACCGCTTCGACTCCCGGGTCGCCTTCGTCGCGCTCCTCTTCATGATCTGGGGGACGTTCATCCAGTTCACCGAGCAGTTCTTCGCGATGGGCTACCTCGGCGAGGTCGCGTCCGGCGGCCTCGTCCCCTATCAGGCCGTCATCGTCATCTTCGGCCTCGTCATCCTCGCCTACGTCGGCCTCGGCGGGTTCCGCGGCACCGCGCTCTCCGCCGCCGTCCAGGGCGCGCTCATGCTCTTCGCGCTCTTCCTCATGCTCGTCCTCGTCGGCACCCTCGGCGGGTTCTCCGCGCAGATCACGACCATCTGGCAGACCGCGCCGTCGAAACTCACGCTCCCCTCGACGTCGACGATGGGCGGCTGGTACAGCATCGTCATCCTCGTCCTCCTCGGCCTCCCCACCTACCTCCACATCCAGCAGTTCTACCTCGGCATCGACAACGCCGCCGACCTCAAGACGACCTTCCGCCTCCAGGCCCCCATCTTCTTCTTCGCCGCCATCACCCTCTGGGGGCTCGGCCTCTTCGGCGCGGGCATCTTCCCCGGGCTCTCCGGCGTCCAAGCCGACCAGCTCGTCCCCTACCTCCTCGGCGCGTACGTCAACACCGCCGGCGGGAAACTCCTCCCCTCCCTCATCTCCCTCGGCGTCATCATGGCGACGCTCTCTACCGCCGGCGCGGCCGTCATGGTCCTCTCCATGGCCGTCGCGAAAGACACCTACAAGCGCTTCGTCAACCCCGACGCCTCCGACGCTCGCGTCATCTGGATGAGCCGCGCCTTCCTCGCCGTCTTCCTCGCGCTCGCCCTCGCCATCGCCTTCACGCCCGACAGCACCATCTGGAGCTGGACGAAGCTCAAGTTCGAATTCCTCCTCCAGGCCACCCCGGTCTTCCTCTTCGGCCTCTACTCCGCCCGCGTGAAGAGCACGCCCGCGCTCGCCGGCATGTTCGTCGGCTGCGCGACCGCCGTCGGCCTCTACGCCGCCGGCGTCTCCATCCCCTTCGACCTGAGCGCCGGCATCGTCGGCCTCGTCCTCAACTCCGCCGTCTTCGTCGGCTGGAGCTACGCCTCCGGCCGCGACGCCGAGACCGAACGCGCCCGCGACATCCTGGAGTACAACTCCATCGAGTTCCCCGGCGAACCCCAGGAAGCCGAGTACGTCCTCCCCGCCCAGCGCAAAGTCTTCTGGGTCGGCCTCGCCGTCGTCCTCGCGCTCCTCGTCCCCTGGTACGCCCCCGAATCCTGGAACGCACAGGCCGCCTTCGGCCTCCCCATCTGGGTCTGGGTCATCCTCGGCGCAGTCATCCTCGAAACGCTCTTCGTCGTCTTCGGCACCCTCATCTGGCGCGAACGCGGCGACGTCGACGGGACGCGAACGACCGCCGCCGCCTCCAGCGACGACTGACCCTCACCACCGCCTCCACCTCGTCCCCCCTCTCCCACCCGGTAACTACACAAACTACAGATAGACAGATAGTATATACGACTGTTCTATCTATATAACTATATTTCTACGTCTCGACCTCGAAGGCACACCGAAAACGGCGCTAAACCGACCTAGAAACCCGAACAGCAGCGTTCGCTCTCGCTATTGACCGACGCCGATAACCACTTGACGACGACGGAGGAAGAATCCGATACAGCCGAACTGAGGCCTATGAAGAGTACACTCTCGATCAGAGGCGTGTGAATCGCCTCCTCTCACCGAGAATCATACTGAAACAGACTGTTAGAACTAATACCCAGTAAACTGACTACTATTCGCTCGCTCGTCGTCGACGCTTCACCGTCGGTCTTCGGCTGTGGCGTTCGTGGTGATACGTCGCGAAGGTATTTCTCGGCGGGAGTTCTCCGTTCGAGTGATACGTGACGTCGAGAGAGGACGCGGCCCGTGAGGTCGAACGCGGTATTCGGTTCGGTATCCTCGGGGTGTTGGCGCTGGGGGCGCGCCGTCGGAGCCCGGGCGCTGTCGTGAACGCCGCGCTGGCGTTCGCGGCGACGTTCCTCCCCGGGCTCTTCGAGCGGGTGTTCGGCGTCGAGTTTCGGCCGTGGCAGCGCGTGTACGCCGACGCGGCGATGTTGACGCACTCGGCGGGGATGCTCGGCCCGTACGACGACGTCTGGTGGTGGGACCACGTGACGCACACGCATTCCGCGACGCTGCTGGCGGGTATCGTGCACGTCGTGGCGCGCCGCCGCGGGCGGGACCCACGACCACGCGTTATCGGCGCGGTCGCCGTCGTCGGCGTCGGCTGGGAACTCATCGAGTTCGCGATTCACGCCGTCGCCGACCGCTTCGGCGTCGAACCCATTCTCGTCCCCTACGGCACCCGGGATACGGCGTTCGACCTGCTCTTCGACTTCCTCGGTGCCCTGATCGTTCTCGCCGTCGGCGACCGCCTCCTCGGGAACTTCCTCGATTAGGCCGTCTGCGGTGTGTCCGCCGCCGCGTCGCCGGGCAGCCACTCTCCGAAGCGCGCGTCGTCGACCTCGCGCTCGTCGGCGCGACCGACCATCGCGTGCTTCGTGAGCGCCGCCTTGGTCTCCCGGATGGCGTGGTCGTCGAGGTGGTCGGTGGCGACCTGGAGCAGTCCCGCTTTCGCGCTCGCGGTCCCGTCGGCCTCGACCGCTCGTTCAGCGCCACAGCGCGGACAGGTGAGCACAACTGCGTGTCCCATACCCGTGATTCGGACGCGACACCCAAGAGCGTTCCTCGGGAGGGGTATTGCGCTCTCCGGACGTCTCTATCCCCCTCCCGAGAGTCGCGTCGGGGAATCGCTGGAACCCCCATAGTGAAACGCGTCCTCCACGCAGTACGGGATAGATGAGCGCGGACGACGCGGGGGACGCGGTCGGAAGCGATGCGGGTTCGGACGGGAGCGACGCGGACGCGACCGCCGAGACGGCGAACCCGATGTGGGGGCTCTACCGCGAGTACGGACGGGCGAACGCCGGGTGGGCGGCCGCCGGCGTTGCGGGGACGGTGGCGGCGCGGCTCCTGAGTCTCGTGCCCGCGTACCTCGTCGGGCTGGCGGTGGACGCGATCTTCCTCGAACAGCGCGTGTTCTCGATACCGCTCCTGCCGGCGGCGGCGACGCCGACGGACGCGTGGGCGCAGGTCGAACTCGTCGTCGGCCTGCTCGCCGCCGCGACGGTGTTCGGCGCGCTGTTCTCGTGGGTGCAGGCGTGGGCGTGGACGGTGTTCGCACAGACCGTCCAGTACGGCCTGCGCACGGACGCCTACGAGGCGCTCCAAGACCTCGACCTCGCGTTCTTCGCGCGCCGCCGCACGGGCGACATCATGGCCGTCCTGAACAACGACGTCGACCAGCTCGAGGCCTTCCTCGAAGACGGCCTCTCCTCGTCGCTGGAGGTGCTCGCGGTCTTCTTCGGCATCGGCTCGGTGCTCTTCCTCCTGAACGCGCCGCTGACCGTGGTAACGATGGTCCCGGTGCTCGTCCTCGGCGCGTTCACGGCCGGTTTCCTCCGCGTCATCGAACCGCGGTATTTCGGCGTGCGCGAGCGCGTCGGCGACCTGAACGCGCGCCTGGAGAACAACGTCGCGGGCATCGAGACGGTGAAGACCGAGCACGCGGAGGCCCACGAGGCCGGGCGGGTGCGGGAGGCGGCGCGCGACTACCTCGACGCGACGCTCCGCGCCGTCAAGGTCCAGGTCGCGTTCTTCCCGGGCATCAACCTCATCTCCGGTCTCGGGTTCGCGACGGTCTTCCTCCTCGGCGGCTACTGGGTCGTCAGCGGCCCGCCGTTCGGCCTCTCCGGGTCGCTCTCTCCCGGCGAGTTCGTGACCTTCACCATCTACGCCCAGCAGTTCATCTGGCCGGTCATCCAGTTCGGCGGCGTCGTCGACGACTACGGCCGCGCGAACGCCGCGGCGCGCCGCGTCGACGAGATCCTCGCCCGCGAACCCGCGGTGACCGACGCCCCCGACGCCGAACCGCTCGACGTCGACGACGGCCGCGTCGAATACGACGGCGTCGACTTCGCGTATCGCGGGGATACCTCGCCGGCTGACGCGTCGGCTCGTCCCGATGCGTCCCGGAGCGACAGACGGGACAGTACTGGGGAGGACGAGTCGGCGCGGCCCGTCCTCCGCGACGTCTCCTTCGACGTCGCGGGCGGCAGCACGGTCGGCGTCGTCGGGCCGACGGGCGCGGGCAAATCCACCCTCCTCAAACTCCTCAATCGGCTCTACGACCCGGACGCGGGGAGTGTTCGCGTCGACGGGCAGGACGTCCGGGACGTGACCCTCGCGAGCCTCCGCGAGCAAGTCGGATACGTGAATCAGGACCCCTTCTTGTTCTTCGGAACGGTGGCGGAAAACATCCGGTACGGGTCGTTCGACGCGACGCGCGCCGAGGTGGAGGCGGCGGCTGAGGCGGCGCAGGCGGACATCTTCGTCGAGAACCTCCCGGACGGCTACGACACGATGGTCGGCGAGAGGGGGGTGAAGCTCTCGGGCGGGCAGCGCCAGCGCGTCGCGCTCGCGCGCGCCATCCTGAAAGACCCCGAGATTCTCGTGCTCGACGAGGCGACGAGTCACGTGGACACCGAGACGGAGGCGCTCATCCAGCGCTCGCTCGCCGACCTCGTCGAGGACCGCACGGCGTTCGTCATCGCTCACCGGCTCTCGACCGTGCGGCAGGCCGACCGCGTGCTCGTCCTCGACGACGGCCGCGTGGTGGAGGACGGCACGCACGAGGCGCTCCTCGACGCCGACGGCCTCTACGCGAACCTCTGGAAAGTACAAGTGGGCGAACTCGACGCGCTCACCCCGGACTTCGTCGAACGCGCCCGCCGCCACCTCGCGGAAACGAGGGACGGCGACGCCGACGAATCATAAAAGTTCACTTTACTTAATTCAACTCTAGTGGTTTTATCGGGTGCGAGCGCCTGCCCTCGACCAATGGCGACTAGCGACCACGACACGACGACTCTCGCCGACTCCTACACCGAAACGACGCGCATCCTCATGCCCAACCACACGAACAACCTCGGCCGCGCCCTCGGCGGCACCGTCCTCCACTGGATGGACATCACCGGCGCTATCGCCGCCCGCCGCTTCGCCCGCGAACAGGTCGTCACCGCCTCCATGGACCACGTCGACTTCCGCGGCCCCATCGACCTCGGAGACGTCGTCGCCGTCACCGCCTACGTCTTCGACACCGGCGACACCAGCATGGACGTCCTCGTCACCGTCCACGCCGAACGCCCCGCCGAAAACGAACGCCACGAAGCCGCCGCCTCCCTCTTCACTTTCGTCGCGCTCGACGCCGACGAACACCCCACGAGCGTCCCCGACCTCGCCTGCCCCACCGACGACCAGACCGCCCTCCGCGAAGAAGCCCTCGACCGCCGCCGCGCCCTCGCCGCCGCCCCCTGACACGTCTGCATCTCACCGCCGCTACGGTCGGTACTCCCAGTTGATGGCGTCGCGCAGCCACGCGAGCGGCGCGCGGTCCGCCCCAGATGGCCGCTCGACGGTCGTGTTCCCCCAGCGGTCGTAGTAGTACGTCGTCGAGCCGGTGGCGTTCTCCGTCGGGTAGCGGGTGGTCGTCGTGACGCGCTGGAGCCACCCCGTCTCGGCGTCGACGCGGAGCGTGAGCGCGCCCTCGAAGCCGTCCGGCGGTCGCTCCGGGTTCGGGAGGGCGTTCGACGCGATGCCGTAGACGAGGCGGTCGTTCTCCACCGTGAGGACGACCGTCCCGTTCCCTCGGGTTTCCGTGACCGTGGCGTTCAGCGCGACGACGGCGTCGGCGATTCGGCTCTTGTTGAACACGCGATTGTCCCAGAGGAGGACCGCGCTCGACGCGACGTGCTCGCCGCTCGACGCGTTGTACGCGGCGTACCCGGCTTCGCTGGCGTAGACGTCGGGACCGACGCCGCCGAACGGCGCGCCGTTGTCCGCGATGTACTCGCGCTCGCTGTGCTCGACGTGGTAGCGCTGGAAGACGCACTGACCGTCGCGCTCGTACCAGTCACGGTCGTCGCAGGAGACGGCCCAGTCGACGCGGTAGTCGCCGTGCGCGGTCGCGTCGAGGGCGTCCACAGCCATGTCGCGGGGTGCGTCGCTCGCGTCGACGGGCTCGGCGGTCGGCGGCGCGTAGAACGGGTCGGCGACGCCGACGGCCGCGCCGACGAGGAGGAGGGCGAACACGCCAGCGAGGACGTATTTCAGGGCGGGCACGTCCGGTCCGTCATCGCGGAACCGCGTAAACGTTCGGACTTTTTCGAGCGCTTACCAGTCGAGCTGGCCGCCCTGCTGGTACTCCGTCACCTGCGTCTCGAAGAAGTTCTTCTCCTTGTTCAGGTCGGCCTGCTCGCTCATCCACGGGAACGGATTACCCGTCCCGTAGGCCTCGTCGATGCCGAGCTGGCCGAGGCGGCGGTCCGCGACGTACTCGACGTAGTCCGCGAAGCCGTCCGCGCTCATCCCGACGAGACCGTCCGGGCAGGCCTCCCGCGCGTAAATCTGCTCTAACTCCACGGCCTCCGTAACGAGGTCCGTGATCTCCTGCTCGAACTCGTCCGTCCAGACGCCCGGGTGCTCCTCGCGGATCTGATTGATGACGTCCACGCCGAACCCGACGTGGAGGGATTCGTCGCGCATGATGTACTCGAACTGCTGGCCCACGCCCGCCATCTTTCCTTGTCTTTTTAGGCCGAGCATCATCGCGAAGCCCGCGTAGAAGAACACGCCCTCCATGATGACGTAGAACCCGACGAGGTCGCGGAGGAACTCGCGGAGGTCGTCGTCCGTCTCGATGGTGAAATCGTCGTCGTCGACGGTCTGCGTGAGGTCGACGACGAACTCGTCTTTCGCCTCGATGCTCGGAATGCGGTCGTACATCCCGTAGAGGTAGTCCGGCTCGAACCCCAGGCTATCGCAGCAGTAGATGAACGTGTCCGTGTGAATCGCCTCCTCGTAGGCCTGCCGCAGGAGGTACTGCCGGCACTCGGGCGCGGTGATGTACTCGTAGAGCGCGAGCACGATGTTGTTCGCCGTGAGGGACTCCGCCGTCGAGAAGAACCCGAGGTTCCACTCGACGAGCTGGCGCTCCGCGTCGCTGAGCTCGTCGCCCTGCCACTGGCGGACGTCGTCCCCCATCGGCACTTCGGCGGGCACCCAGTTGTTCGCCACGCCCGCCTCGTAATACTCGCGCGCCCAGTCGTAGTCGATGGGCAGTATCTTGTTCGGGTCGTGTTCGGCGTCGTGATCCAGAATCATTGACAGGCCTCACAGGTCGGGTCTTCGACCCGGCAGAGCTCGTCCCCCCCGCTCTCGCCCTTCGGCTCGCCGCCGTCGGCCGCGGTCTCGCCGCTTCCGTCTCCCGCGTCGTCGCCCCGATGTTGGGTTTTCCCGTACTCGTGCATGTCGAGAGTGGACTTCTCGAACTGAGACGCGCCGAGCGTCCGCAGGTAGTAGGTCGTCTTCACGCCGAGCTTCCAGGCTTCGCGGTAGACGTCGTCGAGCAGGCTCCCGTCCGTGCTCGGGAAGAAGACGTTATGTGAAATCGACTGGTCGATCCACGTCCCCCGGTGGGCCGTGAGGCGGAGCTGGTGGCGCGGGTCGATTTCGAACGCCCCCCGGTAGAGCTCCTGGAGGTCGTCGGGAACGCGGTCGATCTCCTGCACGGAGCCGTCGTGGTACTTCAGGCGGTCGCGGAGGTCCTCGTCCCAGAGACCGCGCTCTTCGAGGTCGTCGACGAGGTAGTCGTTCCGAATCGTGAAATCGCCGCTCATGTTCGACTTCACGTAGAGGTTCGCGTACACCGGCTCGATGCTCGGCGTCGTGCCGTTGATGGTGGAGACGGTCGCCGTCGGCGCGACCGCCATCGTGTTCGAGTTCCGCATCCCGTGCTCGGCGACGTGCTCGCGCACGACGAACCAGTCCATCGACTCCGAGCGGTCCGTCGGAATCTCCCGACCCCGCTCTTCTTCCAGCACGTCGACGGTGTCCTGCGGGAGGAGTCCGCGGTCCCACTTCGACCCCTCGTAGGAGTCGTACGTCCCCCGCTCTTTCGCGAGCTTCGAGGATTCGAGGATGGCGTGGTAGGAGACGAACTCCTGCCACCGGTTCGCCTTCTCGACGGCGTCTTCGCTCCGCATCGGAATCCCGCAGGCCATCAGGGCCGCGTGGAACCCCATCACGCCGAGGCCGACGGGCCGATGGCGCATGTTCGAGCGCTCGGCCTTTTCGGTGGGGTAGAAGCAGAGGTCGACGACGTTGTCGAGCATCCGCATCGCCGTCTCGATGGTCTCCGCGAGGCGCTCGCGGTCGAGCTCGGAATCAGAGACGTGCGTCTCGAAGTTCACGCTCCCGAGGTTGCACACTGCGGTTTCGTCCTCGCTCGTGTTCAGCGTGATTTCCGTGCAGAGATTGGACGAGTGGACGACGCCCTCGTGGTCCTGCGGCGACCGGATGTTGGACGGGTCCTTGAACGTAATCCACGGGTGGCCGGTCTCGAAGAGCCGCGTGAGCGTCTGCCGCCAGAGTGCCTCGGCGTCGCGCGTCTCGTACTGCCGGAGTTCGCCGTTCTCCGCCTTCTCCTCGTACTTCTCGTACTGCTCGCGGAACTCCTCGCCGTAGGTCTCGTGGAGCTCCGGCACCTCGTTCGGCGAGAAGAGCGTCCACTCGCCGCCTTCTTCGACGCGTTCCATGAAGAGGTCGGGGATCCACGCCGCGGTGTTCATGTCCGGCGTGCGGCGGCGCTCGTCGCCCGTGTTCCGCTTGAGGTCGAGGAAGTCCGGGTAGTCGAGATGCCACGGGGCGAGATAGGCGGCGGCGGCCCCGCGGCGCTTCCCGGAGCGATTGATGGCGGACGTGACGTCGTTCGAGATACGGAGGAAGGGGACGACGCCCGTCGACTCGACGCCGGTGGATTCGATGCGGCTGCCGGCGGCGCGGACGTTCGTCCAGTCGTTCCCGAGGCCGCCGCTCCACTTCGAGAGCTTCGCGTGGCCCTTGTAGCCGTCGAAGATTCCCTCCAGGTCGTCCTCCATCGTCGTGAGGTAGCACGAGGAGAGCTGAGGGTGGGCGGTGCCCGCGTGGAAGAGCGTCGGCGTCGAGGGCGTGAACTCGAAGCGGGAGAGGACGCCGTAGAACTCGACCGCGCGCGCTTGCGGGTCGTCCTCTTCGAGCGCGAGCCCCATCGCGACCCGCATCCAGAAGGCCTGCGGGAGCTCTAAGGGCTCGCTGTCCGGCCCCTCGCGGAGGTAGTAGCGCTGGTGGAGGGTGTCGAGCGCCATGTAGCCGAAGTCGTGGTCGCGCTCCGGTTCCAGCTCGTCGGCGAGCGCGTCGAGGTCGAAGGTGTCGAGCATGCGCTCGTCGAGGAGGCCGTGTTCGTCGGCTTCGCGGAGGTTCTCGACGAACGCCGCTCGATACGCCTTATCGCGGTCGAAGCCGGAGAGCGGCTCGCCGAAGTGCGTCTCCTCGTACTGGCGTCGGTGGAGCGCGGCGGCGAGGTCGTCGTAGGCGGGGCCGCGTTCCGCGCGGGCCGTCGCCGCGCCGATGGCGGCCTCGTAGCGCTGCTCGCGCGTCGGGTCGCTCGGCAGACCGCGCTCGGCGTCCTCGACGAGCTCGTCGATTTCGATCTCGATCTCGGTGGCTGTTCGTGCGTCGTCCAGCAGTCGCCGGACGGTCGCGTCGCTGTCGGTGGTCGCGTGGCTCATAGTGTCGTAGTCGTCGTTCCGATAGCCGGTGCTGCTCGTGTCTCTCGCTACCGTCTGTCCGTCCGGGACGACGCCCCGGCGGGTGTACACTCCTGTCCGCGCCGCCCACCCATAAAAGTTGCCAACCACAGTTGCAGTAGTTCAACGCTAGTTGATTAACGGCGTGGGCGTCCCCTCCCCACCGAACCCGCGCCCGAATCGACGGCCACACCCGCACCAGCCACGAGAAGACCGCAAAACGCTCGGTAAAGCGTCTAAATATCTCTCGAAACGTCTCACTCGCCGAGTTCACGCGCTTTCTCGCCGTGAAAACACCTCAAGGGCCTGTCGGGTATATGGGGTCGCGGTCCCTGGACAGAAGTGGAGGCACACGCCAGATGTCGACCCGCCAACCCACGACCGTCCTCGACCGCTACGCGAGCCGCACCGCCCGCGTCGCACTCCGCCCAGTCCGCGCCATCGCGTTCTGGAGCGCGGTCGCTCTCCCGTTCGCCGTTCTCGCCCTCACCCTCACCGGTACGACCGACCCGCTGACGCTCGTCCCTCTCTTCGCCGCCAACGTCCTCGCCCTCGTCGCCGGCCGCGACCACACGCCCAACTGACGGCCGCACGTGCTCCGCTGACTGACGCCTTCCCCATCCCCGACTGACGCCCTCTTGCTACACGCTCCCGATTCCGTCGCCAAGAGCCGACTCGACCGTGCTCTCTCACCCTCGCCAGTACGACGGCGTCAACAACACGAGCACCGGGATGATTTCGATGCGCCCCACCCACATCATGAGCGTCATCGCGACCTTCGTCGAGCGCGGGAACGGCTCGTAGCTCGCGAGCGGGCCCGCCAGCCCGAACGCCGGGCCGATGTTGAAGAACGTCGACGCCGTCGCGCTCATCGCCTCGAACTCCGACACCACGAGCCCCGACCGAGACGTGTCCACGACGACGAAAATCGACCCGCCGCGAAACACACCAGCCCGACGAGCGTGTACGAGTAGATGTCGCGAATCGTGTCCTCGTCGACGACGCTCCCCGTCAGCCGAACCGGCTTCACGACGCTCGGCGACGCCGACACCAGGAGGTCGCGACGGAACGTCTTCAACACGACGAGCCACCGGAACGCCTTGATCGAACACGTCGTGCTCCCCGCCATCCCGCCGATGAACATACAGAGGAAGAGCAGGTGCTTCGCCCCCGGCGTCCAGAGATTGAAGTCCGTGCTCGCGTACCCCGTCGTCGTCACTATCGACACCACCTGGAAGAGCGTGTGCCGCGCCGTCGCCTCGACCCCTATCTCCGCTCCCGGCGGCGCGTTCAGCACGCGAATCCCCGCGATAGCCAGCGTGAAGAGCGCGAGCACCCCGAGGTAGAACCGGAACTCCTCGCTCTCCCGGAGCCGCGAGAACTCGCCCCGCGTCACCGCGTAGAGCAGAATGAAACTCGTCGCCCCCGTCACCATGAAGGGGATGATGACCCACTGCACCGCCGGCGAGAACGCCGCGATGCTCGCCCCGCGCGGCGAGAACCCGCTCGTCGAAATCGTCGTGAACGCGTGCGCCACCGCGTCGAACGCCGTCATCGACGGCGCGAACCCGACCAGATGCAGCGCGTAGAGCACGCCCACCTGCAGCGCCGTCAACCCGATGTAGAGCTTCCACAGCAACGCCGCCGTCTCCGAGATCTTCGGCGTCAACCGCGTGACGTCCTGCGTCTGCGTCTCCGTCTCCATCAACTGCGCCCCGCCGACCGAGAGCTGACTCAACACCGCCGTCGCCAACACCAGGATCCCCAGCCCGCCCAGCCACTGGAGCGTCGACCGCCACAACAACACCGCCCGCGAGTGCGCGTCGAAATCCACGAGCACCGTCGCCCCCGTCGTCGTCACCCCGCTCATGCTCTCGAACAGCGCGTTCACCGGCTCAGCAATCGTCCCCACGCCCGCCAGCACGAACGGCACCGCCCCCACCACCGCCACGCTCAACCACGTCAACGCCACCATCAAGAACGCCTCTCGCACCTCCAACTCGCGCTTCCCGGTCAGTCGCTCCAACCCCGCTCCCGCGACCGCCGCCCCCACCATCGGCACCGCGAACGGCACCACCGCCGTCCCGTCGTAGAGCGCGAGCGCCAGCGGCAGACACAACGGCACCCACAGCCACTTCACGACCATTCCCATCAGCGCCACGCTCACCCGCCAATCCACGCGGAGCGACATCTACGACCCAACCGGCCGTCCCCGGCCGCCCCCTCCGTTCTCTCCCGATACGTTCACTACCCTATCGCCCGCGAGCACGCGGCTTATTCCTACTGGCTTCGCCGCTCCGTGACACCGTCACGCAAAACCCTAACTCCCCGTCCGCGCATACTCTACAGTGTGCCCGACACCGACCTCTCCTACGACGACATCCTCGTCCCCACCGACGGCAGCGGCGGCACCCAGCCCTACCTCGACCAAGCCATCGAACTCGCCACCCAACACGACGCCCGTATCCACGCGCTCTACGTCGTCGACACCCGCGTCCGCAGCATCGTCCGAGACGCCGTCTGGCCCGACGTCCAATCCGACATCCGCGTCGACGCCGACACCGCCGTGAAATCCATCGAAGGCGCAGCCAAACGCGCCGACGTCGACGCCGTCACCGCCGTCCGCACCGGCATCCCCCACGACGAAATCCTCGCCTACGCCGACGAGAACGACATCGACCTCATCGTCATGGCCACCCACGGCCGCAGCGGCCCCGAACGCGCCGCCCTCGGCAGCACCACCGAACGCGTCCTCCGCCAAGCCCACGTCCCCGTCCTCACCGTCCGCCTCGACGAACACCGCCGCGACTAACGCGACTCCCGCTCCGCCTCGGTCCGCTCCGCCACCGCCTCCCTCGCCGACGCCCGCACGAACTCCTCGGTCACCCGCGACAGATCGTGAATCCGCTCACCGTTGAGCGTGAGGAGAGTCCCCGGTTTCTCGGCCATCTTGGTGATCACCTCCGTCTCTACCGGAATATCCAGGTCGATAGTTGTGCCGATGAGGAAGTGTTTGTCCGGGAGTGACTTATTCCGGTCCAGTACGGCCCCGCCAAATCTGTGTGCGCCTTCGTAACGGAAGTTCTCTGCAACTCGATGCGAGTCCGGCGTTACGGATTCGACTTCGATTCGGCCAGGTGGTCCGGCGGGTCCAACGATAGTTGCTCGAGTCGGGTTTCCGACTAACCACCACTGTGGTTCGATGGCGGCTTGCTTCGTCGAATCGGCCAGCGTACAGCCACCGAGCAGGTACCCGGCAATCCTTCCCGTGCCAGCGTCGTCACCCCCAACTGCGACGGCGTTGAGTGCGCCGGCATCGACAGCCCGTGACGCTGTCTCACGGCCGCTATTCGTGAGGAGAACCGTCGATACTTCGATGGCGACTTCACTGAGAGAGAGGGAACCGTTACTGCAGGTGAGAATACCCTCGTTCGCCGGAACACCGACGACGGCGCAGTCGGCGACACTCTCGAGTGCGGACCGAACCTCCTCTCGGCTCGGTGGAACGCTCGTTATCGATATCTCGACGTCGTTCGGTGTTTGACTCGCAGCTACCGCGGTCGACGAGGCCAGCGCTTCAGGTGCGCCGATGACGATGCACCGCGCTTCCTCCTGGGTCGACATCGGCACATCGATTCCTCGCTCATACGAGTCCGAACGGATCTGAGCAATTCCGGCCGGAGCGTCTGCGCCCGTGTATCCGACACTCATCGATGGTGAAACCTTGGTCGTCGTGTCCTCCCCTCTCACCGTGTGGATTCGTGCGAGGTCGTTTGCGAGGTACGGTAGAACACCGACGTCTTCGGGGGTGTCGCGAACAACTGCGGTCAGCGGCCATTCCGGGAGATACCGCTCGACATCGCTGAGAGAGACTTCGAGGTATTCCATCAACTGCTCGCTGATAGTAGCATCGTAGAGTTCGGGTGGTGAAAACGGGAGGTGGCTTCCGACTTTCTCGTATTCGTATCGGTCGAAGTTGTAGTAGCCACCGATGCGTACGAGCGAATCCAGGAAGAACGTCTTTCCGAGCAAGGCGTCGATTTTCGACTCGGCACCGACTCCAGCTCCGAGCGACTCGCTGTACCCGTTCTCGAGGCGAAGGGTCGTCTCGTCGCGGTCGCCTATCGTGACTTCTGCACCTACGTACGTTGCGAGCGTCGCGACTCGATACATGGCGAGCCGTGAGTTCGGGACCTCGATTGTGATTCCCGTATCTGGTTTAGTGACCTCACCTGGAATGTGTAGCTCGGCCCCACGTTCGACTGCTGGGGAGTGCCCTCGTAAGGTCGGCCACGACCGTTCGCAACTCCACTCTTTGATTCCAGAACCGAGATGAGAGATGGCTTCTGCGACGTCTTGTAGGTCGTCAGATACGGTGATCGTCGCTGCTGGCTGGGAATGCTCGGAGCGCGCCCCGACCTCGATTCGCGTCGAGCCTCTACACGCGACAGTCACTTCTAGCCCTCCTCCGGGTCCGCTGGAAGCTCGTACCTCGAACTCGGTTTCGAACAGCCTGATATACCCGACAAACGGGGACAGAATATTCAGATAGTACGTTCCCCGTTCGAACTCCACTGTTTCGGCTCCGATTCCTCGGAGGTGATTCCCGTATTCGTCGAAGACGGAGACCGAGCTGACTTCGTCGATTTCGAGTTCGCTGGCGTAGAAGGTGACGGCGTCGTCGAGGGGGGCGATGAAGGAGTCGGGGTCGGAGGGGGCGATGGCGGGGGGTTCGTCGGTGTGGATGGCGAGGGAGTGGTCTTCGATTTCGTCGGTGACGACGATGCCGTGGTCGTCGTCGGCGCGCGCGAAGGTGATGGGGTTCCCCGTGTCGTGTCGCCCGCTGGTCATTCTGAAGGTGTCTTTGGCATTGGGATGGTTTACGGGTTTCTGTGGTGCGGTCGCACGGGTGGGGGATCGCGGTATGTGGCCGCGCGCTCGGGTGCGGTCGTCCGCTTCGCGGTCACGGTCTCCTCGTCACTCCGCCCGCCATTCGGACTCCTCTCGAGGCCCGTCGTCGTTCGGTGCCGTTTCGGCGAGCGCTCGCTCCGCGGAGTCGCGCACGAGTGCTTCTGTCACGCGCGAGCGGTCGTGGATGCGCTCGCCGTTGAGCGTGAGGAGGTATTCGGGGCCCGCTGTGAGTTCGAGGACGGTCTCGGTGCTGACGGGGGCGTCCAGTGACACGGTGACGCCGACGAGGCTGTGGACGTCCGCTATCGCGTCGTCCTGCACCCAGACGACGCTCCCTAACCGGTGGTGTTTCCGCGGGAGCGGGGTGTACGTCACGTCGTGTTCGTCCGGGGCGACGGAGTCGACCCGGAGCTCCATCCAGACCTGCTCGTCGTCGGACGCGACGACTCGCTGTGGGTCGCCGGCGAGCCACCACGGCGCGTCCGCGGCCGCGGCCCGGACCGCGTCGGTGTGCGTGCAGCCGGCGGCGAGGTAGCCGGCGACACGCCCGGCCCGTTCGGAGTCGCCCGCGAGTGCGACCGCGTCGAGCGCGCCGGCGTCGACGGCTCGACGAGCGGATACAGCATCGCCGTCGGTGAAGACCACCGTCGACGCGTCGACGTCGAGGCTGGTGAGGGAGAGCCCGCCGTCCCGGCAGGCGACGGTGCCGTTCGACGCGGCTACGCCGACGAGGACGACGTCGGCGTCGCGCTCGAGCGCGTCGGCGACGGCAGCTCGGCTTCTGTCGTCGACGCACGCGACACTGGGGTTCTGGGCGAGGCGGTCGGCCGAGACGGTCTCGACGAGATCGACGGTCTCCGGCGCGGCAACCACCACGACCTCCGCTCGCTCCCCGATGACGGCGTCCACCCCTCGCTCGTAGGCGTCGACGCTGAGCGCGGCGGTTCTCGCGGGCGATTCTGTGCTGCTGTCGCCCACGATCATCGACCGCGGGACCGACGATTTCGGGGTCCCGGTCGCCTCGCCGTGCGGCGTAACGTGCACGCGGGCGAGGTCGTTCACGAGATACGGGAGGAGTTCGACGTCCGCGGGGGCGTCGCGGAGCACGGCGGTGAGCGGCCACTCCGGCAGGTAGGGCTCGATATCGCCCGACGAAACGTCGAGGTACTCCATCAACTGCTCGCTGAGCGTCGCATCGTAGAGCTCCGGCGGATAGAACGGGAGGCGGCCGCCGACCGTCTCGTACTCGTAGCGCTCGAACTCGTAGTAGCCGCCGATACGCACGAGCGAGTCGAGGAAGAGACACCGCGCGAGCAGGTCGTCGACGCGACGCTCCACGCTTCTCCCCGTTCCGAGTCGCTCCTCGTAGCCGTTCTCGAGACAGAGAACGGTCGCCGCGCCGTCGGCAGGTTCGACGGTCGCGCCGAGATAGTATGCGAGCGGCGCGACCCGGTACACCGCCGCGTGCGACTTGGGGACGCACACCCTCACACCGGTCTCCGGCTTCGAGAGGTCGTCGGGGACGTGCAACCCCCCGCCGCGCTCGATGGCGGGCGGGTGGCCGCGAATCGTCGGCCACGACCGCTCCGCGCTCCACTCCTTCATTCCTGACCCCAGATAGCTCACGGCCGCCATCGCGTCCTCCGGGTCGTCGCCCACCGTTATCGTCGCCGCCGGGCGCTCGTGGCGCGACCGCGCGCCGACCTCGACGCGCGTCGGCCCGCCGGCAGAGACGTCGATATATTGGCTAGTCCCCGCATCCCCCCCTTGCGTCTCTATCGCCGTGTCGAACACCCGAATGTACAGTTGCACTTCCGACTGAACGTTCAGGTAGTACGTTCCGCGCGGGAACGCCGCGCCGCCGGCTCCGAGCCCCCGGACGTGATCACCGCGCTCGTCGAAGACCGACACCGAACTCACGCCCTCGACGCTGAGCTCGTTCGCGTAGAACGTCACGGCGTCGTCGAGCGGCGCGACGAAGGAGTCGGGGTCCGACGGCGCGAACGACGGCGGCTGGTCGGTGTGCACCGTCACCGAGCGCTCCTCGACGGTATCGGTGACGACGACGCCCAGGCCGTCGTCGGCGCGCTCGAACCGCACCGGCCTCTTCCCGCCGCCGTCACATGTCGGCATCTACTGGGAGTATGTATCGACGCCGAGACGTTTATCCTTGTCTCTCCCACCGTTCGGCTAGACGGTGTCTGACGGACGCCACTTCCGCTCCGCTCCGATGTCAGAACTCGCCGTCTGTAGTCCGTCCCTTCTCCGACCGGGACCGTCTGCTTCCTAAGAAACCAAACCGTCCGCTAACCGTACCACCCGGATCTAGACCTTGACTCCTCCCCTCGTAGACCCGTTTGATTCGGAAGTACACTGACGGGCGGTGGCAGGTTCGAAAACGACCGAGTTCATCCGAGACGACATCTGTAACACGGTGAGGCCGGCGAAGGCGACGATATCGATGACGCTTCAACCCATCAAGGGTTCGTCTGTAACGCGAAAAGGATTAGTCCCTTCGAGACTCACGACTAACTGGTTTGAGTGAGGCGGGCGTGTCACTCGACACACCCCTCTCCTTTCTACTCACGTAGCTGTTGCTGGGCTTCAACCCATCAAGGGTTCGTCTGTAACACCAAGACCGTTCCGTGGAAGGGCGGCGAGAAGGATTCAACCCATCAAGGGTTCGTCTGTAACGCGGGGCGAAAGTCGGCTACCGAGCGGATCAGATCGCTTCAACCCATCAAGGGTTCGTCTGTAACGAGGCCGCGGTGATGGAGATTCCGGTCGAGAGCGGGCTTCAACCCATCAAGGGTTCGTCTGTAACAAGACGTCGATATCGACGTCGATGCCGCGGCGGTCGCTTCAACCCATCAAGGGTTCGTCTGTAACCTGACGACGTACTTTGGCCCGATGGGATTAGACGTTGCTTCAACCCATCAAGGGTTCGTCTGTAACACGCTCCCGTCACTTTTGCCGAGCGGCATCTGCGCGCTTCAACCCATCAAGGGTTCGTCTGTAACTTTGACGACGCCAGCGACGGCGGCCGCGCGAACCGGGCTTCAACCCATCAAGGGTTCGTCTGTAACTCCTGCGACAAAATCGCTCGTCTGAGCACTTAGGCGCTTCAACCCATCAAGGGTTCGTCTGTAACACGAGGGAGACAGCAGTGATGTGACAAAGACCGGGCTTCAACCCATCAAGGGTTCGTCTGTAACTCTTAACTCTTGTCGTGTCATGGCGGGCCTTCCACGGGCTTCAACCCATCAAGGGTTCGTCTGTAACTCGGTCGGTGCGCCGATGCGCCACTTCACGGGCGGCTTCAACCCATCAAGGGTTCGTCTGTAACTCGTTTGCGTGCTCGTCAGCGGCCCGATACCCGGTAGCTTCAACCCATCAAGGGTTCGTCTGTAACAAGCAGGGCTCCGCGCTCCTCATCGGCCACACCGAGGCTTCAACCCATCAAGGGTTCGTCTGTAACGGTGCCCGGCTCTGGGCACTCAACGCTCCTACAGCCGGTTTTCACTTGGGTGTTTCCGTCGACCGTCGGTACCCCTGTTTCCCCGGGGGGTCGACGGATGCGTCGTTTTCTGAGTCGAATCCGTCGCGGTCGACTGGAATCCGTTCGGCAGTGTGCGCGGCTCTGGGTGGTTTGTCCGACGTTGTCGTGGGATTCGGAGGGAAACACGGCGAGTACCGCTGCTCCTCGTTCCGGTTGCGCATACCGGTTTCGACTACGTACTCGGGCCGATTTGACTGTCGACGAATGGCGTATTGGGTTCAGTGGACTGGTTCGACGTGCCGGTCGTCCCACCGGCGGCGTGCTTGTAGTGTGCGTCGCGCGGCGGGCGAGCGTGCACGGGTTCGTTCATCTCGTCTGGGGTGAGCGGACTCGATATCGTCCGGTGGGAGTCGTCCCCACTGTCGTCAATCCGGACTGCGACCGCATTACCGAGTCGGGTTGTCGGCTTTGATTCCGAACCGACTCGCCCGAACTGCTGTCACCACTCCGTGTACGTGACGTAGTCGGTGTTTTCGTACGCTACGAGCCACGTGCCGTAGGACTCGTTGACGTCTAACCCGTCGTGGGACCGAATCGTCTCGACGACCGAGCGGAACGCGTCACTATCGTCGAAGTAGCCACCGTCGATTGCTTCCTCGACGACCGACCGCTCCTCCGCGGTGAGTTCCGTGAGTTCGAACAGGTATCGTTCGCGGAGCTGCTCCGCATACGCCTCGACGCTCGACGCTACTTCCGTCACCTCGTACTCGTACGTCGTCTTCGACGCTGTCTCCGACTCGACCTTGACCCGATACCGGTTCCCGTCCCGAATCAGGATATCGTATCGCTGTGTCGGGACGAACACGGATTCACCCTTGAGGTCGTCCGCGGGCCCGTAGCCCACGCCGACGTCGAATCCGTCCCCCTCCTGGTGAGTGTCGTGCGCGAAGACCGACTCGAGGTGGTTTCGATCCACCCGCGGCAGGTCCTCGTAGCGGACCTCGCCCGTCTCAGCCGTCGAATTTTCAGGGTTGAAATCCACGAGGACGTCGTACACTGTCACCTCGCTGCTCCCGACCGGCGTCTCCGCGACGTCGTAGAACTGCCCGTTGACTCGGACCGTCTCGCCGTCGTCAAACAGGCCACGCAGCCCGCTCCGGGTCGCTGAACCGTTCGTTCTCGCCTTGGCGACGACGGTGTACGCTTCCGATCCCGAATCGACAGGTGTCGCGCGCTCGCGCGCGATGTCGTCTGCCGACGCCGCATCCATATCCAATACGACGGCCGGGTGCGCACACCCGGCGAGCGACACCGAAAGGAGGGCTGTCCCAGTTGCGAGGAACTGACGACGACGCATGCTATCTGAGAGACACAGCAATTATGAAAGCTTTCTGAACCATCGATCACGACGAACTCGTCTCGGAACTCACTAGAGGTCCAGAATATCGCCATTCAGTCGTGTGAACGTCTATCTACTGTATCTGTTCCTCTCGCGACCTTGCCGCCGTAGACGTCGACGAATAAGTATCACTCGCTCCGGCCCTCCGAAAATCCACATCGTGCGGCTTAAGTGTAGCCCGGCACTCGGAACAAATGCGAACGATGAGGTGGCCGGGGTCACCCCGTGCTACCGACGCATGCATCCGATTCCGGGGATCCCCTCCGACTCGCCTCTCACGAGGCCGGTTCGGAGGCCTTATGTATTCCCCACGCTTCGAATGAGTTGCGAACGATGAGGTGGCCGGGTCTACTCCCGCGCTACCGACGCACTCATTCCGGCTGGGGTCGACGCCGGCTCGGTCTAACCGAGCTTGGAACGATGTCCTTAAGTGTATCCTGGTACTCGGATGAGATGCGAACGTCGCGCCGAACACGCTTCGGCGAGTCGGACCTTGGAAGCCGATGGGCTTAAGGCCCGCCGCTTCCGACTACTAGGTCCGA